>NZ_JAZKRW010000071.1:0-15479 GCF_036626415.1 Salinibacter sp.
TGCTGCTCGAAGGTGATATCGACCTCCTTTAGCACCCGCGACGTGCTCAGCGAGGGGGTGGGGCGGAGTTGGGCTTCGAGCAGGGCATAGGTGCTGTCAAGCACCGTCACGGTGCCCCGGAACGTGGACGAGAGGCGATTGGCCGGCTCCACCTCAATGCGGAAGGCCTGCCGTCCGTCAATGGCGCGCGTGGTGTCGAGCGTAAAGTCGTAGTAGTCGAGCGCGTCCGGGTGGGTGACGCCGACCATCTGATTTCCAAAGACCCCGACGTTGTCTTCGTACAGGTTAAGGACCGTCGCGGCGGCCGGGAGGGCCGACTCGGCAATGCCCTGCAGGTTGGCGGTGCCGCGCTGGGAGCGCACCACCTCTCGGGTGCCCCGCTCCGCGTCCCAGAACGCCGTGGTTTGGCTCTCGGCCACGGCGGCAATCGTCGTGTCGCTGGCCACCGTGAACCGGTTGTACGCCTCCACCGAATAGCTCTTGAGCGCCGGCCACCACTCCTGCTTGTTCTCAATCACGCGCCGCATGATCGTCTCGCCGGGATTCCCGGAGCCAGTCACCTGGACCTCTTCCATCTGCACGGTCGAGGGCGTCAGGCGAAATACCTGGCGGGACTCCGTATCGGCGGTAATGCGGCGCCGGACGGATTCGTAGCCGACGTAGCGCACGACGACGGTGACCGGCAGGCTGTCGAGCGCCAGGGTGTACTCCCCGTCCACGTTCGTGATGGTGCCCTGGTACGTGTCCGCGATGCGCAGATTGGCCTGGGGCAGGGGCTCGCCGGTCTCCGCGTCCACCACGCGGCCGCTCAGGGTAAAGGCAGTGGGGGCTTGTGCCTGCGCCGGCGCGGCCCCAATCGGCAGCAGCAACAGGAGAAACAGGCCGAGGACGAGGAGACGCGGGACGTTGCGTGGGGGCATGCCAGGAGGAAACCGTCTGTGGATGCGGCAGCGACGCGGCGACCCGGGTGTGTTGCCTTACCCGATTGAGATGTCCGCGTTCGCCAGGGCCGGCTCGTCCACAATCTCTTCGCGCTCCAACTTTCCGTCGCGGAGGTGAATGACGCGGCGGGCGTGGTGGGCAATCGGTTCCTCATGGGTCACCAGGAGAATCGTATTGCCCTGCCGGTGAAGTCCTTCCATGAGCTCCATGATTTCGTCACCGGTCTCCGTGTCGAGGTTGCCGGTCGGCTCGTCGGCCAGCAGGAGCGACGGGCGGTTCACGAGCGCGCGGGCCGTGGCCACGCGCTGGCGCTGCCCCCCGGACAGCTCGTTGGGGCGGTGGTCGAGCCGGTCGCCAAGCCCCACGCTGCGGAGCGCCTCCGCGGCCCGCTCGCGCCGCTCGCGCTTCGACATGCCCGCGTAGATGAGCGGCAGCTCGGCGTTGCGCAAACAGTCGACGCGCGGCAGCAGGTTGAACGTCTGAAAGACGAACCCGATCTCGTGGTTGCGGATCTCCGCGAGCTCGTCGTCGGAAAATGTGCTCACGTCTTCGCCCCGCAGGTGATAGGTGCCGCTCGTGGGCGTGTCGAGGCACCCGAGCATGTTCATGAACGTCGACTTGCCGGAGCCGGACGGCCCCATGACCGCCACGTAGTCGCCCTCTTCGATCGAGAGCGTGATCCCGTCGAGCGCCCACACCTCCTGGCTCCCCATCATGTACCGTTTCTTCAGTTCGTTGACTTCGATGAGGGCCCGGTCCGACGCGTTGGTCGGAGCCCCGTTGGTGGCGAGTGCTTCCATGGCGGTTGCGGGTGTGCTGTGAGCAAAACGGGTTGCGCAGATGTCGTCTGTCCGACCTCGGTCCTCCTCGACTGTAGAGCGGGAAATCTGGCGGGGCGACGCACCGGCGCCCCCGCCGGCGCCGTCCTACTGGGACATGGCGATGGTTTCGTCCGACTGGCTTTCCTCTTCGCCGGTCCGGATCTTCATCCCGGGCTCCAGCTCACGGCTGATGGCGCTGTACGGCCCAGTGATGACCGTCTCGCCGCCCTCCAGGCCCGCCCGAACTTCCATGTACGTGTCGTCGGCAATGCCGGTATTGACCTCCACCATCCGGGCCGAGTCGCCCTCCGCCACGAACACGACGCGGCGCAGGTCCTCCGCCTTCTCGTCCTGCGTGTCCGTGTCGGACGAGCCGCCGGAACGAGTCTCGGCGAAGTCGCGCACGGTGACGGCCTGGATGGGCACGGCCACCGCGTCCTCCGCGGTCTCGGTGTAGATGTCGACCGCCCCGCTCATCCCAGGACGGATCACGGCCGAGCGCTCGCCCGTCGGGGGCACTTCAGGACGCGCAATGGCCCCTTGCTCCCCACTCGTGAGGCCGGTATTGGGGTTGTTCAGCACGCGGATCGTCACAGGGAAATTGGTCACCTCGTTCTGGCTCCCTTCGTTCTGGATGCGGGCCGAGTTGGCGATTTCCGTGACGGCCCCCTGGAAGGAGCGGTCGGGATGCGCGTCGAACTCGATGGTGGCCGAGTCCTGCGACGCGACGTTCACCACGTCGCCCTCGTTGACGTCCACCTCCAGCTCCATCTGCCCGAGCCGCGACACCCGCATCATCTCGGTCCCGGCCCGCTGCTGGGTGCCCACCACGCGCTCCCCCTCTTCCACTTCCAGCCGTGTAATCGTGCCGGCCATCGGGGCGTAGATGCGCGTCTTCTGGAGCTGCTCGCGGGCATCCTGCAGATCCGCCCGTGCACTCTCGACCCGGAAGCGCGCCGCCTCCAGCTGGGCCACGGCCTGATCGTACGTGGACTTGGCGTCCTCGAAGTCGCTCGCCGAGACGACCTCTTTCTCGTACAATTTCTTCTGGCGGTCGTAGGTGCGGCGCGCCTGTACCGAGTCGGCCCGGCGCTGGGCGAGGGTGGCCTTCGCCTCCGACACCCCCGCCTGAGCCCGCTCCATACTCGCGCGGTAGTCCTCCGCCTTGAGTCGGGCCAGCAGATCGCCCTGCTGCACCACATCCCCCTCCTTCACCGGCAGCTCCACGATCTCGCCCGGCACGTCGGGGCTGATCTCGACCTCCACCTCGGGCTGGGCCCGGCCGAAGGCCGTGACCACCTGGGTGATGGTGCGGCGCTCCGCCTGCTCTGCCTCCACCTGGAGGCCCTGCTCTCCCCCGCCAAACCATCCCAGCTGCCACCCGAGTCCGCCGGCAGCCAGGAGAACAAGCAGCAGGCCGCCGCCTGCGTACAGCATCCGATTTGAGGTGCTCTGTGAGGAGGCCATGGCGAGGAAACCTGTGTTTTTTGAAGGGGCACGAAGAGGGGGTCGAAGGATCTACTGGTCGGCCGGGGCGCCGAGGAGCGGCGCGGAGGGCGAAAGCCGACCCACATTGTAGTCGATCCGCTTCTGTTGGAAAAAGAGTTCGTATCGGGCGCGCACCTGTTGGCTGGCCGCGTCGACGTAGTCGCGGAGGGCGTTCTGCAGCTCCACGATGTCCGCGGAGCCGAGTTCGTAGCGTTCCTGTGCGGCCGTGCGGGCCCGCTCGGCGGCCCGGAGGCGCTTGTTGGCGGCCTCCAGTTGCTGCACCGCGTTCTGGTAGTCGAGGTACGACTGCCGCACCTGCAGGGCAATCTCTTGTCGCTGGTCCTCGAGCTCATACTCGGCGTTCTGCGCCTGCACGCGGGCCTGCTCCACCTGATTGCTGCGCTGGAGCCGGTCAAAGACGGGAATGCTGATCGACAGGGAGAGGCCGCCGCCCCGATTCAGGTCCAGCTGGTTCATAAAGTCGTCGCTCACGTCCCCCCGCACTCCGCTGCTCGACCAGTCCGTTCCGTAGTTGCCCCCCAGCGACACGGTGGGATAGTACGAGGACCGCGCCGACCGGATGCCCTGCCGGGCCGCCCGCCGCTCGGCCTCCGCCACGCGCAGGTCCAGGCGCTTCTGGAAGGCCTCGTCGATCAGGGCAGACAGCTCATACTGGGTGGGCTCTGGGGCGTCCTCTTCCAGTCCGGGCACCTGAAAGTCGTAGGCCGCCCGGGGGTTGAGCTGGAGCGTCTGGATGAGCTGCGTCTGGCTGACCTCTCGCTCCCGCCGTCCCTGCAGAAGCTGCTGCTCGGCGTCGGCCAGGTCGGCCTCGGCGGTGAACAGGTCCGATTCGGGCCGCGAGCCGGCCTCTACAAACTCCTGGATCTGTTGCAGGCGCTTGCGCTGCGCCTCCACCTGCTCCCGCCGCACCCGCACGATCTCGCGACTCTCCACCAGGGAAATGAACTGATCCATCACGGTGAACACCACCTCCCGCTGCGTGCGCTTCAGGTTCGTCTGATCCGCTCCGGCCCGCTCACGGGCCTCTCGGAGCGAGGAGATGTTCTCAAACCCGTTGAAGAGCGTGACGCTCGACCGGCCACTCAGATTGAAGAAGTCGGTCGACTGCGTCGTGAAGTCTCCTGTCACCTGACTAAAGTTGCGCCCCACGCGGCGCGAGACGTCCGAATTGATGCTCAGGTCCGGCGCAAAGTCCATCCACTCGGACCGCACCTGCACGTTCGACTGCCGCGCCTGTGCCTGCGCCCGCTTGATGTTGGTGTTCTGGTCGAGGGCGGTGCGCACCGCCTCATCGAATGTGACGTTCGTGGTGTCTTGAGGCTGCTGGACCTGCGCGGTCGCCGGGGCCGCCCCAAACGCGAGGAGCACGGCGAGAAGGCTCAGCCCAGTTGCAGCGGGACGGAGGGGGCAGAATCGTTGCATGAGCGTCGTCGAGAACATGAGGAGAACACGAATGGCCGGTGCCGGCGCGCTATTCATATCGAAGGGACTCGATGGGATCGAGGCGGGCCGCCTTGTAGGCCGGATAGCCGCCGAAGACGATGGCCAGCAGGGTGACGCCCCCCACGGCAATGGCCGCCCACATCCACGGGAAGGAGGGGCTGATGTCCCAGTAGAGGGCCGCTAGGTTGCCGCCCAGCCCCCCAAGCACGATGCCGATGAGGCCCCCGATCTGGCACAAGATGATGGCCTCCAGCAGAAACTGGCCCAGGATGTTGCGCCACTTTGCCCCCACCGCCTTGCGGATGCCAATTTCTTTCGTCCGCTCGGTCACGGAGACGAGCATGATGTTCATGATGCCCACCCCGGCGGCCAGCAACGAGATGAGCCCCACGAGCGCCCCGCCCGTCGTGAGGGTGCTCGTAAACTGCCCGAACGTGCTGCGGAGGAAGTCGCTCGACTCGATGTTAAAGGTGCTTGGGGCGCCGGGCGCGACCTGCCGAATGACCCGCAGCTGGCTCCGCACCTCGTCTTCCGCGGCCGTGAGCTGGTCGGGCGAGGCGGCCCGGATGCGCGTGTCGTCCATGCTGCGGCCGCCGCTTCCGTACGCCCCTGCGAGGTGCGTGAGGGGGGCGTAGATCCGGGTGTTCGGGCTCCGAAAAAGCCCCGCCTTCTCGGCCAGGACCCCCACCACCTCCAGCCGCACCCGCCCGATTCGGACCTGCTGGCCGAGCGGACTGACGGCCGGAAAGAGCACGTCCGCCACCTCCGATCCGAGGAGGGCCACCGGGCGTCCATTCTGCACGTCCTGCTCCACGAAGGGGCGCCCCGCCCGCATCTCATAGCCGAAGTTGGAGATGAACGCCTCGTCGGTGCCGTAGAGCGACACGTTCGGGTTCGTCTCCTGGCGGTCCGACTGGGCCTTCACCCCGCCATCGAACCGTTCGCTCACGCTTACCGTCAGGTCGGTGCCCACCTGTTCCTTTAGGCGCAGGACCTGGTCGTGGGTGATGGGCGGATGATACCGGCCGGGCCCGTCGCCGCCGCCGTAGTCGTACCGCTCCACCGAGAACGTAGACGCCCCGAAGCCCTGGATCGAGCTCTTGAAGTACTGGTCGATCACGTCCACGGCCGTCACGGCGGCGATGACCGCAAAGACGCCGATCACGATCCCCAGCAGGGTGAGGGCGGAGCGCAATTTGTTGGCCCGGAGCGCCTGCAGGGCCTCCCGAACCGTCTCGAATCCGCTCATGGAAACAGCAGTCTCGTTCAGAAAATGCGGAGGCCCTACGCGGTCTGCACGTCCTGCACGACGACCCAACTCCGCGCCGCCACGAAGAGGACCGCGAGGCCGAGCCCCCCGCCCAGCGTGAGGAGCGGCGGCGCCCCGCCCCCCGCCGCCAGGGTGATCCCCCCAACCAACACAAGGGCCCCGCCCACATCGGACGATCCGTGTCGCCCCGCGGACCGCCCCACGAGGGCCTTCGTGCCGGCCCGGCCCCACCGCAACAAGAACACGAGCGGCATCAGCAGCCAGGGCTGAGTTGGGGCAGACGGAAGGCGGGCGTTACGCATGGGTCTCTGTGGTAGGTGAACGTTGAGCGTTGTGATCGCGTGTGGGCGCGGCAGCGGGCCGCTACTCGTACCGGAGCGCATCGATGGGGTCGGCCGTGGCGGCCTGCCAGGCCGGCGCGATGCCGAACAGAATGCCGACCCCGACGCAGATGGCGAAGGCCAAGCCCACCGTCTGGGCCGGAAGGGAGGCGTTGAGGCCCAGCGCGCTTACCCCCATCGTTCCGAGGGCGGAGAGCCCAAGCCCAAGCACGCCCCCGATCAGGCACACAATGACGGCCTCGACGAGAAACTGAAACAGAATGGTGCGCCGCTTGGCCCCTACCGCCTTGCGGATCCCAATTTCCTTCGTTCGCTCCCGCACCGACACGAACATGATGTTCATCACCCCAATCCCCCCGACCACCAGCGCGAGCCCGGTCAGGAACAGCCCCACCCCGTAGATGGCGATTCGCACGCTCGCAAAGCTGTCCATCACCTGCTGCTGGTCGTTGATCGCGAAATTGTCGTCCTCCCCCGGCCCCACGCCCCGGGCCGTCCGCACGATGCCGGTCAGCTCCTCCTCCGCCCGGTTCATTAGGGCCGAATTCCCAACCTTCGCCATGATGGTGACTCCCTCCTGACGGCTGACGCCGAAGACCTTGTCGTAGGTGCGAAACGGCATGAGAATGCGCTCGTCCGGCGAGCCGGGCCCCCCAAACATACTTTCCCCCTTCTCCGTCTGCACCCCCACCACCGTGCAGGGGACGCCCCCCATCTTGATTTCTTTGCCGAGCGGCGTGATGGCCGGGAAGAGCTCCTCGGCAATGGTGGCTCCAATCACGCAGACCTGCCGCCCCGCCCGCTCCTCAGACTGGGTGTAGAATCGCCCCTGACGGAGCTCCACGTTTCGGATGCGTCCGTACTGCGGCGGCGACCCCATGATCTCGGCCTCGATCTCCTGCCCGCGGTAGGTCGTCTGCCGGTCCGTGTCGATCATCGGCGCCGCGGTCTTGGCAAAACGTGAGCGCTCCTGGATGGTCTCGGCCAGGGCCGGCTGGATGGCCGGGCGATTGCGAAGGCGCCACCACTCCCGGTCGGCGTTTTGCCCCCACGGAAACTGGTCCACGTACAGCACGTCCGTCCCGAGCTGCGAGAGGGCCTTCTCGAACTCCTGATCCAGCCCGTTGATGACGGTCGCCATCAGCGTCACCGCCGCGATGCCGATGATGACCCCCAGCGTGGTGAGCGTCGACCGCAACTTGTTGGCCCAAATGGCCTGTCCGGCAATGCGGACCCCCTCCACAACTTCGAAGACGAAACGGCGCATGGACTCTCACGAGCGTTCAAAAAAATACGAAAGGGAGCCCGCTCTTTTTCTCCGGTCGCGTTTGACACAAGCGTGACGGGCCACCCGGCGCACAGGGTGCGGCCATCGTGAAGGTGCGTTTTCTTCCAACACCAATGGCCCCCACGTGATGCCGCCCTATCGATGAATCGCCCGGTTCGCCCGACGAATCGAAGCCACCGCCCCACGAGCGGGCGGCGCATCGCGATGTGCCCGGATCGTCTGCCGGAACTGCTCCCGGCCCACGACAAACTGCGCGTGCACGACCGGGCCGTCCCGATCAATGCTCACGTCGTCGAGCAGGGCCCGCAGGCCGCCGGTGTCCGGATCATCTCCGGACAGCCGCAGCGCCGCCATCACGCCCTTCGACACGTCGACGACATTGGCGGCACTGGTCTCGTCCCGCATCGTGAGGTACGCCTCCCCGTCCATGGACTCGGTGCTCAGGGTGATCGAGACCGCCTGCTCGCGCACCTGTCGACGAAGCCGCTCGAACCGGCTGTCGTCCGGGGCTTCAACCTCGAACGACGGCGGGTCGTCAAGGCCCAGCGTGCGGTCGGCCCACGCGCCGAGCATCCGCTGCAGCCCCGCCTTGTTGGGGGCGGGCGCCGCTGCGGTGTCCCCTCGTCCCGCCGCGGAGTCGCGGAGCGCGGTCTGCAGGACGTCGCGCCCCACGAGCCACGCGGTGCTGCCGTGGCCCACCCGCTCCACGAGCGTCATGTACGACTCGTTGCCGCGGAGGCCGGCTGCCTCGTCGTGATGCCGATCCACCATGGCCTCAACGCGCCCGGCCTCCGGCGCCACGGCAATGAGCCCGTCGCGCACGAACCCCATCGTGAGGGTGTCGGGGGCGGACGCGTCCTCCCCTTGCGTCCCAGCGGCAAGGTGGTAGACAGGCACTCCCCGGTAAGTCGTCGCGTCCCCTCCGTCCGGGACGCGGTCTAGGTACCGATCCATCTGGGCCGGGGCCAGGTCCGCAACCACCACCGCGCTAAACGACGAGGCGCGCCCCCCCGCCCCGTACACCGCCTTCAGATCGGTCTCCGGCTCCATGCCCGTCGCGTCGAGGAAGGTGCCAAGGCGGGTGCCCTCTGCCCCTCGACGCTGCTCGCGCAGGTCCATTTCGGTCCACGCCCCAAGCTGCCCCATCGCCGTTTCCAGATCGATCATGCCGGCGAAGCGGGGCGTCTCCGGAAGAAGGGCGGTCGCTTGTCGCGTCTGTGTCGGAATGCGGTCGGTGAGGCTCATATACGGCTCACAACCAGCGAGCCCCACGGCGGCGAGAAGAAGAAGGCCCCAGAGTGGCGGGCGACGAGCAGTCATAACGACTCGGGTCGGTCAGGAGACGAGAACGGCACGACGTGGTGCAATGTCGTGTCGTGCGTCCCCCCGTACGCCCTTTGCCCCCCTGTGATGCCGGGCCTGCGACGAACCGGCCGCGTGATGCGACGAATGCCCGAGCGGCGGCGATCGATGTGGCCGCTGCTCGCGTGTTCTCTTCGGCTCTTGGCCCAGACTGCCATGCATCCGTGCCGTCTTCGCCCGCCCAAGACCCTCCCCTGCACAGGACGCAGACCGAGCCCCAGACGGCGGCACTACGTCAGGGTGATATGCTTCTGCAGACGGTCGTCCGAGATGGAAAGCTGGCCTTCTTCGTTCACCTTCTCGTACAGCGTCTCGGAGCACACGCGGGTGCTCATCTCCTCGCACCAGCAGGCAAACTCGTACCCGACGGCCCCGTGGTCGTCCCCAAACGCCTCGAACTTGGCCGTCCGCAGGCTCTCTTCGGGGGACGTGCCGACGCCCCAGACAATGCCAGTCGTTCCGTCGAACGTCACCCAGTGGGCAGGCGTGGCGACGCGCTCAAACGTCTCAAGCTTCCCGCCCACGGCAGGGTCGTCTCGTTCGACCTCCCGAAATTCCGCGTCGGAGGGGCTCCAGACCAGGTCTTTGGGGGCAATCCTGCCCTCCGTTTTTTCAACGTAGCCGTTGGGAAAGCGGTCGGATTGCGTAGCGTGGGAATCAGCCATGACGTGTGCCTTTGACCTGAGCGGAACGGGGTGCGAATGGGCATTGTGGGCATATGCCCTTGGTTTAGTCAACACCGCCGGCCTTCGCGGATGGTTCACCCCGTCCCCCCCGCTCTACGCCCAAGCGGGCTCTTCCCACGACTTCGTTACGTGGGCGACTGGCGCCCAGGGCCTCCTCAGCCCCCTGCTAGGAACTCGCGTTCCAGGTCGCGAAGCTCGCCGAGCACCCTCTTTCGGTCGTCCACGTCGTCCAGATCGACCGTGCGGAGGTTCGTCGAGGCCGTGTGCACGTCGAGGGACGTTCCGTTCTCCGCCGTTACGATGAGCCCGAGCCGCAGGGGCGACTCAGCGTCGGTGGGGGCCTGTGCCTGCCGCACCCGCATCTCGCGGAGGGCGTCGCGGAGGGCCCGAAAGAGCCGCCGCGCCTCGGCCCCGTGCACCGAGGTCGGCAGGGCCGTATCCGTCAGGTCAAGGGGGGATCGGTTCGACCCGTCCACGGGGTGGGAGGATCGGCGCCCGACCACGGCGAGATGCGCGTTCATGGTGTCGCAAACGGTTGAAAGATGCGGAGAGAGTACGGCGGTTGTGTGTCTCTATCCCGTAGCGTCGAGCAGCGCGTCGATGTTGTCGCTGTAGCCGCGGCTCGTCTTCAGGGGCGTGCCGCTCGCCATGCGGAGCTGGTAGGTGCCGTGGTCGAGGGGCCGCAGCTCGTCGATGTACTCCACGTTTACGATGTAGGAGCGGTGAACGCGCAGGAACTGAGCGGAATCGAGTTGCTCCTCAAGCTTCTTCATTGTCTTCCGGACCAGGTGGGCGTCTTCTCCGTCGTGCAGGGCCACGTAGTCGCCCTCAGATTCGATCCACTGGACGTCCTCGGCGTCCACGAAATAGATGCGGTCGCGGCTCCGCACCGTGAAGCGCTCGATTCCGCCCTCTTGGTCCTCGTCTGCATACTCCCGCAGCACGCCCCGGAGTTGCCGGTTGAGCGTGTCCGCCTCCACCCGGCGAAGCTGCTGGCGCGCCCGCTCCAGCGCCTCCTCGAAGCGGGCCTCCTCGATCGGCTTGAGGAGATAGTCGAGCGCGTGCGCCTCGAAGGCCTCCAGCGCGTACTGGTCGTAGGCCGTCACGAAAATGGTGAGCGGCATCGCCTCTACCCCCACCTCACGCACGACTTCCAGCCCACTCATCTCGGGCATCTGCACGTCTAGAAACACAAGGTCGGGCTCCTGTCTCTTGATCTCCTGCACCGCCTCGCTCCCGTCGGCCGCCTCCCCCACGATGGTCACATCCTCAAGGGGCTCTGCAAGCTGCCGGACCCCAGTGCGGGCGAGCGGCTCGTCGTCGACAATGAGGGCACGAATGGACATGGGCCTGTGGGAGAAGACCTGTGGGAGAAGACCGGGAGTGCGTGAACAGTTGGGGGGATCATCCGACCCGCTTCCGGTGTGCACCCGGGGCTACTGGTCCGGGGCCGGAACCGCCGGGGCTTCTTGGTGCTCGTCGGCCGCGAGAAGCGGGTCTCGGGGGCTGCATGGAATGCAGATCGTGACGCGCGCCCCGCCCTCGGCGGCGGTGCCAAGCTTCAGAACGTGCGCCTCGCCGTAGAGCGTGTCGAGCCGGCGCTTCGTCGTGGAGAGGCCCACGCCCTCGCTCTCGTCCAGGATCACCGCGGGCGCCTCCGAGAAGCCCGGGCCGCTGTCGGCCACGGTGAGCTCGACGCCCTTCTGGCCGCGCGTCGTGGCCGGGCGGGCGGCCACCCGCACAACTCCCGCCTCGGCGTGCGGGGCGATGCCGTGACGGACCGCATTCTCGACCAGGGGCTGAAGCAACAGGTAGGGCACCGCCACCTCACTCACGGCCGGGTCGACGTCAATCTCGACCCGCAGGCGGTCCTCGAAGCGGATCTCTTCGATCTCAAGGTAGCGCTCGACCAGGTCAATCTCTTCCCGTAGCGGGACCGTCTGCACGTCCGCTCCCTGAAAGGTGGCTCGCAGCATGTCACTCAGCAGGCGGAGCGTGCGCCCTGCTTTCGCCGTCTCGCCCCCCCGCACCAGGACGGTGATTGCGTTGAGCGTGTTGAACAGGAAGTGCGGGTTCACTCGCATGCGCAGCGCCTGCAGCTGGGCCTGCGCCAGCTCGGCCCGAAGCGCCTGCGTCTGGGCCTCCTGTTGCCGGGAGCGCACAAAGTGCTCGTACGCAAAGCACAGCGCCGCCACGATGAAGTACGTAAAGTAGTCGGCGATGAAGCGTCGCACGAGAAAGACGGCGAGCCGCCATCCGCCGAGGCCGTAGGGGTCGACCGACTGGAAGTCGAACGACGTCGTGAAGTTGGGGTAGATGCCCTCGCGGGTCAGCGTGGCCACGGAAAAGATGCCCCGCTCGACGGCCACGTGGACCGCAGCGACGGGCACCCCAATCACGAGCATCCACCCCGCGCCGCGCTTCAGGCCGGCGCGCACGTCGGCCCAGCGGAAGAGCGCGAGCACGACAGGCAGGAGCAGGGCCCAGAGGTGCAGGCGCGTCCAGAGCCCCACGGCAAATGTAAAGAAGGCAAACGGCACGCGGCCCCACAGTTGCTGGCCCGGGGTGGCCCGGAACCACTCGACAAGCCAGGGCCCGGCCCCCTCGACAAGCAAAAGGGCCCCACACAGTGCCGCGGTGCCGTACTGGAGGTAGCGCCGCGTAAATCGGCGAAGGGCGGGCAGCTCTGAGGCGGCCGGCGCGGCCATGGCGGATCCCGGCGGGTGAGCGGCGTCTGGAGCGGATCTGCAGTCCGGAACTACGCTCACGTGGAGGCAGCTCCTGCGCGCGAACCTCTCGACGCATGGGGGACGAAGAGGCGGAGGGGGAGGGATTCGAGCCCCCGGGGCCTCGCGGCCCGCCGGTTTTCAAGACCGGTGCATTCGACCAGGCTCTGCCACCGAATCGGGAGTCCCTCCTTCACACAATCAACCTTGAGCAGCGCTGAGAGCACATTTTCTCCTCGCACAGAACGACGGAAGAATCTTCGTGACTGTTGCAGCCAGTCGATTTGCCCGTCTAAAAGGGGGAGTACTGCTCAATAACTGCTCACATATTGCACACGAGCACCACAACCCGCCGTTCCCGGAGATCCACGGGGGAGTGGAATGGGAGGCCACCGCAGTCCCGGAGTGGGCCGCGGAGCTGCGCCCACGGATCGGGTTTGGGCGTCACTTTACTACCGGTTTCCATCCGATCTCCCTTTTGTGTACCGGATCCGGCAATAAGTGATACACAAATCAGTTCCCCTTCAAGAGGCGATACACAAATCATGCTCCCGATTCGAGCGGTGTCAGGATAGAAGAACCTCTGCCAAGGCCAACAGAACGGCCTGCTGGAAAATGGAGCGCGGACTTCATGGAGCTACCAAGAGGTACGTCGGCGGTCTGCACCCTCACGTCTCGAAGTCCATTTCGAGCTGTCGCCCGTCTCTTCCCCTTTCCTCGGTCAAGGACGAGACGCTGATGCCGAGCAGGCGCACCGGCTCCTCCGGGGGATGCGGTCGGTCCAAGAGGCGCTCCACCAGGGTCATCAGCTCGTCTTCCGACCGAACGGGCCGCTCCAGGGTCGTCTGGCGCGTGGACACCTCGTGGTCGTGGCTTTTGAGCTTGAGGGTTACCGTTCGCCCGCGCTGATCGGCCTCCTGGAGCCGCTGTGACACCCGCTCTGCAATCGGGCGGAGTCGATGGAGCATGGCCTTCGGGTCGCTCAGGTCGTCGGAGAACGTCCGTTCGGCCCCCACAGACTTCCGCTCCCGATCGGGCCGCACGGGACGGTCGTCTTCGCCCACCGCGAGCTTCTTGAAGTGGCGCCCCCGCTTGCCGAAGTGGTGGACAAGGGTTCGCTCGTCGGCGTCTTGCAGGTCTGCCCCCGTCTCGATCCCAAGGTCCTGCATCTTCTCGGTGGTTACGGGACCAATCCCGTGAAACTCTTCCACCGCAAGGTGGGAAATGAAGTCCAGCTGCTCTTCCGGCTCGATCACGGTAAGGCCGTCGGGCTTGTCCCGATCGGACGCCACCTTCGCAACGAACTTGCTGGACCCAACCCCCGCCGATGCGGTCAGGCCCGTCTCTTCGTGGATCTCCTGCCGAATGCGCTTTGCGAGGAGCGTCCCGGAAGGCGGTCCCTTCTTCGGCTCGGTTACGTCCAGGTAGGCCTCGTCCAGTGACAGCGGCTCGACGAGATCCGTGTACCGGTGGAGAATCTCTCGTATGTGCTCTGACTCTTCCCCGTAGACGTCCATGCGGGGGGAGACGAAGATGAGGTCGGGGCACTTCCGCTCCGCTTCCACCGCAGGCTGGGCAGAGTGCACGCCGTACGGGCGCGCCTCGTAACTGGCCGTCTGCACCACGCCTCGCGGAGGCGTCCCTCCAACCGCAATCGGCTCTCCTGCATACTGCTCCGGAAAGTCTCGCTGCTCGATTGAGGCGTAGAAGGCGTCCATGTCCACATGAACGATGCGGCGGGGTGCTCCCGCACCAACCCCGTTGTCGGATCTTCTGCCTTGAATATCGCCCGTCGAGCCTTGGCCACTCATTCGTTTTGGGTGGTAAACGGTAGCTCTGGGCGCTGATCAACGTACTCACGTAAGCTTCGGAGCCCAGTTCATCCCCTCTCAGCTAGCCACTGGCCTCCTCCTCCCACAAGGTACTTCCACCGCAAGATAGCTACCCGCGCCGGTAGTACAGTTCAAGACCGAGGTGCAGGAGAAGAGGGACCACGCAGAGGGCCACTGCCGGGAGGATCCCAATCGCCACCGCCGTCGCGTCCCCCGAGGAGAACTCAAACTCTCCTCCCATCGACATTCCGCCTTCGAGTTGGCCAAAAATCATCCAGGTGACGTATCCGCTGATCACTATCCCTATGACAAGCATCTGCTCAAGAGCAGCCCAGCCGAGGGCAAACAGGCCCTTCGCCCCACCCCACCATCCACCGCCGAAGGTGGAAACGGTGGCAATCACGACGTAGACGGTCGTGACAACGACCGAGGCGTTCGTTGGAAGTCCCGCCGATGGACCGACGTTCAGGTATCGGATCGGCACATACAGCACCTCGGCGGCAGTTTCCAGAAAGACCGTGTGCGCGACGACAAACGCCGAAAAGGCCACCGCCTGGGGGAGCCGATCGAACTGGCCTCGAAACAGCCGCCATATTGTAAGGCCGAGCAGGACCGTGAGCAGTAGATTCGTCGTGATGAGAAACCACTGTGACTCAAGAACGAGATCTGCCATCGACACCACCAGCGGCTGGATCTCACTTGTCGTCTCGGGAGACGCCTCCTGCGCCCCACTTGCCGCGAATCCCGCGGATACTCGCTCGTCGTAGGGCGTTCTCATTCCGAGCCAGGTGAAGACCTGCTTGGTCCCGAACGCCACCACGATCGCGGCAAGCAGATAGCGCCCAGGGTGCATGAGCCGCTGGCGCGCCCCACCCAGATAAGAGGCCAGGGCTCGCCCGGGATGGACACTCAAGGCCCGCATGGTCGCCCACAGGCCGCCCTCAATGTCGACCAGCTCGCGGAAGAAAACACTGAGGACCTCAAGGACTGACCCTGGGGGATCCGCTTCCTGCCCACAGCTCGGGCAGTAGTTTCCAACAAATCGCCGCCCGCAATTCGAACACTCGGCGGTCTCGACGAGCGGCGGGGAGGCCTCGGAGGGCTCCGGTTCAGAGGACCCTGACCTGGGGGGCTCTGGGGGACTTCCGTCTCCGGATACGTCGTTCTGCTCGGAGGACTCTGCCATCACATGCGGAGCAGTGGAGAATTAGGGGCCACTACATCGCCTGTAAGGAGACGGGTCGGCCTGGATCCAAGCA
>NZ_JAZKRW010000072.1:0-15271 GCF_036626415.1 Salinibacter sp.
GGCATCTCGGCCTCGGTCTCCGCGCCGCACTCGGGGCACGTGACGGTGGAGGTGGGTCGGACTTCCGGCATCGTCGGGCAGTGCGTTTGGGCTGAGAGAGAAAGCACCGGCGGGCCTGATTGTCTGCATTAGCCCATCGACGGAGATCCTCACTCGGGACGACGCGGATGCCCGCGTCCGAAGGTCCGTAGGTCAATCGGCGCTGTAGGCCCGGTCACTGGTTTTGAGGGCCGCCGTACCCCCACTGAGGCGGGTCCCCGACTCGGCGCCCGACCTACGCGGGGGCCAGCGCCGGGGCGAAGCGGCGCAGGCGCAGCGCGTTGCCCACCACGAAGAGGTCGGAGAACACCATCGCGAGGGCGGCCAGGGCGGGCGACAGCAGCAGTCCGAACGCCGGGTACAGGACGCCCGCCGCCACCGGAATGAGGAGCACGTTGTAGGCGAAGGCCCAGAACAGATTCTGCTTGATGTTGCGGAGGGTGGCCCGTGAGAGGTGCACCGCGTTCGGCACGCCGCGCAGATCCCCGGCCATCAACACGATGTCGCCACTCTCGATGGCGACGTCGGTCCCGGTGCCGATGGCAATCCCCACGTCGGCCTGGGCGAGGGCGGGCGCGTCGTTGATGCCGTCGCCGACGAACGTCACCGTTTGATCGTCCGCCTGAAAGTCGTCCACCGCCGCGGCCTTCTCGTCGGGCAACACCTCGGCCTGCACGCGGTCGATGCCGAGCTCGCGGGCGATGGCGCGGGCCGTCCGCTCGTCGTCGCCGGTGATCATCGCCACTTCAATCCCCATCTCGTGCAGCGCGTCGAGCGCGGCGGGCGTCGAGTCTTTGATCGGGTCGGCCACGGCCACGACGGCGGCCAGCGTGCCGTCCACGGCGACGTAGAGCGGCGTCTTAGCGGCGTCAGCCAGCTCATCGGCGGTCGCCTCTTGCCCGTCGAGCGAAACGTCGAGCCGGACCATGAGCCGCGCGGCCCCAATCGCCACGGGCCGGCCCTCAACCGTCCCCGTCACGCCGTGGCCCGGCACGGCCTCAAAGTCGGTGGCGTCCGGTAGGTCGAGGCCGCGCTCCTCCGCCCGGGCCACCAGTGCCGCCCCAATCGGGTGCTCGGACTGGGTCTCGACCGCGGCGGCCCAGCGCAACAGGTCGTCTATATCGTGACCGTTCTGTGGAAGGAGATCCGTCACCTCGGGCCGCCCCTTCGTGAGCGTGCCGGTTTTGTCGAACGCCACGAGGTCGGCGGCGTGGAGGGCCTGCAGCGCCTCGCCCTCCCGTACGTACACGCCCAGCTCGGCGGCGCGGCCCGTGCCCACCATCACCGAGATCGGCGTGGCGATGCCCATGGCGCACGGGCAGGCAATGATGAGAACGGAAACCGCCGTCACGAGCGCGTAGGTCAGCACCGGGTCGGGGCCGAACGCCATCCAGATGCCGAATGTGATCGCCGCCGTGGCCAGCACAAAGGGCACGAACACCGTCACTACGCGGTCGGCAAGCGACTGGATGGGGGGCGCGGAGCCCTGGGCCTCCTCCACCATCTCCACGATCTGGGAGAGGACCGTCTCCTCCCCCACCCGCGTGGCGCGGAAGGTGAAGCTGCCCGTCTCGTTGATCGTGCCGCCCACGACCTCGTCGCCCTCCGTCTTGCGCACCGGCTCCGGCTCGCCGGTCACCATCGACTCGTCGACGTGCGACTCGCCGTCGAGCACCTCGCCGTCGACCGGCACCTTCTCGCCGGGCCGGACGCGGATCACGTCGCCGGGCACCACGTCGCGCACGTCGATTTCGTCCTCTTCGCCGTCGCGCAGAACGCGGGCCGTGGTGGCCTGCAGGTCGAGCAGCGCCCGGATCGCGTCGCTGGCGCGGCCCTTGGCGAGGGCCTCCATGTAGTTGCCCGCCAGGATGAGCGTGATGATGACGGCCGCCGCTTCGTAGTAGACGTGGACGGTTCCCTGCGGCAACACCTGCGGCAGGAACGTGGCCACGACCGAGTAGCCGTACGCCGCCGAGGTCCCGATCATGACGAGCGTGTTCATGTCCGGACTCCCGTTCTTGAGCGCGGGCCAGCCGTGCTCGAAGAAGTACCGGCCCGGCCCGAACATGACCACCGACGTAAGGCCAAAGAGCACGTAGTAGAGCGTCTGCGTGGAGACTTGCTCGGTGATCCAGGCCTCCATCGTCGGGATGTGCAGGAAGCCCATCTCCAACACGAACACGGGCAGCGCAAAGGCGAGCGCCCAGAAAAAGCGATGCTTCATGGACTGCTTCTCTTCCTCGCGCGCCTGCTTCTCCACGTCGCTCCGGTCCGATGTCTCCCCAGAATCGACGACCTCGTAGCCCTCGTCGCGGATCGCCTGGGTGAAGTCGGCGGGTTCGGCCACGCCGGGGACATACTGCACGGTGGCACGGTCGGTCGCGAGGTTCACGGTGGCCTGCACCACGCCCGGCACCGTCGTCAGCGCCTCCTCCACCCGCGAGACGCACGATGCACAACTCATCCCCTGCACCGTGAGCGTTGTCTCGGCGGTCCGCACCTCGTATCCGCTGCTCTCTACGGCTCGCACCAACGCCGGCATCGACACGTCCGCACCGTCCGCCAGCGCAACCTCGGCACGCTCGGTCGCGAAATTGACCGTTGCCCCGGCAACCCCCTCCACGCGCGAGAGCGCGCCCTCCACGCTCTGTGCGCACGAGGCGCACGACATGCCCTTCACTGGCAGTACCAGATGCGGTCCATCTCCTCTCAAAACGTCGGTCGTCTGGCTTTCGGACGAGGGCGGCTCGACCGCACAGGCCTCTCCGTTCGAGGACGTAGACGGGCGATCAGGCGTCCCTCGCGGGGGCGTGGTTGTCTCGGGAGAGGATCGGCTCATGGGAGGGTTCACGGTCCCGTTCAGGGTAAAGTGGACGTGTTTAATATAGGGTACCCCCCTATACCAGAGACCCGCGGCCAGGTTCCATATTCACGGGGCGACCTGGGCCCCGCTCTGCCAAAAACCCGTACAGGCCGGAACCCCATCGCCGGATCTTCGATAGGCAGGGCCGCAGTCGTCACCAGGGCTTCACAACAGCCTCGCCACGGCGACAGGGTTTGAGCGGACTTCTTCCTATTGACTCGGTTCTCCTCCATGATTGAAGTCACAATTCTCAACGCACAGAAGCTTGCCCAGCAGCAGATGGGGGCCCGTGCAGCCCAGGCCCGGGCGCAAGGGGCCGACATCGAGTCTGCCGTCCGAAACCAAATGGCTGACCATCTGCAGGACGGCTTCCGGAGTCGAGGCATTCAGGCTCACGTGGACACCAAGGGGGCCCGGAAGTTAGAAATCACAATCGAGGACGCTACGGAGGCGGCGTGGCAGCAGGGCTACCTGGCCTGGCTGGTGGCCAAGTTCGTGCCGAGCACGGTCGAGCAGAACCTTGCCCCAGAGGTTCGCGACCGCCTCAACGACCAAGGCATTGAGGCAGAGGTCGAGGTGGCATGACCCAGTCCCAAACCCGCCGGCTTGTTTAAACCAACGCCCTCGGTCACGTCTCGGTGTCTTTCGCCTTTCTTCCGGACCTGTCTACCCGTTTGGAGACCGAGGAGTGGATGGACGACTTCTCCATCACGGACGCTCGTCTTACCCGGGCTCTTCGCGACCTCCGACGCATCAACCGGCTGCTTGGGGGGTATCGGGCAACAGATCATATCCTCGATCCGATTTTAGAACAACACGATCACCTCCGCCTGCTGGATGTGGGGTGCGGAAGCGGCGACCACCTGGCCCACCTGGCTCGACGAGGCAAACGCCTCGGGTGCGCGCTAGACCTCATTGGCATTGACGCCAACCCCGTCACCGTGGGTCACGCCCGGGCGTACCTCGACCGGCAACTCCCTCCCTCCCTCCGCCCTCAAATTCACGTCGAGGTCGGGGACGCTGAGTCCCTTCCCTACAACACCGGGTCCATCGACCTCGTCCACGCGGCCCTCTTCCTCCACCACGTTCACGGCGCCACGGCAGTTGGCGTGCTCGAAGAGATGCAGCGAGTCGCGCAGCTGGGGCTCGTCGTGAATGACCTCCACCGTCATGTATTGGCCTATGTGGGCATCTGGGGCCTCAGCCGGGCCTTGCGCCTCGCCCCGATGGTGCAGCACGACGGGCCACTGTCGGTGCGCCGCGGCTTTCGGCGCGCAGACCTTCACGCCCTTGCTCGGGCCGCCCGCCTTCCCTCCCCCTCCATCCGGTGGCACTGGGCCTTCCGGTGGACCCTGTCCACGCTCGGCCCCGTGACCGGGCCCCCAGCAGAAAACGTTTCCAATCCGTGACGGGCCTTCCCTCAACGGACTGGAGCACCCCCGCCCGTGACAGGTTTGGACACTCCACTCTTTTTTCATTTTTGTCAGTTCCCCATGTCGTACGACGCCCTCGTAATTGGCGGTGGCCTGTCCGGGTGCAGTACCGCGTACCAGCTCGCCCGCGACGGCCACGACGTGCTTCTGGCCGAGCAGTCGACCTACCCACGGCAGAAGCTGTGTGGGGAGTTCCTCTCGCCAGAGGCGCAGTCCTCGTTTCGGCGTCTGGGGGTGCTGGACGATGTCCGCGCCGCCGGGGCCGAGCCCATCGATCAGGCGTGTCTCACAGCCTCAAGTGGCGCCACAACCTCTCATTCTCTTCCCGATGTGGCTCTTGGGTTTAGCCGCTACCGGCTCGACCAAATGCTCTTTCAGAACGCATGCATGGCGGGGGTGGACGGGCGGCCCGGCACCCGAGTCACAAACGTTCACGGCAGCCTCCGGAATGGCTTCGGCGCGACCGTCGGCGGCGACGCCGTGGAGGCCCGCCTCGTCGTGGGGGCGCATGGGCGCCGGGGCCGCCTGGACCGGACACTGGAGCGCCCGTTTATGTCAGAGACCACGCCCTACGTCGCCTTCAAGGCCCATTACGCCGGGCCGGCCGCCACGGACCTGGGCAACACAATTGAACTCCATAGCTCTCCGGGGGCGTACTGTGGCCTCTCGCCGGTCGAGGACAACCGCATCAACGTCTGCTGGATCGGGCACACCGACGCCCTCACGGAGGCCGGCGGGACGCCCGAAGGCATGCTCAACACCACCCTTCGCCAAAACCCGGCCCTAGACGAGTTGCTCACCGGCCTCACCCGCGTGAGCGACCGATTCGAGGCGGTGAGCCAAGTCCCCCTCATGCCGAAATCTCGATTTGCGGACGGCGTGTGCATGATTGGGGACGCCGCGGGCATGATTGCGCCCCTCTGCGGCGATGGGATGGCGATGGCGCTCCGCACCGCCGACCTGGTGAGCCCGCTGGCCTCCGACTTTCTGAACGGACGGCTCTCCACCCGCACGTTCCGCACGAGCTACGAACGCGCGTGGACGGACACGTTCGGCCCGCGCATGCGGCTGGGCCGATGGATTCACGCAGCGGCCTTCCGGCCGGGCGCCGCCTGGGCCCTGGTGCAGAGCTGTCGGGCGCTCCCGCCGCTCGCCCGGTGGATCATCCGTGGCACCCGCGGGCGCCAGGGGGCGCTCGACGATGCGAGCGTCGCACGGTAAACGCGTGCCTTCCGAGGCCTGGGCCGCTCGTTTCGCACGGTGTCCGCCTACCGGGCCGCGGCCCGGCGGAGGCGATCATTGAGGGCCCGGCCCAACCCTTCAGACGACACTGATTGCGCGTAGATGATTTCAATCTCCTTCTCGTCGCAGGCCCGGAGGACATGAAAAAGATCATGGGCGTAGGCCTCTATGTCTTCTTCGACGTACACCGCCCCGAACGCATTCGGCCGGGACGGGGCCTCAAGCCCCACGTATGCGTGGCGCGCGCCCGGGGAAGCATTTGAGGGGGTGTCGACGAGACGCACCTGCGCGGTCGGGGCGTAGTGCCTGTGTCGGGTCCCCGGGCTCCGGGGAGCAGCTTCCTCGTCGGGAGGCGCCTCCTGAACCGCCCCCAGGACGCGACGAATTGCCTCGACCGCCACGGCCCCTGGACGAAGCACGGCCACCGGATCCGTTGTGCAGTCGACAACCGTCGACTCGACGCCCGTGTCCGTGCGCCCCCCTTGCAGGATGCAGTCGACGCGCCCCCCCAGGTCATGCTCTACGGCTTCCCAACTCGTGGGGCTCGGCCGACCCGACTGGTTGGCAGAGGGCGCCGGGACGGGCGTTGCACACGCCTCCAGGAACGATTGCGCCAGCGGTAGCCGCGGAAGGCGAACCCCCACGGTCTCGAGGCCCGCCGTTACCACCGAGGGGAGACCGTCGTGCTTCGGAAGGATGAGCGTGAGGGGGCCCGGCGCAAACACATCGAACAGGCGCTGAGCCGACGGGGGGACGTCCGCCGCCACACGCTGGATTTGCCCTCGACGGTGCAGGTGGACGATCAGCGGATTGTCCGCCGGGCGGCCCTTTGCGTCGAAGATGCGGCGCACCGCGTCGGGCTGAAAGGCGTCCGCGCCGAGGCCGTAGACCGTTTCGGTAGGAAAGGCGACGAGACCACCGCGGCGAAGGCGATCGGCCGCCTCCTCAGGGGATGTCGTGAGGGCGGTCACCACAGCATAGGAGGAGTAGCGAGTTCAAAACGACGTTCCGGACGAGACGACCCCTGGGAGGGTTGACTTTCCTCCCCATCCTCTCTTAGCATCGAGGGCATGCCTGTTGTCTTGACTCCTCCCTCCGGATGCCTTCCGACTCTTCCCCGTCCGATGATCGTTCAGCCCCACCAGGGCTCATCATAGAGCCAGCGCCAACCGGCTCCGAAGTGGCAACAGCCCTTCTCGATGCCGCCCGCCAGGTCCTTCGTCGCCGGTTTCGGGTGGTGCTTCTGATCCGGGACGCCTACGCACGCCTGGAGGCCAACACCGATGCCCTCCACGCTGTCTGGACCGACCTCCGGGCGGCACTGCGCCTCCTCGTGGCCTGGGCGCGTCGGTCCTACCGACAGGTGCCCACGGCGTCGCTCGTCCTCCTCGTGGCCGCCCTTCTCTACTTCGTGACCCCGATCGACGTCGTTCCCGACCCCCTTGGGGCGCTCGGGTTCGTAGACGACATTGCCGTCATCCAAACGGCCGTCGACACCGTACGGCACGAGCTGGACCAGTTTCGCACCTGGGAAGAACAGCGGACCCTCCCGTCGTCGTAGTTTGTCGGCCCCTCATCGCACCCCTGGAGCCCCCTATGCTTACCTACATGCTGCTCGGCCTGGTCGCCGGGATTTTAACTGGCATACTGATCGCCTGGTACCGGCGCCAGAGCTGAGCCTGCTCAGGGGACGATCCGCTCCCCGTTTTCGTCTTCGACAATGAGTGCGTCGACGGGACAGAGGGACGCCGCTTCTTCAAGCCGCCCCTGTTCGATGTCGGGCGTTTCGTCCTTAAAATCGACGATGTTGTCTTCCCGAATCACGTAGATCTCGGGGGCGATGTTGGTGCAGTTGCCCGACCCGATGCAGAGGGTCCGGTCGATGCGGACCGTCTGTCCGCTGATTTCTCGCTCGCGGGTGTCAGCCATGCTTCTAAGGGGAAATAAGGGGGAGATAAAGTCGATTTTCCAATGCCGTGTCACGAACGCCGCCCCCACGCGTTCCCCTCTCCACGCTGGAGTGTCGCGGGGGGAGTCTGATGTCTGCACACGTTCAGGGCCCGCCCCATGGGCTCACGAGGAGGCCGCAACATCGTCGGGCTCCGCTGGGCTGCCCTCCTCCTGCTCCGCGTCGAGGCCCAGGGTCTCGTCGAGGATGTTGCCGGCGATCTGAATGAAGTCCTGCTCGGTGATGATGCCAACCAGGCGATCCTCCCGCACCACGGGCAGGGCCCCGATCTCGTGCTCGCGCATGAGCTCCACCGCCTCCAGCGTGGGCCGATCTGGAGACACCGAGATCGGGTCTTCAACCATGATGTTTCCGACCGGCACCCCACCCTCCGGACGCTCTTTCCGCTCCGCCATGTGACGGAGCAGGGTGCGGTGGCTCACGAGCCCCACCAGGCGGTGCTTCTCGTCTTCCACGAGGACGTGGCGGATCTTCTGCCAGTCCATGAGCCGGGCCACAAACTCCACCGACTCCTCCTCGTGGACGGTGAAGAGGTCCGTGGTCATGTAGTCCTCCACGTTCGTCTCCTTCATGCCCGTGGGCGTGTATCCTTCTTCCAGGGTCGCCAGGGACCATTCGTGGACCGGGTGCCCTTCTTTCTGACGCTCCACCATGCCCCGCGTGAGCGCCCCGAGGCGCTCGGCCCGTGACCCAACCTCTTTCATACGGGCGAACGAGTCGAGCTGCCACTGGGCGCCGGTCTGCTGGGTCTCCACGCGCTTCTGAATCACCCCGAGGTACCGCTCGATGTCTGACGACGCAATGTCGGAGGTACGGAGGCCCTCTTCCGCCAGCGGAATGAGGGTGTCGAGAATCAGCTCGTGGGCCGGGCGATTGGTGCCGTCCAGCCAGGCAAACTGAGAGGCAAGCCCGCTGCGGGCGGCCGCGTTGAAGTTGTACCGGGCCTCGTAGAATTCCATGTGCTCGGACACGTCCTGGTACTCTTGGGCCAGCCCCGCCACGAGCCCGTACCAAAAGACCGCATTGGCAATCTCGTCGATGACGGTCGGGCCGGAGGGCAGCACCCGGTTCTCAATTCGCAAGTGGGGCTTCCCCTCCGTGATGCCGTAACACGCCCGGTTCCATCGATAGACGGTGCCGTTGTGGAGCTGCAGGGCCATGAGGTTGGGCACGCCGCCCGCCTCCAGCGTCTCCAGCGGATCCTCGCTCAGCTCCGTCGTAAGGAGGACCCGAAAGCGGGAGATGTCCTCCTTGAAAATTTCCATCACCGACTCCTCCACCCAGTCTGTGCCGAATTGCACGCGCGGGCTCATCTCACGCAGGTACAGGTTGCTCGACCGCGTGTCAACGGCCTGTTGGAAGAGGGCAATGCGGGTTTCGCGCCAGAGGCGCTTGCCGAAGAGAAGCGGAGAGTTGGTCGCGGCGGCCAGGCACGGGGCCGCGACGACCTGCGCGATGTTGTAGTAGCGCGGGAACTCGTCCGGGGAGACCTGGAAATGCGTCTGGAAGCTCGTGTTGCACCCCTCCAGCATGATGGAGTCGTGCTTCACGAACAGCTCGTCGATGCCCCGGATCTGATACTGCCCGCCCCCGCCCCGCAACCGGGAAATCGCGTCATTGAGGGCATAGTAGCGCGGCCGGGGGGTCATGTAGTCCATCGCAAAGTCCGAGAGGTGGGCCGTCGGCAAGATGCCCGTCATGGCAATCTCGCTGTCTATCTGCCGGGTGAGGCCCCGCACTTTTTCGATCAGCTCGGACGTCGACGCTTCCATCTTCTGGAAGCAATCTTCCCCAAACTGAAGCGGGTCCATGTTGAACTCCACATTGAAGCGCGTCAGCTCCGTGACGATGCGCTCGTCGGTATTGCGCTCAAGCACCTGCTCAATGACCGGGGCCGGCTCTCCCCGTTCATCCACCATGAACAGCTCCTGCTCGGCCCCAATGCGGCGCATCCCCGTCTCGAACATGTCTTCGTGGAGCATAAGCTCCAGCGCACGGACGTCGCGCATCAGGTGATTTGTAAATTCGCGCAGCTTCGAGGGCTCGGCGTCCCGGCGTACGTTGTGCTCACCCATGAATACGGTTGAAGTCTTGTGGACTGCAGAGCGACGCAACACCGCCTCGGACTCGTATGCCGGGGGGTGTTGCCGAATTGAACTCAGGATTTTCGGACACTGGCAGCAAGGTAGAAACGGTTCACGGTCATTATCAAATCAAAATGAACCACGCCAATGTCGTATCCGTCAAAGTGCTCCGGCGTTGATGCGCATCTACGCTGCCGTCCCTCATTGCTCGGTCGTCCCCGTGGACGCACGCTCCCTCTGTTCCACCCCGCCCGCGGCCCCCATCCTCCTGTGCGTCCTTTTATGGGGCGGACTGGGGTTCTCGACGGCTGCGGCTCCGGAGACCGGCGTCCCGCACGCCGATACGACGGACCCGCGAGCCCAGCGATTGTTGATCCAGGGCACAACCCAGGCGCAACTGGGCGACCAGGAGGAGGCGACCTCCTATTTCGAAGCGGCCTTGGCCCGGAGCCCCGAGGCCCCGACCCTCCTCGATGCCCTCGCCGAGGCCTACGAGGAACAGGGCGATCTCTCTACGGCTCTGTTCTACGCCCGGGAGGCACAGCGGCACGGGGCATCCCGCCCCTATCACCACCGCCGCCTCGCCGAGGTGCAGCGTGCCGCCGGGGAGACGGCCGCCGCCCTTCGCACCTATCAGCAACTGCTGGACCGCTTCCCCGACCACAGCGACGCGCATCGGGCTCGTGCCTCCCTTCAAGCAGAGCTGGGACAGACACAAGCGGCGGTTCAATCCTACAAATCGTATCTGGATCAGGCCGGGCGGGCCTCCGTGGCAGTGTACGAGCAGTTGCTTTCTCTCTATCGAAAAACGGGGGACGCAGCCGGCATCGAAGAAACGCTCCGGGTCTTGGTAAACCGGCGCCCCACCGTTCGCACGTACCGCTGTCGCCTCGCGGAGCACTACGCCGATGTCGGCCGTCCGAAGGACGCACTGACGCTCCTGGCGCCCCTTGCACGGCAGTACCCCAACGACGAGGCGCTCCAGAAACAGGCAGCGCGCCTCGCGCGCCAAACGGGGCAGGCGACCTCCGTCTTCGATGCGGGTGCACAGTCGGACTCTTCAGCCGTGCGTGGAGAATCCCTGGAAGCACTCTTGCGCCGTGCCCAGTCCTCTTACGACGCCGCAACCGACTCGTCTCCCCCCGACACTGCTCGGTTGCGTGCCGCGGAAGACCTGCTGGACCGCGTTCTGACGCAGTCGCCCGAACATGGAGCTGGGCTGGCGCTCCAGGCTCGCCTCTACGAAAGCTGGGGGCGTCCCCAACGGGCCGGACAGGCGTTGGAGCGGCTTCTTGACCTCAGTCCACGCGCTCCAGACCGGTGGACCCGTACCGCAGAGGCCTACCACCGGGCCCAGGAGTATCCTCGCGCCGCCGAAGTAGCGGAGGAAGGGATGCTGCTTTTTCCGGGACGTCTTTCCCTCGTCCGCACGGCCGCCTTCGCCCGCCTGCACTCGGGCGCCTCGGCTCGGGCCCACGACCATTTCCGAGAAGCCCTTTCCCTCCTGGACGACGCGACCGGCCCCCGCGAGCGGGCAGTGCTTTACGCGGGCCTCGGGCTTGCACACGAGCGCCTCAACCGCCCGACAAAAGCCGATCGCGTCTTGGAGAAGGCCCACTCTCTCGCCCCCGATCACCCCAGGGTGCTTCGCCTCTACGCCCAAAGCTTGGCGCTGCGAAACGAACGGCTGGAGCAGGCCCTCGACTTTGCACAGCACGCCAGAAAGGACGCCCCAGAATCCCCCTCTGCTCACCACACGTTGGGATGGGTGCGGTACCGGCAGCGTGAGTTTGAGGCGGCTCGCCGCCACCTGCGCACCGCCCTCGACATCGGATCGCCCCATGCCACACTCCTTGAGCGGCTCGGCGACGTGGAGCAGGCCCTGGGCAACGACGCCGCGGCCCAGACGTACTGGCAACGCGCAGTGGATCGTGTCCCCGATCGCACATCCCTGCACCAGAAGCTTGAGCACACAGAAAGCTCATAGCCGACAACCGGGGGGCCGGCATGCCCTTTACCGTTTTCTTGCACGAGACTCCGCTGTGCCCTTGACGTCCACCTCAGTCCCGCTTGCCCTGCGTGCATGCCTGTTTGCACTGACGAGCGCCCTCCTCCTGGCCGGCTGCGGCAGTTCGTCTCCCTCCACGGCCCCCAGCCTGCCCGATGCGTTCCCCGACCACTCCGTTGGCCAGATTCAACAGCAAATCACGGGAGGGACCGACACGATTCGGGCCTACACGGCGAAGGCCCGAGTCAGCGTCCGAACGCCCAACCAGACCCAGTCCTTCAACGCAGTCGTCCACCACCGACGGGCGGACTCCCTGTTCATGCGGCTCAGTCTGTTTGGGGTCGAGGGGGGGCGCGTCCTGCTCACGCGTGACAGCGTATTTTTCTATGACACGCGCAACACGGTGCTGCGGGTGGGCCCCGTAGAGGCCGTCCAGAACCTATTCCCCGCGCCGGTGTCGTCGGACCAGTTCTTCGACAACATGATTGGGGCGCTCGCCCCTGCCCCCCGGTCCGACTGGTCGCTGGACGCAGACAGCACCCTCTACTACCTGTCGGACGCCGCCGACCGGGAGCGCTACACGGTCGACCCCACCCGCTGGCGCGTCGTCCGCTACGAGGAGCGATCAGACACCGGAACCGTCCGTCAAAAACGGCTGTTTTCGGACTTCCGACGGGTCCAGGACGTCCTGTTGCCCGCCCGCATCCTCTTCCAGCAGCCCGCCGACGACCTCCGGGCCGTGATCACGTACAAGGAGATGAGCCTCAATCCGTCGGAGCTTTCCTTTTCGCTCGACGTGCCCGCGCAGGTGCCCCGTCGTCAATTTCGGTAGCCGGCCCTGGCCCCGTCGTCGGATCGTCCCCGTTCACCCATCGACCGCTTGTCCTTGAATGCGATTCTTTCGCCCCCCACGACGGATCGCGTTGCGGACACTCCGGGCCGGGCTCGTTGTGCTCCTCGGCCTCGCGGCGCCGTTCGCCCCGTCGGTCGCGAAGGGGCAGGACGCCGCGTCACAGCGGGAGACGACGCGCCAGCGCCTCGAGCAGTTGGAGCAGCAGATTCAGCGGGAGCGGCAGCGCCTCCAGAAAACAGAAAAAGAGACGGAGGCCACCCAGGAGCAACTCGCATCCCTGCAACGAGAGATTGCCCTCCGCGAAAAGCTGGTGGCGACGTACCAGGCCCGCCTCGACGAACTGGGGCAGGAACGGGCGCGGCTCCGCGATACGCTCTCAACCCTTCAGACGCGCCTCGAAGTCCTTCGGGAAGACTATCGGGCCCAGCTCGTCCATGCATACAAGTACGGGCGCCTGCACGACCTGGCCCTGCTGCTCGCCTCCCAGTCCATCAACCAGATGCTGATCCGCGCACGGTACCTCCGGCGGTTCGCCACCGACCGCCGCCAGCAGCGGAGTGCGATCCAGGCGGCCGCCGGCGACGTTCGCTCCTCACGCGAACGACTTGCCGAAAAGCGAGCCGAGACCCGAGACCTTCTCGCCGAGGCGCGCACCGAGCGGAAGAATCTTCGGGCCCTCGAGCGAGAGCGCCGACAGGTCGTCGATGACCTCCGGGCGCGGCGCTCCGAACTGAAGAAGCAGATCGAGCAGAAGCAGCGACAGGCCAAGCAGCTTGAGCGACGCATTCAAAAGCTGGTGGCGCGGACTGAGCGGAACGCTCCCGACACGGGCCCCGAGGCCGAATTCGCCGCGAACCTGTCCGCCTCCTTTCAGGAAAACCGCGGGTCGCTGCCCTGGCCCGTGGAAGGGGCCGTTACCACCGACTTTGGCGACCAGGTGGACCCCGTCCACGAAACCACGACCTATCACCCGGGCCTGCTCATCGCCACCAACCCCCGCAGCCCCGTTCGCGCCGTCTTCGACGGCACGGTGACCGGCATCGACTTCGTTCCCGGCTATGGCACCTACGTCGTCATTCAACACGGCGAGTACCTCTCCGTCTACAGCAATTTCTCGAGCCTATCCATTGCCGAAGGCAACCGCATCGAAGCAGGGCAGGTCATCGGCCGCTCTGGGACCGAAGAGGAGCCGCGTGGAGAAAGCTTGTTTTTCGGGCTCGTGGACGGCTCGTCGAGCGAGTTTGTGGATCCTTCCGGATGGCTGTCCGTCCGCTGAAGTCCCGTGCCCCCCGCCCAACCGGATTCACAAAAACCTTTCCCCCCACGGGAAGTGGCCATTTGGGATTGCTGAAGGGCGGAGCGTATCTTGATTGGCGACTTTTCCTCGCTTTACCATTGATCTTTCCCTCGCCTCCTATGGCTACGGACTATGATTGCGTCATTATCGGCAGCGGCCCCGGCGGCTATGAAACGGCCATCCGTGCCACCCAACTCGGGATGAGCACCGCCATCGTCGAAAAGGACAAGCTCGGCGGCGTGTGCCTGAATGTGGGCTGCATCCCGACCAAGGCCCTCCTGAAAAGTGCCGAGGTCATGGCCGAGACGAGCCACCTCGACGACTACGGGCTGGAGCTCGACGGATCGGTCTCGGCTGACTTTCCGAGCGTTATCGAACGCAGCCGGGGCGCGGCGAACCAGATGAATCAGGGTGTGCAGTTCCTGATGAAGAAGAACGACATCGACGTCCTGCGTGGCCACGGGCGCCTGACCGCTCCGGACACCGTCGAGATTGAGCCCTCGGTGACCATGGACGGCGAGGACGTGGGCGAGGAACGCACCGTCACGGCGGATCACGTGATCGTGGCGACCGGGGCGCGCCCGAACGAGCTGCCCTTCCTTCCAATCGACGGGGAGCACGTGCTGAGCTACAAGGAGGCGATGCTCCAGACTGATCAGCCCGACTCGATGGTCATCGTCGGGGCCGGGGCCATCGGGGTCGAATTCGGGTACTTTTACAATCACATGGGCACGGACGTCACCATTATCGAGGTCCAGGACCGCATGGTGCCCGCAGAGGACAAGGACGTGTCCAAAGAGCTGGAGAAGGCCTACACGAAGATGGGCATCGACGTCATGACCGGGGCGAACGTGCAGGGCGTCGACACGGAGGCCGAGCCGCTCCGGGTGGAAGTCGAGGCAAACGGCAGCACAGAGCACATCGAGTGCGATCAGGTCCTCTCCGCCGTCGGCGTCGTGGGGAACGTGGAGGACATCGGCCTCGAAGAGGTCGGGGTCGAAACGAAAAACAATGACATCGTGGTCGACGAGTACTACCGGACCAACGTGGACGGGGTCTACGCCATCGGCGACGTGACGGGGGCGCCCTGGCTCGCCCACAAGGCCAGCCACGAGGGCATCCTCTGCATCGAGAAGATTGCGGGACACGACGTGCGCCCCATGCACATGAAGGACGTTCCGGCCTGCACCTACTGCCAGCCGCAAATTGCCTCCGTGGGCTACACCGAAGAGGAGGCGAAGGAGGAGGGGTACGACGTGAAGGTTGGCAAATTCCCGTTCAAGGCCAACGGGAAGGCCGCCGCGCTGGGCCACCAGGAGGGCTTCGTGAAGACCATCTACGACGAGAAGTACGGCGAATTCCTGGGGTGCCACATCATCGGCCAGGACGCCACGGAGCTCATCTCGGAGGTGGTGACCGCCCGCAAGCTCGAGACGACGGGGTTCGAGATCATGGAATCGGTGCACCCCCACCCGACCCTTTC
>NZ_JAZKRW010000073.1:0-15197 GCF_036626415.1 Salinibacter sp.
GCCTGGGCCACCGACCGCGAGCACCTTGCCGAGATGGGCCGGGCGGCGGTGGCGCAGTACGAGGCGACGCCGACCTGGCCGGAGACCTGCCGCCGCATCGCGTCGTTCCTCGATCGCATCGCACGCCGCTCCCCATCAGAGTCCCTCCGCACTTCGTGACCGACCCGGCGACATACAGTTATCCGCGCTATCTGGAGGCCAAAAAAACCGTTGATGCCCGGGCCCTGAACCGGCGGGTGTGGTCGCGATTCGTTGACGAGCTGGAGGCGTCCAGCGCACCGCCGGTTCGCGTCCTGGAGGTCGGGGGGGGCGTGGGGGCCACCGTCGAACGCGTCGTGGAGGCCCTCGAGCCTCGAACGACAGACGCTCTCCACTACACGCTCGTCGACATCGAACCCGACAACGTCGAGGCTGCGCGGGGAGGGCTCCGCGCCTGGGCCGAGCGGCGAGGCTACAACGTATCAGGCGGCACGCCGCAGGTCTGGACCGGCGGGCCGGTCGAGGTGACCGTTCGGTTTGTTTCGGCCGATCTGTTCGACGTTGCGGGCGCCTACGAGGGGCCGCCCCACGATGCGGTCATTGCCCAGGCGGTTCTCGACCTCCTCTCGATCCCGGACGCGCTCGGCGCCCTGGCACCGCTGCTCGCCCCCGAGGGGCTGTGGTACCTGCCCATTCACTTTGACGGCGTGACGGCGCTGGAGCCGCAGGTCGATTCCGATCTGGATGCACGGGTCGAGCGGCTCTTTCACGAGAGCATGGCGGATCCAAGCCTGGACGGCGAGCGGGCCGGCGCGCACTGTGGGCGGCGCCTCCTTCGTCACCTCCACGACTCGGACGCCACGCTCCTGGAGGCGGGCTCCTCAGACTGGGTGGTCGTTCCGCAGGACGGCAGCTACCCCGGCGACGAGGCCTACTTTCTTCATCACATTCTGCACTTCATCGAAACGGAGCTTACGGGCCACCCCGAGCTGGACGCGGAGGCGTTTGCGGAGTGGGTCGCCACGCGCCGCCGCCAGGTCGAGACGGGAGGGCTGATCTACATCGCCCATCAGCTGGATGCGCTCGCGCGGCACCGGTGAGCGGATTTCTGGGGCCGACGCTCGTGGAGGCCCAATGCCCTGGCCCATGCAGCGGAGTGGCAAGGGGGAGGGGCCTGGGGGCGCGGGCCGTCGGGGACACAGACGGCCGCACAGACGAAAAGACGCTGCTAAATTACATCCGGCCCGCGGCACACGGGGCACTCTACGCTTTGATTTCAGTAGAGTCTTTCCCATGACGTTCCCACACAGTGATAAGAAATGCCTCTGTGGGGCGTCACGTCCCTCCACGGCCTTCTTATCCCACGACTTGACCGCCCAGTATGGCTTCCACGTTCGATGCAACCTTCACGTCCATCCACCAAATGACTCCTCGGGTCAAGCAGTACCTGCTGCAGGTTGACGGCCACACGTTTTCCTACCAGCCCGGGCAGCACACGGTCATCAGCTTCGAGCAAGATGGCGACACCGTGAAGCGCCCCTACACGCCGGTCAACCTGCCGGGGACCGATACCCTCGCCCTCGCCATCAAGCGCTACGAAGACGGCACGGCGTCGACGTGGATGGCGGAGCGCTCGGTCGGAGACCCCCTCACGCTTACGGAGCTCACGGGCAACCTACACCTCCGAGACCCAGAGCGCGACGTGGTCTTCCTGTCGACGGGAACCGGCATCACCCCGATGATCGCCATGCTGAAGCAGTACCTGCGGGAGGGCACGGGGCAGGTGGCGTTCCTTTACGGGGAGCGCACGCAGGAGGACATCATGTTCCGCGAGACGCTCGACCACCTCTCGGCCGACCACGACACCCTGCAGGTGCTCTACTCGCTCTCCCACGAGGAGTGGAGCGGCCCGACGGGCCACGTCCAGACCCACCTCGACGAGGCCCTGGGCGACGCATTCGACGATCCGCACTACTACATTTGCGGCATCCCGCCGATGGTGGTCGACACCGAAGAGCGTCTTCAGGACCGCGGCGTGGAGGAGGGCCGGATCTTTACGGAGGGCTGGGAGAGCGAAGCCGTGTAGGGCCGGGGAGGCACGGACGGGGCCCCCGACCGTGAGCGCGATGGGGATCGCGACTACACCTCTATCCCCCGTTCGCGGAGCACCGCGTGGAACGCGTCCTCGTCGAGCACCGGAATCGCGCGGGCCTCGGCCTCGTCGCGCTTGCTGCCGGCGCCCGGCCCCGCCACCACGTAGTCGGTGTTGCCGCTGACGCTGGAGGTGGCGTTTGCGCCGTGCTGCTCCACGAAGCGCTGTACCTCGCCGCGCGTCCAGTCGTCGAGGCTCCCGGTAAAGACGAACGTGAGGCCCTCCAGCGGCGCCTCGTCCGCGGCGTAGGGATTGGTGAGTGTGAGGCCCGCGGCCCGGATGTCGTCGATCACCCGCCGGTTGTCATCGTCCTCAAAGAACGCGACGATGCTGTGGGCCACCTCGGGGCCGATGTCGTCGATCTCCGTGAGGGCCGTCTCGTCGGCCGCCATCAGGGCGTCCAGGGACGCAAAGTGCTGGGCGAGGAGCCGCGCCGTGGCCGAGCCCACGAGGGGGATGCCGAGGGCGTAGATAAAGCGGTCGAGGTCCTGCTCCAGGCTCGCCGCAATCTCGTCGAGCAGGTTCTGGGCCGACTTGTCCGCGTAGCGCTCCAGGGCGAGCAGGTCCGCCTTCTCGATGGTGTACAGGTCCGAAATGTCCTCGATCAGCCCGGCGTCGATGAGCTGCTCGGCGCGCTTGTCGCCCAGGCCCTCGATGTCGGTGGCCGTGCGAGAGGCGTAGTGTTTGAGCCGCTCCCGGAACTGGGCGGGGCACGTCATGCCGCCCGTGCAGAAGGCCTGCTTTTTGTCGTCGCTCAGCACCACCTCGGCGCCGCAGACGGGGCAGGTGTCGGGGATGTGGTAGAGCGTTTCGGAGCCGTCGCGCTCGTCCTCCATCACCTTCACCACCTGCGGAATCACGTCGCCGGCCCGCTCGATGAGCGCCGTGTCGCCGATCCGGATGTCCTTGCGGTCGATCTCGTTCTGGTTGTGGAGGGAGGCCCGGGTGACCTCCACGCCGCCGACCTCTACGGGCGCCAGCACGGCCACGGGCGTGATGCGGCCCGTGCGCCCCACCTGCACGAAGAGGTCCTCGATCGTGGTGGTGGCGCGGCGCGGCGGAAACTTGTAGGCCACGGCCCAGCGCGGGTCCCGGTCGCGCACGCCCAGCGTCTCGTGCCCCGAAAAGTCGTTCACCTTGATGACGAGCCCGTCGATCTCGTACGGCAGGTCGTCCCGCACCGCCACGACGTCGTCGTAGTGGGCGAGCGCCTCGTCGATGTCGTCGCAGCGGCGGATGTGGTCTTCGCACACGCGCAGGCCCCACTCGGGCAGGGCGTTGAGCACCTCGGCGTGCGTCGCGAAGTCGCGCCCGTCGACGGGGGCGATCTCGTAGAAGAAGATCCGGAGCGGCCGCCGCGCGGTGATGTTGGAATCGAGCTGACGGAGCGAGCCGGCCGCGGCGTTGCGCGGGTTGGCGAACACCTTTTTGCCCTCCTCCTCGCGCCGCCGGTTGAAGGCGTTGAACTCGTCTTTGCGCATGTACGCCTCGCCCCGCACCACGAGCCGGTCGGGGACGGGCCGCTCGTCGTCGCGGAGGCGGAGGGGGACGCCCTTGATCGTCTTCACGTTCGCCGTGATCTCCTCGCCCGTCTCGCCGTCGCCCCGCGTGGCGGCCTGCACGAGCCGCCCGTCCTCGTAGATCAGTTCCACGGCCAGCCCGTCGAACTTCGGCTCGGCGGTGTACGTGACCGTGTCGCGGCCCAGCTCCTCGCGGCACGTCTCGTCGAAGTTGTACACGTCGGCCGCCTCGTAGACGGCCTTCAGGCTGAGCATGGGCGCAGGGTGGGTCACCGTCCCGAGCTCGTCCCGCACGACGCTGCCCACCTGGTGGGTGGGGGAGTCGGGCGTTCGAATCTCGGGGTAGTCCTCTTCCAGGGTCTGGAGCTGCCGGAAGAGGCGGTCGTACTCGGCGTCGGAGACGACCGGGTCGTCGAGGACGTAGTAGCGGTAGTTGTGGTACCGGAGCGCCTCGCGGAGCCGCTTGGCGGCGTCCCCCGCGGCTTCCGTGGAGTCGATGGCGTCGAGGTCGACCTCAGGCGTCGTGTCTACGTCGGGCATCTATTGCTTGGGGAGAAAGGAAGTATGGGGCGAAAGAAAAAGAGGAGGAAGAGGCGACCGCCGGACGTCTGCACCGTCATCTCTCGTCTGCCGCGGCCGAGATGGTTCAAATCCGGGACCGCGGTGGACGTTCGGTCGCGCTACGCCTCCGTCCGCAGCTGTTCGAAGAGGCGCTCGGTGTCGTCCTGATGGCACAGCTCAGTGCCGGGCGTCATGACGGCGGCGGCCCCGGCGGCGACCCCGAACCGCACCGCGTCGGGCAGGTCCTGGCCCCGGGCGAGGGCGACGGTGAGACCGCCCACCATGCTGTCGCCGGCCCCGACGCGGCTGGCGATGGGCACGGTGGGGGAGCGGACGTGCGCGGCCCGGTCGGCGGTGACCAGCAGCGCCCCGGAGGCGCCCATGGAGAGCACCACGCCCCTACACCAGCCGCGGTCGATGAAGGCGCGGGCGGCGTCGATGCGCTCCGCCTCGGTCGCGAGGTCGTCTCCGGCCAGCTGTTGAAGCTCGCGCAGGTTGGGCTTGAGCAGGTACCAGTCCGCGTCCATGGCCGCCCGCAGGGCTGCGCCCGACGTGTCCAGGATGGGCTTCGCCCCGAGTGCGTGGGCCGCCTCGGCGACCGCAGCGTACGTATCGTCCGGCGCGCCGGGCGGCAGGCTGCCGCTCGCGACCAGGTACTCCGGGGCGGGGTCGAGGCCCCGGAGCGTGTTCAGGCACGCGTCGATCTCGCCGTCTGTAAGGGTGGGGCCGGGCATGCCGAACCGGAACTGCCGGTCGGTCGACGTTTCGTATACGATCAGATTTTCGCGCGTCCACTCGTCGACGGGAAGGGGGGTGTGGTCGAGCGCCTCCGCGTCCAACAGGTCCTGTAGGATCCTGCCCGTGAGGCCGCCGGACGTGTAAACCGCGGTCGACTGGCCCCCGAGCCGACCGATGACCCGCGAGACGTTGAGCCCTCCGCCGCCGGGCTCGCGGCTTGGGGCCTCGCACCGCAGCTTGTCCTCAGCCACGACCTGATCGACGCGGGTGTTCTTGTCTACGGCCGGATTCAGCGTGAGCGTAACGATTGAGGGCACGGCGACAGGCGGCGTTGGAGGGTGAACATGAAAGGCGGCGAGCGTTCCGAGCCAGACTGAGGGAACGGAAGGGTCGCTGCCGCTATGCAAACTCGAAAATACCGAGAACAAAGCGGGGGCGTGTTGAAAACTGTTCGGATTGTTGGGGGGACGCCCTGGGGCGTGAGGGCGTGCCGCCGACCTGGGGCTCGCGTGCGGGGATCCGTGGGAGGCCCGCGCCGTTTGCCCGAACCGATCTTTTTCCCGGCGTCCCGCCCCGATTCTATGCGCTCTGTTGTCGCCCTGCTCACGCTGACGGCACTTCTGCTCGGGGTTGCCCCGAGCCATGCACAGGAGGAGCGCCAGTTTGGCCTCACGCTGGGAATGAATCGGGTGACGATGCAGTCTTCCGCGGCCCTGGACGGGTATTTTGTCGCGGTCGGGGGCGTTATGGTGCGCCAGCCCTTGGCCGGATCCCTCTCGGCGCAGGCGGAACTGCTTCTGAACCAGAAGGGGGCGCGGGTAGACGGAGATGAGGGCGGGGCCATCGACTACGGGGTTGGGTACCTCGAACTGCCGCTGCTCTTGCACCTGAAGGCGCCGTCGGTGCGGTCGGTGACGGTGCACGGGGAGGCCGGCGGGTTTGGGGCCGTCAAGATTTTTGAGCGTCAGACGCCGGGGGGCGGAGACGTAAACGTGTCGTTTGATGGAGGGACCTCGTTCTATCGGCGGACGGACGCAGGACTCGTGGCGGGGGTGGGCGCGGCCCTGCCGATCGGCGGTTCGCGGCTCAACCTCACCGTGCGCCGGGCCTGGGGCCTGCAGGACGTGGCCCGGGACGTCACGGAGCAGCCGTTTTCGCGGGCCCCATTCCCGTCCGATGGCGAAACGCGAACCTGGTCGCTGTTGCTCCGCCTCGGCTTTTAACCGATTCCGAACGTCGATTGCCTGCCTCGTTCTACCTTAAATCAATAACAGAACCCACGGACTGGGGCGGGCAAAAGTAGCGGTCAGTCGGCGCTGCGTGGCGATTTCTGGTCCCACAGTTCGTTTGCAAAACGGCAGTCGGCCTCTTTTCTTGAACCAATCTCCCCCCGAAGCCCTCGTCTCAGGGGATGGGGCCGTTGTTTTTGAAGATGGACGCACTGGATGCATGTACCTCAGCAAACTCGAATTGCAGGGCTTCAAGAGCTTTGCCGATGACACCACGCTCACGTTCGACCCCGGCGTGACGACCATCGTCGGGCCGAACGGGTGTGGCAAGTCGAACATTGTCGACGCGATTCGCTGGGTCATCGGCGAGCAGCGGCCCACCGTGCTCCGGTCGGAGAAGATGGAAAACCTGATCTTCAACGGCACGGCCGACCGCCGCCCGCTCGGCATGGCGGAGGTGGAGCTGACGATCGAAAACACCGACGGGGTGCTGCCCACCGAGTACTCGGAGGTCACCATCGGCCGCCGCCTCTTCCGCGACGGCACGTCCGAGTACCTGATGAACGGCACCACGTGCCGCCTGAAGGACATCACGGACCTGTTCATGGACACCGGCATGGCGGCCGACGCCTACTCGGTGATCGAGCTAAAGATGGTCGACGAGCTGGTGTCCGGATCCACCGAGGACCGCCGTCGCATGTTTGAAGAGGCCGCCGGCATCACGCGCTACAAAATGCGCCGGCGGCAGGCCCTCCGCAAGCTCGACGGCACGCAGTCGGACCTGGAGCGCATCCGCGACCTGACCGACGAGGTGAGCACGCAGGTCGAGCGCCTGGAGACCCAGGCGGAGACGGCCCAGCGGTACCAGGAGGCCGAAACGAAGCTGCGGCGCCTGGAGCTTTTGCTCACCCAGGTGGAGTACGACCGGCTCACGGAGCGGCAGGATGGGTTGGAGGCGAAAGAGACAGAGCACGCCGCCCGCGCCGAGGCCCTGGCCGAGGACGAGCGGGCGACGGAGGCCCGCCTCGAGGACCTCCGAGAGACCCTGTCGGGGCAAGAGGACACTCTGCAGGAGCGCCGCGAGGCCCTGCAGGAGCACCGCGCTCGCGTCCGAGAGCTGGAGGCGGAGCAGCGGCTGCAGCGCGAGCGGCTGACCCGCGCCCGCACCGATCGCGACGAGGCCCAGCAGGCCCAGGCGGACGCCCGCGAGCGGCGCGCTGAGCTCACCGACGAGGTCGAGCGCCTCGAAAGCGCTCTGGAGCAGGCACGCCCGGCCCTCGACGACGCGGAGGCGGCCCTTGAAGAGGCCCGTGCGGAGCGCGACGAGGCCGAGACGGCCGCCAACGACCTGCGTGAGACGGTTCGGCGGCTTCGTGAGCAGGCGGAGGCGGCGGAGGACGAGCACGCCGAACAGCGCCGGGCGCTTGACCAGCGCACGAACCGACAGGAGCTGCTGGAGGAAGAACGAAGCCGCGCCCGGACGCAGCTGGACGACCTGGAGGACAAGATGCAGGCCTTGGAGGCCCGCATCGAAGAGGCAAAGGCCGACCGGACGGCCGCCCGGGAGGCGCTTGGCGAGGCGCAATCTGACCTGGAGGCGGCGACCGCCGAGCGGGACAAGCGGCAGGAGGCGCTGGAGGCCGCCCGGGACGAGCGGCGCGACCTGGAGCGCCGCCGTGACGCCGCCGAGGCGGAGGTGGAACTCCTCGAAGGCCTCGTGGGCAGCTACGACGAATTTTCGGATGCCGTGCAGTTTCTGGCCGCCGAAAACCTCTTTGACGACCTTTACACCGTGGCCGACGTGTTGGCCTGCGACGACGACGTGCGCGTGGCCCTCGACGCGGCGCTGGGCGACCTCGCATCCTGCGTGGTCGTGCCCACCGTTGAGGAGGCCCGGGCTGCGGTCGACCGTCTGCGCGACGCGGACAAGGGACAGACGTCGTTCCTCGTCCTCGACCGCCTGCCGGCCTCGCTTCCGGCGTCCTCGGCCCCGGACGGCGCGACGCCGCTGCGGGACGTCGTCCGCACGACGGACCCGGCGTACGCCCCCCTGGCCGATACGCTGCTGCACGACTGCTCCCTTGTCGACACCCTCGACGAGGCGGAGGCGCTCGCCGATACCTCCCTCAACGACACCCGATCGGGCCGAATTTTTGCCCGCACGGGCGAGTGGGTCGACTCGAAAGGCGTCCTGCGTGGAGGGAGCCGACAAGAGGACGTGTCCCCCGCGGCCAGCCGCCTGGGGCGCCGCGAGCAGCTGGCCCGGGCCCGTGAGCAGCGGGATGAGCTCCAAGAGGCCTGCGACGAGCAGGCGGCGGCCGTGGCGGAGGCGGAGGCGGCCCTGCACGAGATCGACCTGTCGGCCCGCGAGGCGGCCGTGGCGGAGGCCGAGGCCGCCCTCGCCGACGCGGAGCAGCGGGTGGAGCGGCTCCGCTACGACCGGGAATCCACCGAGGAGCGGCGCGCCGAGCTTCGGGGGCGCCTCGACGAGGTCGACGATGCACTCACCGACCACGAGCAGGAGATCGAGGCGCTGCGCGCGGAGGTGGATGCCGCCGAAGAAAAGATGATGGTGTGCCGCGAGGACCGGGCGGACGCGGAGGAGACCCTCGCGGCGGCCGAGGACCGCGAACGGAACGCCGTCGACGCCTTTAGCGACGCGCAGGTGGCGGCCGTGGAGGCCCGGAACCGGGTCGACAACCTGGAGCAAGACCTGACGCGGGCCCGCGAGCAGATCGACGAGCTCGACCGCCGGACCGGCGAGCGACGGGCAAGGCTTGAGGACCTCGAAGAGACCATCGAGGCGGCGCTCGACACGCAGGCGGCGCTCGACGAGGAGATCGAGGCCGTCCGCGAGGAGCGGGAGGCACGGGATGAATCTGTGGCGGCGGCCGAGACGGCCCTCCAGGAGACGAAGGATCAGATCGACGAGGTGGAGTCGCGGCTCCGCACCATCCGGCAAGAGCGGGAGGCGGCCCTGGAGCAGAAAAACGAGGCGGCGGTGGCGCTCACGAAGGTGGAGACGCGCACCCAGGACCTGCTCGACAGCATAGAGGCGGACTTCGACCGGGACCTGTCGGACGATCCGGTATCGGTGCCCGACGACTTCGACGAGCAGGAGGCCCAATCCGAGGTGAAGAGCCTGCGCGGGACGATCAACGCCCTCGGCGACGTCAACCCGCTCGCGGTGGAGGAGTACGAGGACGAAAAGGAACGCCTCGACTTCCTTCAAGAACAGATGACGGACCTGGAGGAGGCCGAGGACACGCTGCTGGACACCATTCAGGAAATCAACACGAAGGCGTCGGAGCGCTTCCTGGAAACCTTCGAAGAGATCAAGGAGAGCTTCGGCACCATCTTCACCGATCTGTTCGGGGAGGGCGCCTCGGCGAGGCTGCAACTCGATGATCCGGACGCCCCCATCGACTCGGACATCGAGATCGTCGCCAAGCCGCGGGGCAAGCGGCCCGTCACGCTCGACCAGCTGTCCAGCGGCGAGAAGGCCCTGACGGCCACCGCCCTGCTCTTCTCCATCTACCTCGTGAAGCCGAGCCCCTTTTGCGTGCTCGACGAGGTGGACGCGCCCCTCGACGACGCCAATGTGGAACGCTTCATGAGCCTCGTGCGCCGCTTCGAGGACGACACGCAGTTTATCCTCGTCACCCACAACCAGCGCACGATGGACCTGTCGGACCGCATGTACGGCGTGACGATGGAGGAGCAGGGCGTCTCGACGCTCGTGGGGGTTGAGCTCGACGAGGCCGCGGAGCTGACCCAATAGCCCGATTGCGTCCACTCAGAGCCACTGTCCAGTTCAGAATGGAGAGTCTCTTCGCTGATTCGCTGCTCTCGACGGACCGCGCCGGGCTCGAGGCGTTGCTGATTCTCGGGGGCGCTGCGCTGCTCGGGGGGCTCGCCTACGCCGGGCTGCACCGTCTTCTTCGCTCCCTCACGCGGGAGGCCGACTGGACGCTGCCCCTCCGGGGCGCTCTTCTGCGGCGCAGCCGGGGCCCCCTGCGCATTCTGGTGCCCGTGCTCTGCGTCTACGCCGCCCTGCCCGCCGTTCGGGCGTCACTGTCCGCTTCGGTTCAGGCCCTCCTGGAGAATGGGCTGCGGACCCTCGTCGTTGTCGGGGTGGCCTGGGGCCTGTTGGCCCTTCTCTACGCGGTGGAGGAGGCCGTCTCGGAGCGCTACGACACGAACGCCCCCGACAACCTGAAGGCGCGGAAGATCGTCACGCAGACGCGGATCCTGCGCCGCATCGCCGCGACGGTCGTGGTCGTGGTCGCGGGCGGCATCGTGCTCATGCAGTACGAACCGTTCCGCGAGCTCGGGACCGGCCTCCTGGCCTCGGCGGGCATCGTGGGGATCGTGGTCGGCGTCGCGGCCCAGCGCACGATCGGCGACCTCATCGCGGGCATCCAGATTGCGCTGACCCAGCCCATCCGGGTCGACGACGTGGTGATCGTCGAGGGGGACTTTGGGTGGGTCGAAGAAATTACGCTCACCTACGTGGTGGTGCGCGTCTGGGACCGGCGACGCATCGTCCTGCCGATCACACACTTCGTCGAGCAGCCGTTTCAGAACTGGACCCGCACCTCGGCGGACCTCATCGGGACCGTCTTCCTCTACCTTGACTATACGGTGCCGGTGGAGGCCCTGCGCGCGGAGCTTCACCGCATTGTGGAGGCGTCGGAGCACTGGGACGGCGATGTGGTAGGCCTGCAAATGACCGACGCCTCGGAGCGGACCATCACGCTGCGCGCCATCGCAAGCGCAAAGGACGCCCCGACGCTCTGGAATCTGCGCTGCGAGATCCGTGAGAAGCTCGTCGCGTATGTTCGCGAGCACTACCCCGAGGCCCTGCCGGCACTGCGGGCGCGGGTGGGGGCGCCCGGAGACGGAGAAGCGATGCCCTCCTCGGCGTAGGCCTCAAGCGTCCTCGGACTCGCTGATTGGGGCGCGCGGAATCCGGGCCGAACGGCTCTCCCACGTCCTCGGGCCTCGAAGAAGGGAGTGCAGACAGAGGAAACGCCGGAGCCCGCCCCAGGCGGGCCTCTCAGCGTCGGAGCGGACACCTGTGCACATCCGTCTCGACTATTTGTTCGGGGCTCTCAGGCGCAGCAGGGCCTGAGCGACGCTGGCCGCCTGCTCACGGGCCCGTTCGCCCGTCTTTTCACCCTCCACTCCGAGGGCATCCCCAACCCCGAATACAGTCGCAAACCGTGCGTGTTGAAAGGACTCGGGGCGCATCTCCATGTACCCTTTCATCGGGCCGTCTCGGTGGGCGAGCCCGCTCTCCTCCAGGAGCGCAGGCGGCCGCATCGGGGGAACGACGTGGAGGAGGTCATAGGGGAGTACTTGTCGGGTTTGCGAGCGCCCTTTCGTGACGCTGAACACGGCTTCCTGGGCCTCGTGACGGACCTCGATCAGGTCGTATCCGGTGTAGACGTGAACATCGTCTTTGTCCCCGTCCCGCGAAAGGTCGTCGTAGGCCCCCTCCTTGAGACCGGTCGGGGCCGCGACGGCAAAGACCAGCTCCGTCTGGGCCCGCGTGCCCGTGTCGCGCCACAGGGATTCGGCCCGGCGAAGGATCTGAAGAGGCGCCCCGCCGCCTTTGTGGGGCGTAGAGGGAGCAGTGAAGATCGCCCGTCCCCCGCTGAAGCTGCGAATCATCTCCCACGTCCGCTCCGCTTGCTCGTAGCCGTAGACGCTACAGACGCCCTGGTCCCCCAGGCTGGACTTTAGCCCCCGAATTCGATCCCAGAGCGTCTCGATGCCGAGGGCGACGACGAGGTGCTCGTAGCGCACCGCCGTCCCATCGTCCATGTTGACGATCTGCTCGTCGGGCTGAATCCCGGTGGCGCTTTTCTGTATCCAGGTGGTGGCCGACGGAATGTTGGCGTGCCTGGGGGAGCGGGTGTCCGCCTTGTCTCGGCCCTCCGTGCCTACGCGCACCCACTCGGGCTGGTCGTAGTGGTAGGGCGACGGCTCGACGAGGGCAGTGTCGGCGGCGAGGCCGGCGTCGCCCAGAGCGTTGAGAACGGCACTTCCCGCGGCTCCTCCGCCCAGCACGACGATGGGGAATAACGGCTCCTCTTTCGCAGTCATGGGGGCACGGGGGACGAGTGGAAGCAGAGACGAGATCGTGAGGAAAACTGATGCTCCGTCCAGGGACAAAGTTGCCGGGCACGGAGGGTTTCCTGAAGGGGACTCCATGGGGAAGAGCCTGTTTCGACGCGGAGCGAACGAGCCCCCAGAAGCCCCTGTGGGCCATTCTATCGAGCGACGAGCAGGGCGCTCGATCGGGAGGCAATGGCGTAGTGCCCCTTCTGGCCGGATGGGTCCAGGGGAGAGTCTTCTCCCAGCGGATGAATGTCGTCGGGCGGAGGCCGGGATGTGTCGGCCTTTCGGGCCCAGGTCCGGCCGCCAGGGAGAAGGGGCAGTTCGAAGGACGCTGCCTCGGCACCGGCGTTGAAGAGCAGTAGCACAGTGAGCCCTTCTTGCCCTGGAAGATAGCAGCCGATGGCCCGGGCTTCCGGGTCGTCCCACGCCGGGGGCTGTCCGTCGGGGCCGATCCAGCGGAGCGCCTCGTCCGTGTAGAAGCCAGCGTGCCGAAGGGGAGCGTAGGCCTTCCGGGCCGCGATGAGCTCACGCGTGAAGCGGTGCATCTCGTCGTGCGTCTCGCGCCGGTCCCAGAGCCACCAGCCGATCTCATTGTCCTGGCAGTAGGCATTGTTGTTGCCAAACTGGGTGCGGCGAAACTCATCGCCGCCCAGCAGCATCGGCACCCCGTGGGAGAGCAACAGGGTCAGAAGGAAATTTTTGACCTGTCGTGTGCGGACGGCCTCGATCTCGGGGTCCTCCGTCGGGCCTTCTACGCCGTAGTTCCGGCTGTAGTTGGCGTCGGTGCCGTCGCGATTGAGCTCGCCGTTGGCTTCGTTGTGCTTGCGCTCGTAGCTGACGAGGTCGTTAAGTGTGAAGCCGTCGTGACTGGTGACGTAGTTGACGCTCGAGTCGGGCCCTTTTTCGGCATTGCCGTAGAGATCCGAGCTGCCGGCGAGGCGGGAGGCAAAGTCCCCGAGCATCCCGGCGTCGCCCCGCCAGAAGCGGCGCACGTCGTCCCGAAAGCGTCCGTTCCACTCCGACCACCGGTTGTGGAAGGCGCCCACCTGATAGGCGCCGGCGGCATCCCAGGCCTCGGCGATCATCTTGACGTCGCGCAGCACCGGGTCGTTTGCAATGCGGTCCAGCAAGGGCGGATCGGCGAGGAGACGTCCCTCCTCGTCGCGGCCGAGCACGGAGGCGAGGTCGAACCGGAAGCCATCGACGTGCATCTCGACCACCCAGTACCGCAGGGCATCCAGGATGAGGTCGCGCACCACGGGGTGGTCGGCCTTTACGGTGTTGCCGGTGCCGGTGTAGTCTTTGTAGACGCGCGGGTCGTCTTCCAAGAGGTAGTAGAGCTGATTGTCGAGCCCCCGCCAGCTAATCGTAGGGCCCCGTTCGTTCCCCTCCGCGGTGTGGTTGAACACCACATCGAGGATGACCTCGATGCCGGCCTCGTGGAAGGCCTTGACCATCTCCTTGAACTCGCGAACCTGCCCGCCCCGGTGGTCGTCGTGGGCGTAGAACCCGTTTGGGGCCATGAAGGCCGCAGGGTTGTAGCCCCAGTAGTTGCGCAGCGGCTCGCCGGTGTGCGGGTTGATGCGGTTCAACTCGTGCTCGTTGAACTCCTGGACGGGCATCAGCTCGACGGCCGTGACCCCGAGGTCCGTGAGGTAGGGAATTTTTTCGGTGAGCCCGCGAAAGGTCCCGGGGGACTCCACATCGGCGCTCTCGTGGGCGGTAAAGCCGCGAACGTGTAGCTCGTAGATAATGGTATCCCGCCAGGGGTGCTGGAGGGACTGCGTGTCCTCCCAGCCGGTCCGACGCTCCGTCACGACGCATTTGGGGGCCTGCTGGGCGTTGTCTGTCGTGGAGCGAGACAGGTTTTGCTCTGAGGCCTCGGGGTCGTAGCCGAGAGCCGCCTCGAAGTCCCAGTCGTCGAGGTGCGTAATTGCGAGGGCATACGGGTCGATCAGGAGCCTGTGCGGGTTGAAGCGGTGTCCCTCGTGCGGGGCGTACGGCCCGTCGGCCCGATAGCCGTAAAGCTGGCCGGGGCCAACGCCCTTGATCCAAATGTGCCAGATGTCGCCCGTGCGGTGTCGCTCGGGAAGAAGTTCAACCCGGTGCGTAGGAGCCATGGCCTCCACCTCGTCGTACAGCTCGATCCACACTCGGGTCGCATGGCGACTGACGACGGCAAAGTTCGTCCCGCCTTCTCGGGCGTGTACGCCGAGGGGGAGGGGAAGGCCGGACTCGGTGGGGAGCGGCGTGTCGGCCTGTGGGGGGGCGAGAGACGAGGGGAGGGGCGAATCGGTGTTCATGGCCGAGACGGGCGGGCGAACAGGGACTTTGGAAACGATGCGTGCCGAAGACTCCCTTTTTGCATCACAATCTTGGACGTTCAATTCAAGAGCCTATAACGTACTTGTTACAACACGCGGATCCAAGTCTCTAAGGCAAGGGGCTCCAGGCGGGCCCGATGGCCGACCTGTATGCCTGGGAGGGCGGGGCGGACGTGGGAGCCGTTTCAAAGTTGCCCTCTCTCCGCTCGCACACCGGAGCAGAACTGTCCGTTCCCGGTTCTGGACGCCCTGCAACTGAAGTGCGGCACCAGAAGTCGAAGCGCCTCCTGCAGTTGTCCCCGTGGCGGCCACCCTTTGTGTCCTCGCAAAACGCCAGTTGCGCACGATTTGAGCGTTGAGGCATCCCTCTTGAAAGGAGACGCGTTTGGGGAGCCAGGACTCACGACTCGTTTGAGACAGGGCAAGTTTGGAGTTGGAATGGATTTGGATGTTCTGGGGGCAAACAGGATGTCTCCGTCGGGACTGCAGGCCACTGATGCCTGTGTTAAGAGCTCTGGCCTGCACGGGCATCTGGCCTGCACGATTGAGCGATCCATGCGTCTGCATC
>NZ_JAZKRW010000074.1:0-15184 GCF_036626415.1 Salinibacter sp.
AGGCCCGGTCGCAGGCCCAGCAGGCGTGGACCCAGGCCCGGCAGAACGACGACTTTGCCCGGTTCGCCCCGCACCTGGAGACCCTCGTGGACCTGTCCGTGGAGAAGTCCGAGGCGATCGGCTACACGGACGAGCCGTACGACGCCCTGCTCACGGAGTACGAGCCGGGCCGCACCACCGCCGAGGTGACATCCCTCTTCGACACGCTGCGCAACGACCTCGTCCCCCTCGTCGACGTCATCGACGACGCGCCGCAGATCGACTCCGAGATCCTAAGAGGAACCTATCCGGAGGCGGAGCAACAGGCGTTTGGGCGATCGGTGATCGCGGACTTCGGGTACGACTTCGACCGCGGGCGACAGGACGTCTCGGCCCATCCGTTTACTACCGCCTTCTCCCCCGACGACGTGCGCCTCACCACGCGCTACGACGAGGACAACGTGGCGTCGGCCCTCTTCTCGACGATCCACGAGGCCGGGCACGGCCTGTACGAGCAGGGCATCGCCCCGTCGCTCGCCCGCACGCCCCTCGGCGACGGCACGGCGCTCAGCACCCACGAGTCGCAGGCGCGCCTCTGGGAGAACCACATCGGCCGTAGCCGTCCGTTCTGGCGCCACTACCTGCCCCGCCTGAAAGACACCTTCCCCGACGCCCTCGGCGACGCGGCCCTGGAGCCGTTCTACCGCGCGATCAACCGGGTGACGCCATCCCTGATCCGGGTGGAGGCCGACGAGGTGACCTACCACCTGCACGTGATGCTCCGCTTCGAGCTGGGGCGCGGCCTCATCGACGGCTCGGTGTCGGTAAACGAACTCCCCGAGCGCTGGAACGAGGCGATGGACGAATATCTCGGCGTGACCCCGTCATCGGACGCGGACGGGGTGCTGCAGGACGTGCACTGGTCGCAGGGCGCCTTCGGCTACTTTCCCACCTACACGCTCGGCACCCTCACGGCCGCCCAGCTCATGGAGGCGATCCAGGACGACCTTCCGAGCCTGTCCGAACAGGTTGCCGACGGTCGCTTCGATCCGCTGCTCGACTGGCTCCGCACCCACGTCCACCGGCACGGGCGCATTCTATCGGCCCCCGATCTCTTGAAGCGTGCCACCGGCGCCGAGCTGTCGGCCGCCCCGTGGCTGCGGTACGCCCACGAGAAGTTCGCGCCCCTGTACGACCTGCCGTAGACGCAGCCCCAACACACCACCGCCCGGCGGCCAGCGGCCCCCAGGCGGGAATCATCGTGCGAAATGGTCGCGAGGCCAACCGCTCAGTTCTGCGGCGTGATCGTAACCTTGATCACGTTGGCCGTCTCCTCGTAGCCGAAGCCATCATTGTCGAGGAGGCGATCGTCGTCAGCGTTGGTCACCTCCACGATGCTCCCTTCTCCGGCCGGACCGGTGTCCGTGCCCGACTGGCGGGGCGCCTGGTTGAGGCCGGTGCCCGGCTCCTCATCGCCCTCCGTGCCGGCGTCGTAGAGAACCACCTGCTCGGTCATGGCCCCGTTGATGGGGGCGTCGTTGGAGAAGAGCGGCAGCCCCTCCGGCTGCACGCCGTAGAAGAGGTCGTTCGACTGGATGTACATCGTCGCGAACGACAGGCGCTCGCCGGGCTGCGCGTCGACCTCGAAGGCGTAGCTGTTGTTCGGCGCGAGCGGCCCTGGGTCGTCGGCCCCGTCCGGAGTGTTAAAGACCCCTGCGTCGCGAATGGCGTCGCTCGAGGCGTCGAGTTCGCCGGCGAGCGTGCCCGGCGTGCCGTCCTCCGCGACGCCCTCGATGCCGTCGGACGCGCTCTCCCCGGTCGCGAACGCCTGCACGGCGTCGGTGTGGGCGGCGTACGCCCCCGGCGATAGCGGCACGGTGGGGCCCGTCAGCGATGACGCCGCGTCGGCCCGGACGCTCGGATCGCCATCCTCGGCGATCTCTTCGATGCCTTCGATGCTCTCCGACTCGGGCACGTCCGGCACGAAGAATGCCACCTCGTCTCCAGGCCCGGGCACCTGATCGAAGTGTGCGGCAAAGGCGCCGGGCGAGATCACGAGCGGCGCGCCATTGACGGTGGTCCCGGTCTCGTCGCTGACGTTTTCGACGCGGACCGTGAACCGAATGGCCCCCGTGGCTTCGTCCGGCTCGCTGTTGAGGGTCACTTCGATGCCGTCGGCCACGGCCGGGTACTCGAAGCCGCTGTCGTCCGGCCTTCCGTCGTTATTGCTGTCAGTGACCCGCACCAGATCGCCCCCCTCGTCGGGGCCCGTGCTGGGACTAGACTGGCGCGGGGCCTGGTTTTCGCCCGTGCCCGGCTCCTGGTCGACCTCCGTGCCCGCGTCCCAGTACGAGACCTGGTCGGTCACGTCGACCGGTCCGTCTTGGAAGCGTGGCGCGTCGCTGTTGTCAAAGAGCGCGAGCCCCCCCGCGTCGAAGGCGTAGAAGAGGTCGTTCGACTGGACGAACATCGACGCGAAGGAGAGCCGCATTCCGGACCCCGGAATCTCATTGGGGCCAACCGCAAACGAAAACTCATACGCGTCGCCCGGGGTTAGCGGCCCCGGCGCGTCGGCCCCAACGGGCGTGTTGAACACGCCGGCCTTCGTGAGCGGCTGGGCCGGGCCTACGTTCTCGATGGTGACGTCGAAGGTCGTGGGCGTGCGGCTTACCATCGCGTCCATCTCGGCGGAACTCGTTGCGCCTTCGTCGTCGGTCACCGTGACCGTGGCGGTGTACGTGCCGCCGGCGTCGTATTCTCGAACGACCGTTTCCCCAGTGGCCGTGCCCCCGTCCCCGAACTCCCACTCGTACGACGCGATGTCCCCGTCCGGATCGGTACTGCCCGCCGCGCTGAAGGCCGCGGTCAGCCCACTTCGGGAATCGAGGGAGAGGTCGGCCGAGGGCGGCTGATTCTCAGTGGTGTCGCCCCCACCGTTGCTATCACAGCCCGCCAGGAACAGCCCCAGGCCGGCTACGAGCAGGACGGCAAATGATGTACGTGTGCGAGAACGTGAGCGTAGGGTCATGGCTGAGTTGAGCGGATCGGAAAGAGAGATTGTGTGCGATGAAGGCTCCGTCCCTCCACACATCGCGCACACCTAACCTTCTCAACTCACGGACGAGTGTCGTCACAGAAGACTCAGATCCCCTTACGCTCGCGTCACAAGGTCTAACAGTTCTATAACAGTCCCTCGCCCCCGCCCAACCGTCTATGCGTCGGGGTCGGCCGTCGCCTCCACGGGCAGCCGGAAGCGGAAGGTCGTTCCTTCCCCCACCGTGCTCTCTACCTCCAGGGTGCGGCCGTGCAGCTCCAGGATCGTCTTGGCGATGGCGAGGCCGAGGCCCGCCCCGCCCTTGTCCCGGTCCCGGCTCTTGTCGACCCGGTAGAACCGCTCGAAGATGTGCGGCAGGTCGTCCTCGGGAATGCCGGGCCCCGTGTCTTCCACGTCCACACGAACCTCGTCCCGCTCGTTGTCCAGGCGCACGCGCACCGTGCCGTCCTCTGGCGTGTAGTGGATGGCATTGTCGATGAGGTTGGACAGGGCTCGCTCTATGAGGCCAATGTCAGCCTCCACCCGGACGTGGCGGTCCGGCAGCGTTGCCCTCAGGTCCACGGCCTGCTCTTCGGCCTGAGGGTCGTACTGCATCACCACGTCCTGCACGAGCTCGGCGATGGGAAACGACTCAATCGTCGGCTCAATCTGCTTCGTTTCGAGCTTCGACAGCTCGAAGAGCTCGCTCACGAGCGCGTTGAGGCGCTTTGTGTTCTTGAGCGCCGTCGTGACGTAGCGCTGTCGCTCCTCGGGGTCGAGGTCGCCGTCCTTCATCGAGACGGTTTCCAGGTAGCCCTGAATCGACGCGATGGGGCTCCGCAGGTCGTGCGACACGTTGGCCACCAGCTCGCGCCGCATGCGGTCGGCCTGTCGCAGCTCCTCCATGGTGGCCTCCAGGTTGTCGGCCATGCGGTTGAAGCACTCGCCGAGGCGCCCAATCTCGTCGTGGGAGGTCACCTCCACGCGGCGGTCGAACGCGCCCTGCTCAAAGTTGGCCACCACGTCCTGCATCCCGCGCAGGCGCTGGGTGAGGCGCCGGAAGAGCAGCAGGCCCACGCCGGCCGTCACCAGCACGATAAGCCCCAGGCCCCAGAGCGCCGTCTGCAGGATGTAGCTTTCCCCCACCATGCCAGCCACCGAGGCGTACTGCTCGCTGCCCAGAAGCACGTAGAGGTAGCAGCCCTTCCGGCCCATGATTTCGATGTGGGCGGCCGAGAACGGCTTCTTCGTTCCGGCCGTCATCGGATCGTCGCCCCGAATGGGCAGGTCGCCGCCCTCCATAAACCGTTGTACAGGAGCCAGGTCGACGCGGCGCTGCTCAATCTGCGTGTCGGGCACGGCGAAGGAGGCCTTCAAGGCCCCGTCGCGCTCCAGCAGATAAATCTCGATGCGGCGGTTGATCCCGGTCATGTCCTGGATCGTGGCCTCGATCGCTCCCGTGTCGATGCTGTCCTTCAGGTGCGGCTCGAAGCGGGGCACCATCTCCTCCGCCAGGGTCCGGTTGAGCTTCTGCTCCACCTCGTCGGCGTACTGCCGGGCGGCCCGCACCCCGAAGGTGGCGAGCAGCACCCCGAGCCCCACGATCAGCACGAGGAAGAGGGCGCTCAGCTTGGCGTAAAAGCTGTTGAGCATGGGGATTCAGGGATACGTGCTGGGTGAACCCGTGGAGTGGGGCGGCAGGAAGAACCAGAGACAGTCAAGATCTAGGGGGGCGTATTGCGTGGTGCGTATTGCGTAAGTGGCCCCGAACCACGAAATACGCAATACGAGATACGCATCACTCGTCACGCCTCACGCGTCGCTCGTCGCCAACTCCTCCGGCTCGGCGAACCGGTAGCCCACCCCCCACACGGTCTTCACGTACTGCGGCTCGGAGGGGGTCGGTTCAATCTTGTTGCGAAGGCGGTTGATGTGCGTATTGACCGTATGGCTGTAGCCGCTGTACTGGTAGCCCCACACCTCCTCGAGCAGCTCATCGCGGCTGAAGGCGCGCCCCGGATTGCGAGCGAACAGGAGAAGCAGTTCGAACTCTTTGCTCGTGAGGTCGATGGCCTTCTGCCCAACGGTCACCTTGCGCTTCTCCGGCGCAATCACGAGCCCCCCGAGCTCGATGGGCGTCTCGGCGCCCTCTTCTTGAGCCTCCTGGTCCACCTCCACGCGCCGGAAGAGCGCCTTCACGCGCGCCAGCACCTCGCGGATGCTGAAGGGCTTGGTGATGTAGTCGTCGGCCCCCAGCTCCAGCCCCAGCACCTTGTCTACCTCCTCGGTCTTGGCCGTCACCATCAGAATGGGCGTCGGACACTTCTCCTGACGAAGCCGGCGGCAGATGTCGAACCCATCGGTGCCGGGCAGCATGATGTCGAGGATAATGAGGTCGTACTCTTCGTGAAGGGCGCGCTCCAGCCCCGCGTCGCCATCGCCCACCTTTTCGACCGCGTGCCCTTCGTCGGTGAGGTGCAGCGTGAGCAAATCTGCAATGTCGTCGTCGTCCTCGACGAGCAAAATGCGCTTCTCGGTGGCGGTCACGGGAGAGCAATCAGCAGTTCATAGAATGGCGCCTCGTGCACGTCCGTCGCGCAAGCCGGATGCACTGTTACGGAGTCCCGGCGCCAATGATTGCCCCCACTCGCACGCGGCCTGCGTCACTGCTCATCCCCGGAAACGTGTGTGATGGGCGGCTCGTAGAGCGTACGGTTGTCTTTTGCACAAGCACCCCCCTTATGTCTCAGACCGATACGCAGGACTGGACCCTTCGCTCCTGGCGTGAAAAGGACGCCCTTCAGCAGCCCACGTATCCCGATGAGGCGGCGCTGGAGGAGAAGCTCGACCACGTCTCGGCCCTGCCTCCACTCGTCACGTCCTGGGAGGTGGAGAACCTAAAAAAGGAAATTGCCCGGGCCGCACGGGGCGACCGGTTCCTCCTGCAGGGCGGCGAGTGCGCCGAGTCGTTTGGCAACTGCCGGGCCGACGTCATCACCGGCCGGCTCAAGATTCTGATGCAAATGAGCCTCGTGCTCACCTACGGGCTGAACACGAGTGTCGTGCGGGTGGGGCGCTTTGCCGGGCAATACGCCAAGCCGCGCTCCTCGGACACTGAGACGCGCGACGGCACCACGCTGCCCAGCTACCGGGGCGACATCATCAACGGCCCCGACTTTTCGGCGGAGACCCGCCGCCCAGCCCCGGAACGGATGGTGGAGGCCTACTCCAGCTCCTCCCTTACCCTCAACCTCGTGCGCGCCCTCGCCGAGGGCGGCTTTGCCGACCTTCGGCACCCGGAGTACTGGGACCTCGACTTCATGGACCACTCGCCGCTCGCGGAGGAGTACCACGCCCTCGTCGACGCGATCGGAGACACGATCGACTTCGTCGAGGCCGTGACCGAACAGGAGCTCGACTCCCTCGAAAGCGTCACGTTCTACACGAGCCACGAGGCACTGCTGCTGCCCTACGAGGAAGCCCTCTCCCGCTCCGTCCCGCACAAGGACGGCATCTACAACCTCGGCACGCACCTGCCCTGGGTGGGCAAGCGCACCAACCAAATCGAGAACGCCCACGTCGAGTACGCGCGCGGGATCGAAAACCCGGTGGGCCTGAAGGTGGGGCCGGACATGACGCCCACCAAGCTCAAAACGCTGGTCCGCACGCTCGACCCCGACGACGAGCCAGGCAAGCTCACGCTCATCTCGCGCCTCGGGGCCGACACCATTGGCGACCGGCTCCCCCGCCTCATCGAGGCGGTGCAGGCCACCGGCCAGTCGGTTCTCTGGATCGCCGACCCCATGCACGGCAACACCGAGACGACCGAGGACGGCACCAAGACACGCCACTTCGACAACATCCTCGGCGAGCTGGAGCAGGCCCTCGACGTTCACGCGGCCGAGGGCTCGCATCTGGGTGGGGTGCACTTCGAGCTCACCGGCAAGAACGTGACCGAGTGCATCGGCGGGGCACGCGGCCTGAGCGAGGCCGACCTCGGGCAGGCCTACGAGTCCCATGTCGACCCGCGGCTCAACTACGAGCAGTCCCTGGAGATGGCCTTCTCGATCGTCCGCAAGTACCGGCAGCTGCACGCGGAGCCGACTGCCACTGGCTGACCGCTGTCGGCTGCCCACTACAGCGAGACGCCGAACGCCTCCTCTCCGTCGAAGGAGCGGACGAGCGCCGCGTAGAGCTGCACGCAGTGCTCGATGTCTTCGGTGTCGGCCACCTCCACGGTCGAGTGCATGTAGCGGAGCGGCACGGACAGCAGCACGCTGGGCACGCCGCTGCGCGTCTTGAAGATGGAGTCGGTATCGGTGCCGGTGCGGCGGCTGCTCGGCTCGTGCTGGAGCGGAATGTCTTCGGCGTCGGCCACCTCGGTGACACGCTCCACGAGCTGCGGGTGGTTGGACGTGCCGTGGGTGACGGTCGGCCCGTCGCCGAGCTCCACGTCGCCGTGCTTGGTGCTATTGATGCCCGGCGAGTCGGTGGCGTGCGTCACGTCGAATGCAATCGCGGCGTCGGGGTTGAGGCGGTGCGTAATCATCTTGGCCCCATGTCCCCCAATTTCTTCCTGTACCGAGTTGGCGGCCTGCACGTCCCACGCCGGACGGTCTTCAGCGAGCCGCGCCACGGCCTGCGCGATGATGAAGCCGCCGAGGCGGTTGTCGATGGCGCGGGCCGTGATGCGGGTGTCAGTCAGCTCGGTCGGCCCCACGTCGAACACCATTGGGTGCCCCACCCGGATGCCACGGTCGTGCACCTCGTCCTCGTCCTCGGCCCCGATGTCCACAAACAACTCGTGCACCTTGGGCACCGTCTCGTTCTTGGTGTCGCGGATGTGGATGGCCGTGTTTCCCACCACGCCAGTGACCGGTCCGTCGTCGCCCAGGATGCGCACACGAAGGCCGCGCGCAATGGCGCGGTCCGAGCCGCCGATGCGGTTGATGTAGATGAAGCCGTCGTCGGTGATGTGGCGCACCATGAACCCAATCTCATCGGCGTGCGCGTCGAGCATGACGCTCGGGGCCTCGTCGGCCGTGCCCCCCAAACGGGCCCAGGCCGTGCCGTACGCGTCGGTCTCTACCGCGTCGGCGTGGCCGCGTACGTACTCGGCCCACACGCGCTGGCCGGGGGCTTCAAAGCCGGTGGGACTCGGGGTGTCAAGAAGGTCGAAGAAGAACGATTTCGCGTCGTCGGTCATGCAGACAGGGGAAACGGGTGAACGGAATTGCGGAGTGATCCGGTGGATTTATCCTATACGAGGTGCCCCCGCGCGGTGTCCGGTCCACGCGTCAAATCTCGGCATGCCCGACGGTTTCCAACTCGACCGTCACAGCCCCGTGGCCCTTCGCGGGACCAAAACAGAAAGAGAGAGCTATGTTATAGTCGCTTCTCAAGCATCGGCTTCGCAATTTCTGCTCTCTTCTACCCTTCCCGCTCAACCATGCCGACGACGACGGACCGCACCTACCACATGCTCATCGTGGAGGATGATACCGACATCCTCATGGGACTCGAAGAATACTTCGAGCTCGAAGACTACGAAGTGGAAACCGCCGGGGACGGCGAGCAGGCCCTCCAGAAAATGAAGGACATGGACAAGTGCGACGTCGTCCTCCTCGACGTGATGCTGCCCGAGAAGGACGGCTTTGAGGTGCTCGAGGAGTCGCAGGAGATGGGCTTCAGCGCCCCTGTTCTCATGATCACGGCGCGGGGCGAACAGGAGTCGAAGCTGAAGGGGTTTGGCCTTGGGGCGGACGATTACATTACCAAGCCGTTCAACGTGGAGGAGCTCGCCGCTCGGGTAAAGGCCATCCTCCAGCGCACCATGCCCCCCGCCGAAGCCCCAATGGACGTCTACGAGATTGGGGACGTAGAGGTCAACTTCTCCACCCACGAGGCGTACCGCGACGGCGACGAGCTCAACTTCACGGCCCTGGAGTTCGACATCCTCCGCTACCTCATCCAGCACAAGGGGCGCACCGTCACGCGCAAGCAACTCCTGCGGGACGTGTGGGGCATCGACGAAAACATTATCACGCGGACCATCGACCGCCACATGGCTTCGGTCCGCAAGAAGATTGAGCCCGACCCCTCCGACCCGACCTACATCGAGACGGTCTACGGGATCGGCTATCGGTTCGACGACGAATAACGCGGCCGCGATCGGCTCCCGATTCAACGAGGGCGGCTCGGGCTCCAGTTACACCGTCTCTTGCTCTGAGTCAGCCACCCGCTCCGCGCCCTCCAGCTTATACCCGATGCCGTACACGCTCTGGATGGGCCACTCGTCTTCCTCGTCCCCGTCCATCACGTCACGGAGGGCATTGACGTGCCGATCAATCGTGCGCGTCTCCACCTCTGTGGGCAGGTCCCATACGTCCCGGAGGATCTGCTCACGGGTCGCCGTGCGGCCGCGCCGGCGCATCAAGTAGGCGAGTAGCTTGTACTCCAGGTCCGTCAGGTCAACGGGGTCTCCTTCCCGCGAGACCTCGTCCTCTTCAAGGTTCACGCGAAGCCCGCCGACGCGGAACGTTCCGGCCTCGTCGGTCGCCTCCGCTTCCCGACGGAGCAGCACGTCAATCCGTGCCACCAGTTCCTCCGTCTCGAACGGCTTCGTCAGGTAGTCGTCGGCCCCCACCTGAAAGCCTCGCATCTTGTGCTCGTGGTCGCCAAGGCCTGTGAGCATGAGCACCGGCGTGCGGACGCCGTCGTCACGGGCCTGGCGGAGCACCTCAAAGCCGCTGAGGTCGGGCAGCTTCGCATCGAGCACAATGAGGTCGTACCCCGGCAGCCGCGTGGCCTCTTCGAGGGCCGTCTCTCCGGTCTCGGCGAGCGTCACCTCGTAGCCCTCGGATTCCAGGTAGAGCAGAAGACTCGTGCTGAGCTCGCTGTCATCTTCAACGACAAGCAAGGAGGGGCCTTCGGGATCGGAGTCGGACATGGGGATCAAACGTCAGGTGAAGGGGACAGTGGGAACTGGAGTACTCATACGACCCGGGCCCCAATGCGCTTCGAACAGGGGGCGCTATCCTATTACTCTTTCGCAACAAGACGACCCGCTTCAACGGATCCGCATTCCTTCATGCATTCTCGGGCCGTCTGTGTCTCTCTGGATGGACCTGAGGATCCACGACCGTTCGGCACGGCGCGGACATAGCGGCAGGCCCTGCCGCCGAGATGCGAGGGACAGCGGCGGCCGGCACGGAGACACCCGGAGCTTACCCGTGCATGACGGCGAGGGGCTCCAGCCGCGCCACCTTGCCGGCGAGTCGCGCTCCGGCCACCGTCTCCACAACGCCGCCGATGTTCTCCTTGAGCTGCACGCCGGCGGAGGCCGAGCCGTCCCCCGAGCGGACGGCAACGCCGTCTCCGTCCTCGTCGAGCGGCACCGGCTCGGCCTGATGGTTCGCTTCGTGCCGACTCATGGTGCGCCCGGCCCCGTGGCAGGCCGAGCCAAAGCTCTTCTGCATCGCGTCGCGGGTGGCAAGCATGACCCACGAGGTGTCGCCCATGCTGCCGGGCACGAGGACCGGCTGCCCGAGGGCGCGGTACGGAAGCGAGATGCCCGGCGTGCCGGGCCCGAAGGCACGGGCCGCTCCCTTGCGGTGCACGTAGCAGCGCATGTGCTTCCCGTCGACCTGATGCATCTCTACCTGGCCCAGGTTGTGCGCCACGTCGTACACCGTCTTGAGGCGCTGCCCGGCCCCGTCAAGCAGGTCGTCAAAGACCTCGCGGACGCGGTGGGCCAGCACCTGTCGGTTGGCGTAGGCGTAATTGGCCGCGGCCCGCATGGCCCCCATGTAGTCTTCGGCCTCGCCCGAGTCGAGCGGGACCGACACCAAGTTCGGATCCGGCGGCTCGATGTCGTACGACGGCGCCACCTCCCGAAACCGTTCAATGTAGTCTGCACAGACCTGGCGCCCGTAGCCGCGAGAGCCGCAGTGGATCTGAGCGACGAGCGTCCCCTCCTTGAGCCCCATCGTGACGGCCGCCGCACGGTTGAAAACCTCCTCCACAGAGTGAATCTCGATGAAGTGCTCCCCGCCCCCGAGCGTCCCGAGCTGCTGTGCCCCGAGCGACCGGGCCGCCTCGCTCACCTTCTTCGGGTCCGCCTCGTTGAGGCGGCCTCCCTCCTCCGCACGGACAAGGTCGTCCTGCTGCGCCATGTCTTTGCGCAGGGCCCACTGGGCGCCGGACTGTGCGACGTGGTCGACCTCGCTCTTGTTGAGCGAGATGGACCCCTCCGCGTCCGTCCCGCTCGGGATGTGATTCTTCAGGGCATCGGCAAGGGCGTCGAAGTTGCCCTCCGCCTCCTCTGCCTTGATGTCCGACCCCAACAGCCGAACGCCCGCGTTGATGTCGTGCCCGATGGCGCCGGGCGCGATGGTGCCCACCGGCCACTTCGACACGGCCACGATGCCGACCGGCGCGCCCTGCCCGCTGTAGACGTCCGGCATCACCACGAGATGCCCCACCAGTCCCGAAAGCATCGCGGTGCGGATGGCCTGATCAATCGCCTTCCGCTCGAGAATCTCGTCGATGAGGGACTCGCTCGCAAGGATGCGCACGGGCACCCGCATCGCCTCCTGGAACGACTCGGGAATTTCCCACGTGAACTCGTCGATCCGCGTCAGGTCCGTGCGTTCCATACGTTGGGGGGACTCGCGCGCTCCGAAACAAGTCGTCGTCCCGGGCGCCGCGTCTTGTTGTTTTTGAGACATGAATGACGAGGATTGAACCCCCGGGAGAAATTCAGTGTTCCACCCGTCGGGATCGTGTACACGCTCGGCCCCCTGCACCCAGCGGATTTAAGAACCTGTTTCGACTTGTGCCTCGGGGCTCCGAGCGGCAGCGATGGCCTGCAAATCGCCTCCGGTCACAGGCGGTCGCCCTCCGAACGTACGTCCTCGCTGACGCTCAGGGCACACCACTACAGCCCTCGACCATGCGCCGGGGGCATCGATGCCCGCCTTCCATCCGATTCAAAACCAACATGCCGGGTTCTAAGCCGACGCTTCGGCCGCCCGCTCTGCGGTCTCGGCCTCGCCGCTCCCGACCTCGTGGATCCACCCGCCGGCCAGAACGTCGTCGTCCTCGTAGAGCACAAGGCTCTGTCCCGGCGTAATGGCGCGCTTCGGTTCGGCGAAGGCCACCTTCAGGGTGTCCTCGTCCGGCTGCCAGGTGAGGCACCCTGCCCCGTCGTCGTTGTAGCGGATGGTGCCCCAGGCCGGGCGCTCCTCTTCGATCTCGGGATACTTGACGAGGTTAATCTCGTGGGCCGTCAGGGTCTGCTCCATGAGCTCCTCCTTCGGCCCCACCGTGATCGTGTTGGTCTCCGGGTCGATATCCGTAACGTAGACCCGCTCGCCGAGCGCAAGGCCCAGCCCCCGACGTTGGCCGACGGTGTAGAAGGGGTAGCCGTCGTGCTCTCCCACGACGGTGCCGTCGCTCAGCACAAACCTGCCGCCGCTCACCTCCTCTTCGAGCCCGTCGACCCGGTCTCTCAGAAAGCGGGGATAGTCGTTGTCCGGGATGAAGCAAATCTCGTAGGAGTCGGGCTTGTCGGCCACATTGTCAAGGCCGAACTCGGCGGCCATCTCGCGGATCTCGGGCTTCTCGTAGGCCCCGAGCGGGAAGATGGACCGGGACAGGTGCTCTTGCGGCAGGCCCCAGAGGGCATAGCTCTGATCTTTGTTGCGGTCCAGGCCGCGGCTCAGAAGGTAGCGCTCCAGGTCGTCGTCGTAGCGGACGTTGGCGTAGTGGCCGGTGGCAATGTACTCGCAGTCCAGGTCGTCGGCCCGCTGCAGCAGCGCATCCCACTTAATGTGGGTGTTGCAGAGCACACAGGGGTTGGGGGTGCGGCCCGAAAGGTACTCGTTGGTAAACCGCTCAATCACCCAATCCCCAAACTCTTCCCGGAGATCCACCACGAAGTGCGGAAAGCCGTGCTTCGTCGCCACCACGCGGGCGTCGTTCATCGACTCAATGGAGCAGCACCCCACTTCCTTGCCGTCCGCCCCCCCACTGGTGGAGTAGTCCCACGTTTTCATGGTGAGTCCCACCACATCGTAGCCGCGCTCGTTTAGCAGAACGGCCGTCACGGAAGAATCGACGCCGCCACTCATGGCGACGAGTACGCGTCCCTTTGTGCTCATGACCCGAGAAAAGAGTACCAACAGGTTGACGATACAGGGCAGGTGTGAACCGCTGTGGCCGGATCGGCGTTCCCTGTAGGGTAAGTGTACAGTGTCGTTGAGAGACGCAATTCTCCCTTGACCCTATCCCATTTTTGGGCACAGACGCAGGAATATGGTCTTCAGAAAATATTTGCTTGTGCCACGCCGTAGAGAGGGGGATGTTGGGAGTGTCGTTCTCTGCCAGATGCCCCGACCTGCACCACATGTCCACATCGACCTCTGCCTCTCGTAGTACCGTCACGACCCCGCTTGCCCCCGCGGCCATCGGCCCCTACAGCCAGGGCGTCCTCGTGGACGACCGGCTGTACGTCTCGGGCCAAATTGCGATCGACCCGGACACCGACAGCATGATCGACGGATCGATTGAGGCGGAGACGGAGCGCGTGCTCGACAACGTGGGAGCCATCTTGAAGGCCGCGAGCATGTCGTTCGAAAACGTGGTCCGCTGCGAGGTCTTCATGAGCGACATGAACGACTACGCGCAGATCAACGAGGTGTACGCGCGGTACTTCAACGAGAAGCCGCCGGCCCGGCAGGCCGTAGAGGTCGCAGAGCTGCCCCGCAACGCGCGAGTGGAGATCTCCTGTATTGCCATCCGGTAGGGGTCCGGTGCAACGCCCTACACGCCCTCCACTTCGAGCCGGTAGTAGACCCGGGCCCGGACCACCCCGTCTTCGGAGGACTCTAGCCCGAACCGGCCGTCAAGCACTTCTGCACCGTTCTGCACCGCCCGGGTAACCGTCCTGCGCGTATTGTCGACGATCGTGGACCGGCCCTCCGGCGAAAATTGAACGCCAGCGACGCGGGGGCCGTCCCTTCCTAAAAACAGCTCCACGTCCCTCAGTGACGGGGCGGACACCCGTTCGACCCGCACGCTGTCGACCCGGGCGTCGACCACGTCGCGCCGGCTGAATCCGTTGCGGGACAAGATGGCGTCGAGGTCGCTCGACTGCACTGTGGACTGGACCGCCACTTGCCCTGCCCCCGTAGCGTCGTCTGCCGCGTACTCGAATCGGTGCCGCACAGTCGGCGGTTCGGCAGAATCCGCATTCAGGATGGCCGTGCTGCCCGCCGACGCAAGGTCGCAGCTGGTCCACACCACTCCCCCGGCCAGCAAAACAATGAGCAGGGATCCCCGCTGGAGTAGGATGCGCACGGCACTGGTCATGACGCGTGAGGTCGACTGTGAGGGCATGAGAGGGGACGGGGGCGTTACCGAAACAGCCAAGGCCCATTCCGACGTCGTACTCCGGCGCGTCTACTCGCTGGAGACAATGCCCTTGTTGTACTGATTCTTGTATTTCCGCACGGCCCGGAAAATGGCACTCGCCAGGTAGGTCTGCCCGCGGTCGCTGTCGAGGAAACGGGCCTCTTGCCGATTGGTGAGGTACCCCAGTTCTACGAGGACCGATGGCATTGAGGCGCTCCACAACACGTAGAACCCGGCCTGGTGCACCCCCCGACTGCGCCGCTGGACCCGCTCCTTGAACTGATTCTGGACGATCGACGCGAACTCTTCGCTGAACTGCATGCTGGCACTCAGGAAGAGTTCGCCCTTCACGAAGGCCTCCGCGTCGTACTCGTCGTAGCGATCCGGATTTTCCTCGTATTCCCGCACGACGCTGTTTTCTTGCTTCATGACGCGCCGCGCCGCGTTTGTCTTGGAGCGCCCCAGAAAGTACGTCTCCGTGCCCTGCACGGACGACGACTGAAATGCATTGGCGTGAAGTGAGATGAAGAGGTCGCCTCCCCTCCGATTCGCGAAGTGGCCGCGCTCCTCCAGCGCGATGAAACGGTCGCCCGTTCGGGTGTACACCACTTCGAGGTCGAGACGATCTTCGATATAGTCGCCCAGCTTGTGGGCCACGTCCAGCACAATGTCCTTCTCGTACAGCCCGTGGGCCACCGCTCCCGGGTCTTTGCCCCCGTGCCCTGGGTCGATCACCACCGTGTCGAGCCGGGAGCG
>NZ_JAZKRW010000075.1:0-14945 GCF_036626415.1 Salinibacter sp.
TTCTCGGGCGTCTACCGCCTGTCTCCGGACGGCCGCCTGACGCTCCAGGCCGATCGCTTCTCGCGGCCCAATGGCATTGTCCTCTCGCCCGACGGGTCCACCCTGTACGTCAATGACTCGGACGAGACCGTCGTCTGGGCCTACGACGTGGCCGACGACGGATCCCTCGGCAAGGGCCGGCAGTTTGCGGCGCTCGAGGCCGAGGCCGACGGGACGACCGATGGCATGAAGGTGGACGTGAACGGCAACCTCTACACAACCGGGCCGGGCGGGGTCTGGGTGTACGCCCCTGATGGCGAGTTGCTCGCCCGCATCGCGGTGCCCGTGCCCCCGACCAACCTTGCGTTCGGAGGGACGGATCGAAAGAGCCTCTACGTGACGGCCCGGGCCAACGTGTACCGCGTGCCCGTGTCGGTCCCCGGGGCGGAGTAGGTGAAATCGCAGTGGGCCTGACGGAGAATGGAGGGACTTGGGGGCGGTCCGCGTATTTCCTATACTGTGTCTCCGTCGTCCCGCAGCGTTCCCGCTGGGCGGCGGGTGCAGCGATCTCTTGTTATCCAGCCAGCGTCTCCGCCATGCTCCGTCGCCCGGCCTTCCTCGCACTCGCGTTCGCCCTTACCATCGGTCTCTTTGGGTGCGGAAGCCCGTCCAACGAGGCTGAGACCGGCTCTATCGACGGCGTGGGCGAGCCGGCCTGGGTGCAGGACGCCACCGTCTACGAGGTGTTCGTGCCCGATGCCTCCGCGGAGGGCACCTTCCAGGGACTCATCGGTCGGCTCGACGAGATTCAAGAGATGGGCGTCAACACGCTCTGGCTTATGCCCATCCACCCAATTGGCGAAAAGCGGCGGAAGAGCGACATCGGGGCGCTCGGGTCCCCGTACTCGATCCGGGATTACTACGATGTGAATCCGGACTACGGGACGAAGGACGACTTTCGAGCGCTCGTCGACTCGGTGCACGCCCGGGACATGCACCTCATCATCGACCTGGTGGCCAACCACACCGCGTGGGACCACCCGTGGCTGGAGGAACACCCGGACATGTACAGCGACGGGCCCATCGAGGGCTTCACGGTGCCGGTCCTCAACGGCGACACGACCGACTGGACGGACGTCGTGGAGCTCAACTTCGACAACCCGCGGACGCGGCAGGAGATGATCGACGTCATGCAGTACTGGGTCCGTGAGTTTGACATCGACGGCTACCGGGCCGACGTGGCGCACGCGGTGCCCCTCGACTTCTGGGAGAATGCGATCGACTCTGTGGAGGCCCACAAAGGGGTGCTCATGCTGGCGGAGGCGGCCGAGCCGGAAATGCACGAGGTGGGCTTCGACCAGACGTACGCCTGGCCCTTCTACGGGGCGCTGAAGCGGGTGTGGGCCGAGGACGCTCCGGTCCGTACCCTTGCCACACAGGTCGACACGACGCTCGCCAGCCTGCCGGGGGCGGCCCGCCGGCTGCGCTTTACCACGAACCACGACGAGACGATGTGGGACGCCCCCCCGCCCGCCCTTTTCGACGGACCAGAGGGCGCGGAAGCGGCGTTCGTGCTGGCGACGAGCATGCCGGGGGCGCCGCTGGTCTACAACGGCCAGGAGCTGGGCGTGACCGATTCGGTCTCCTTTTTTGCTCGCACGCCCTACGACTGGTCGCGGGCCTCTGACGTCCGACGCTTCTATCGAGACTACCTCGCGCTCTACGGCGACAGCCCGGCCCTGCGGACCGGGACGCTGACGGTGCATACCCCGGACGCCGAAGATGTGCTGGTGTATGAGCGGGCGACGGACGCGGACAGTCTTCTCTTCGCAGTCAACGTCCGCGATGCGCCGAACGAGGTGGCCCTTCCGGACGGCTACGCCGACGTGCCCCTCACCGATGCCCTCAGGGGAACGGCCGTGGAGGGGCGGGCGATGACCCTGGAGCCGTACGACTACCGCGTCCTCCGGCGGGCGGCGGCCGAATGAATGAGGAGCGAGAACGCCGAGAACGCAGGGCGTCCGTGCGTGCCCGGATTCGATAGGTCTTGCTGACGTCCCGCAGAGGTTGCTCATGGCCGCCACCGATGACGCCGAGGGCGCCTCGCCTCCGCCGCCCGTGTCGTCGGACCCCTCGCCCCTCGCCGAGCTTGACGTCTGGCTGCTCTTCGCCGTTACGCTGGTCGGCGTCGGCAACGTGTCCGGCGTATCGCCCGCCTTCCCGCAGGTCGTAGACGTACTCGGCATCTCCCGCGTCCAGGTGGGCTGGGTCGTGACGGCCTATTCGCTGCCAGGCCTCCTGAGTGCGCCCCTCGCGGGGATCGGTGCCGACCGCCTGGGGCGAAAGCGAGTGCTGGTGCCTACGCTGTTCGTGTTTGGGGTTGCCGGCGGGGCGTGCGCCCTGGCCCGGTCGTTTCCCGTCCTGCTCGGCCTGCGGGCCGTGCAGGGATTCGCTGCGGCCCCGCTGGTTGGGCTTGCGATTACAATTATCGGCGACCGGTACGAGGGCGCGACGCGGGCCGCGGTGGTCGGCTACAACGCCACGGCCCTCAACGTGGGGACGGCGGCCTTTCCGGCCGTGGGCGGGATGCTGGCGGCGATCGCGTGGTACGTGCCGTTTGCCCTCCCGCTCTTGGCCCTTCCGGTGGGGGCGGCGGTGGCGTGGAAGCTGGAGGCCCCGGCGGTCGACGGTCGGTCGAGCGCAGAGGGGTTCTGGGGCTACCTCCGGACGGTGGGAACGCGCCTGGGGGATCGACAGGTCTTCGGCCTGCTCGCGGTCAACCTCGGCATCTTCGTCCTCATCTTCGGCGCCTTCCTCACGTACGTGCCGGAGCTCGTCGAGACCCGCTTCGGGGCCTCGTCCGTTGCCTCAGGAGTTGTGCTGGCCGCGGCGTCGGTGTCGAGTGCGCTCGTGGCGACCCAGATTGGGCGCCTGGCGACCTGGATCGCGCCCCGTCGCCTCATCCAGGGATCGATCGTGATCGACGGGGTGGCGCTCGCCCTCATGCCCATCGCCCCCGGCGTGTGGGGCGTCGGGCTGGCCTCGCTGCTCTACGGGGTGGCCCAGGGCCTCAATCAGCCAGCCCTGCAGACGCGGCTGACCGAGCTGTCGTCGGAGGCCTCGCGGGGCGTGATCCTGTCCCTCAACGGCACGATCTTGCGCCTGGGGCAGGCCGGAGGGCCCCTCTTGATGGGCCTTGCCCTCGCCCTGGGCGGAATCGAGGCGGTCTTCTACGCGGCGGCGGGCGTCGCCGTTCTAGTGGGGATCGCCGCGCTGTGGCTGTTGCGGGCCGAGTAGAGAGGCCGGGCCTCCAGGTGGCCCTAGTGGTCCATCGTGAGGACCGCACGGAAGCGGGCGTCGTTGTTGATCATGCGGTCGTAGGCCGTGCCCGCCTCCGCCAGAGAAAAGGTCTCGATCTCGGGCAGCGCCTCGGCCTGCGCGCTGAAGGCCAGCGTCTCTTCCGAGTCCTTCGCGTCGCCGCTCGGCCAGCCAGAGACGGACCGCCGGCCCTGAATGAGCGCCATCGGCGGCACCTCCACGGCCTCTCCCGTCACGGCGACGATCACGAGACTGCCGTCCCGGCCCAGCCCGCCGACGACCGACGTGATGGCGTCCGCGTTCGGCGCGGTGGCCAGGATGAGGTCGGCCCCACCCCGGGCCTGAAGGGCCTCGGCCGCGTCGGTGCTCGAGGCGTCGACAAAGTGGGTAGCGCCAAGGTCGTGGGCCAGTGCCTCCTTGTCGGTACTCGTCGAGAGGGCCACGACCTCCAATCCCATCGCCGCGGCGTACTGCACGCCCAGGTGGCCCAGTCCCCCAATGCCCTGCACCGCAACGAGGTCGCCCGGCTGGAGGTCCTGGTTGCGGAGTGCATTGAACGTGGTGATGCCGGCACAGAGCAGGGGCGCGGCGTCCGTCGCGTCGAGCCCCTCCGGCATCTTCGCCACGGCCTCCGCGGGGGCGGTCATGTACTCCGCGTAGCCCCCATCGAAGTGGATGCCGGTCACGAGGCCGTTCTCGCAGTTGACGAAGTCGCCCTCCCGACAGGCGTCGCAGGTGAAGCAGTGGCCGCCGTGCCACCCGACCCCGACGCGGTCGCCCTCCGCCCACTGCGTGACGTCCGTGCCGACGGCGTCGACCACCCCGGCCACCTCGTGGCCCGGCACGCGCGGGTACTCGAGGCCGGGGAACGTGCCCTCCTTCACGAAGGCGTCGCTGTGGCAGATGCCACAGGCCTCCACCCGAAGGCGCACCTCGTGGGCGTCGGGGTCAGGAACGGGCAGATCGACGATCTCAAAGTCGGCACCGGCACTGGGAACGCGGGCAGCTTTCATGGGGGGCATGGGAGCAGAAGGAGATGGTGCGTAGGCGAGACGGAAGGGTCTCCCAGGAAGGATCTCTCCGGAAAGGTGTTATCTGGGGGACACTTGAGGTCAAGGTCGGTACCGATCGGACCCCGCTGCGTTTCCATACGAGGGATGCATGGCGTAGGGCCTCATCGGATTGTCAAGAGGGACCGTAGTGCTGTAACGACCGGGGAGAGAAGTTCGTAGAAAGACGAGAGTTCGCTTACAGATTCATAGCCCTCATGTCTCCCTCCCCTATCCTTCGGCTTGCAGTTGTTGCATTGCTTCTCGCCGTGGGGCCCGTCGCGGCTCAGGAACAGCAGTACGTGCTGTCGGGAGTGGACGTTACCGTCCATGTGCGGCCCGATGGCGGCTACGAGGTGGAGGAGTCGATCGCCTACGACTTTCAACAGGGGACTTTCTCGCGGGCGTACCGATCGGTCGTGCGGGACGACGCGGGCGCCCTTCGGGCCGTGGAAGTGACCAGTCCGGAAACATCCGTCGACTCGATTCGGGTTGAGGAGACAGACGGCGTGCGCCAGGTCTGGTGGTCGTTTCCGGACCGCTCCACGCCGGCCCGGTTCGATGTTCAGTACGTCCTTGAGGAGGCGCTCTACGAGCGAGGCGACCGCAACGTGGTCCAACTCGACGTGATGGCCGACGGGGCCGTCGTGCCCACCCGAAACGTGGACGTACAGGTGATTCTCCCGGCGGCCTTCGACCTGCAGCAAGACCACGTCGCGCTCAGTCCAGACGCCGGGACCGTGCGACGAGAGGCCGAGCAGGTTGTGGCGTCGTTTCACCGAGATCGCGTGGAGAAAGGGAACGACCTCTCAGTCGAAGTCTCGTTTCCGAAGCAGGCAGCCGGCGAGTACCTGCCGACGACCACAGATCTGCTCTTTGGGCTGTTTCTCGTGGTCGTGGGCGGTGCTGCGGGGGGCGTTGCTGCGTGGCGCTGGCGCGGCCCGCGTCCGGAGGAAGCGGCCCGCCGCCCGCCGCCCGACCTCGACCGGCCGACAGCCGTGGCGCTGCTCGGGAATCGGGACGGACAGGCGTTCCTCGCGACGCTGTTCGATCTTGCCCGGCGTGGTCACGTCACCCTTCGCCACGACCGGGAGGATCAGGCCTTCGGGGCCACCGACGTGGTTCGTCTGGAGACGCATCCTGCCCCGGACGACCTCTCGGACTTCGAGCGTCGCCTCGTGGACAAGCTTGAGGAGTACAAGACCCTCGACGACTTCTGGTCGGACAGCCGATCGTTTCGGCGCGACGCCATGAGCGATGTCCGGGCTGTGCTGTTCGACCGCGGCTGGATGGAGGACCATACGCTGCGTTCCGGACTGCTTCTGGGAGGGGGCTTCGTGGCACTCCTCGGCGGGTTTGCCGCCGTCATTACGGGAGACAGTGCCTTTCGTCTTTTCCTCCTGTCTGCCGGGCTGGGCGTGGGGCTCGGGGGCTTCATCGCCGCGGTGCGCCGCTACACCTGGACCGACGAGGGGGCGCGTCGGGCAGTGGCCCTCCGCGCGTACCTCGACCACGAGAAATCAGAGATTGAGCGGCTTCGAGAAACGAGCCCGGCACGTGCCGCCGAACGGCTCGTGGACGCGCTCCCGTGGCTGCTCCTCCACGCCGAGGTGTCGAGGGCCTGGATCGAGGAGACCAAAGAGGCGCTCGACGCGGCGGATGAGGTGCCGGAACTCCCCGATGGGTTCGTCAGCCTCGTGGGAGCGGAGGAATCGGCGAGTGCCCCCGTTGCGGCCTTTTTGCCGGTCGTGACAGTGATGGGGGCGGTCGAGTCGTCGTCGGCCGGGGCGGCTGGGGCCAGTGCCGCCGCCGGCACCGCAGGAGCGGCTGGGGGTGGGGGTGCTGGCGCTGCAGGGGCGGCGTGATGGCGTCGAACGTTGCGCGGTTGAAGGGGAGAGCGTTGCGAATGGGGATGATGTGTCAGGGGGAGGGCCCCAGATTCAGTACGTTCCGGGCCTCGTCTGCGCGATTGGCGGGCACTTTTGCCTGCACGCCCCCTTCCGTGGCGTCAAACATCGGCGTGAGGCCGGACTGGTCCGCGTTTGCGAGCATGCACGGGATCCCCGCGTCATCGAGCTGCGTCTTGGCGAGCCGGGCCTCTCCCGTCGAGTCGTAGCGGGCAACGGTGATGAGGGGCGCGTCCGACACGGCATGTAGAAGGAGTTGCAAGGGGCGCGAGGGTTAGTCCGCCATCCAGGCCTTCGCCAGGGCTTCCGGGTCGGGGGTCTCGCCGCTGGCGGCGAAGCTGCGGGCCACGTACTTGCCGATCAGGTCGAACTCCAGGTTCACCGCCGCCCCCTCCGTCCACGTCTCTGCCACGTTCGTGACGTTGTGGGTGTGCGGGATGATGGCGACGGTGAACGTATCCTCGTCCAGGCGGGCCACCGTGAGGCTGATGCCGTCCACGGAGACGGAGCCGACCGGAATCAGGTACGCGGCGTGCTGCGGGTCGAACTGAATCGTGTAGAGCCAGTCGGTCTCCTCCCGCTCCACGTTTGTGATGGTGCCGGTGGCGTCGACGTGGCCCTGCACGAAGTGCCCGTCGAGCCGGTCGCCGGCCTGCAGCGCCCGCTCCAGGTTGACCGGGGCGCCCGCCTCCAAGTCGCTGAAGGTCGTCTTGCGCAGGGTCTCCTCGATCGAGTCGACGGCGAAGGTGGAGGCGTCCGGGTCGACGTCGACGACGGTCTGGCACGCGCCGTCGATCGACACGCTCTGGTCGACGCGGAGCTCGGGGGCCAGGTCGGCCTCAATCGTGAGCCGTTTCCCTGCGCGGTCGCTGCCGAGGGACTTGACCGCCGTGAGGGTGCCGACTTCTTCGATAATACCGGTAAACATTGCGTTGGGCTCTGTGAGGGACGAAGTTCTGTGTCGAAAAGAGGGAGAATGTTCTACACGGGGCGCCGATAGCCGCGCAGAAGCACGTCGTTGCCTACGGTCTGCCACTCCTGTTCGGCGAACGTAAGGGCGTCGTCCATTTCTGTGACGCCGAGGTCACGGAGTGCGGGGGTGCCGTTGCCCACGACCTTCGGGGCGACGAAGCAGAAGAAGCGGTCCACAAGGTCCTGCCGGAAGAGCGCGGTGGCCAGGCCGGGCCCCGCCTCCACGAGCAGCGACTGGAGCGGCACCGCGTCACGGCCGGCGTCGGTGCCGAGGCGCCGGAACAGGGCATCCAGGTCGAGGTGGTCGTCGTCCGTCTCGGGGATGCGGAGGATCGTGCCCCCGCGGTCAGTTAATTCGTCGGCGTAGTCGGGACGAGGGCGGTCGTCTCCCACGACGGCAACCGTGTCGGTGGCGTGGGCGTCGGCGAAGAGGGTGCGGTCGGGAGAGAGGCTGCCCGTGCGGTCGAGGACGAGGCGGAGCGGCTGGGGGCCGTCCACGTGGCGCACCGTGAGGCGCGGGTCGTCGCTCGCGGCGGTGCCGCGGCCCACGAGGACCCCGTCCAGCTCGGCCCGCCACCGGTGGACGAGGGTGCGTGCCGCTTCGCCGGTGATCCACTGGCTGTCGCCCGTGCGGGTGGCAATGCACCCGTCCAGCGTCTGGGCGGTCTTGAGCGTGACGAGCGGGCGTCCGGTTTCGACGTGATGAAAAAACGCCTCGTTGAGGCGCCGACAGGCATGCTCGCGGATCCCGACCTCCACCTCGACGCCCTGCTTGCGCAGCTGACGAATGCCACGGCCCTGTGCCTGGGGAAACGGGTCGACCGTCCCCACCACAACCCGAGGAATGCCCTTCTCCAAGATGAGCCCGGTGCAGGGCGGCGTCTTGCCGTGGTGGCTACAGGGTTCGAGGTTGACGTACAGGGTGGCGTCCCGAAGCGCGTCGCGGCCGTGTCGCTGCTCGGCTGCCTGGAGGGCGCGCGCCTCGGCGTGGGGGCCCCCGTAGGCCCGGTGGGCGCCTTCGCCCAGCACGCTGGCGTCCGGGGCGACGAGGACGGCGCCCACCATGGGATTCGGACTTACCGTGCCCGCCCCCGTCTGCGCCAGGTCCAGGCACCGGGTCATCCAGGGCTCATGCCCGGCGTCCCCGGCCGGCGTTACACTTCCTCGATGTAGCTCGGGAGCGGCGAGTCCGTCGGGTGCCATGTGTCGAAGTAGAACTTGGATTCGGAGCGGGCCTTCTGATAGGGAAGAACGAAGCGGCGGGTCCCTTCGACGGGACGATCGCGAAAGGCCTCCACGAGACGGTCGCGCACCGGCGCGACGGAGAAGAAGGTCCAGTCGAAGCCGTCGTGGGCCGGCTCGGGAAAGAAAACGGTGGCGGCCTCCGCCAAGAGGGCCTGCAGGGCCTGTGCGGCACGGCGCGGGGCTCTACCTGCCACGGCGGTCATCCGTTCCGCGTCGACCGGGGCGTCGGCCGTAACGAGCAGGTCGGTGCGGAGGGGGGCATGGAGAACACGTTTCACCGCGTCGGGCGCAAGGGCCTCCACGGCCCCCGGGGCGGTCACGCGTCCCCACCAGGCCCGCCCGAGGGCATCCAGAAGGGAAGGCACGTACGCGTCGGACGAAAGGGTCGTCAGGCCAACGTCGTCGCCGGCCGGATGGGTGCCGGCGAGGTAGCCGCGGTAGACGTCGTTCGTGTCGAAAGGATCGTCGCGGAGGGTGGAAAGCTCCTCGGGCAGGTCCGGGCGCTCGGCCCGTCGTCGGGCGTCGGGATCGGCATCCGGAGTCACCGGCTCCAAGAGCGCAGGCTCCTCGTGGAAGTACTTGAGGACATCGGGAGAATCGGGCACGAGCGTGGAGGGCGAGAAGGTGTTTAGCAACCGAAAGACACAGCAACAACGCAACGTTGGAGAGATCGATGCCCTGGAAGGCGGATTTGTCAAATTGTTTTCTCGGCGAGGGCCGTCTCCGTCCCGTCGCGTCCACCCCTGTGTCTGTGTCCCTCCGGCGGGTAACTGAACCAAACGGCCCCGCCGGAGCATAGACATCCTTGCGTTTGTTTCCCGCCCGGCTCGTCCGCGTTATGCGCTCCGTGCTCGTGTCCCTCTGGGTATGGTTCGCCATCGGGACGCTCATCGTCCTGTGGGTGCCTGTACTGCTCGTGGCGCGGGCCATAGACCGCGATCCGGCCCACTACTATGCCGGGTACACGCTTCGCATCCTGGGGCGCCTGTTGACCTACGTAAATCCGTTCTGGGACGTACGGCTGGAGGGGCCGTTCCCCGAAAATCCCCGTCGCCCGTACGTCGTGGTCGGGAATCACTTCTCGCAGGCGGACCCCCCCATCATCTCCCGCGTGCCCTGGGAGATGAAGTGGGTGGCCAAGAAGGAGCTCTTCGACCTGCCGTTTGCCGGATGGCTCCTCCGCCTGAGTGGCGACATCTCGGTGGATCGCAGTAGCAAAAAGAGCCGCGCCCAGGTCTTGACGACGGCCCGAGACTACCTGGCGAAGCGCTGTAGCGTAATGTTCTTCCCCGAAGGCACGCGCTCGCGGGACGGGCGGGTGCAGCGGTTCTCCGACGGGGCCTTCCGGCTCGCCATCGAGGAGGAGGTGCCGGTCTTGCCCATCGCCATCGACGGGACGCACGAAGCCCTGCCCAAACACTCCATCTGGTTCGACCCCAACCCTGAGCCGATCCGGGTGCAGGTGCTCGAGCCGGTTGAGACCGACGACTACACGCCGGACCAGGCCCGGGCCCTGCAGCGGCACGTACGGGCCCGCGTTGTACGTCAGGTGGCCAAGTGGCGCGGCACCGATCTCGACACGGTCGACGGACGCAGCGGGACGGCGGCCGCCGCGGCCGATTGGATCGACGCCCGTGCCGAGGCCGGGGGGGGCTCCTCGGAAGAAAGGCCTTCTGGTGAAGCGTCCGTCAAACCCTCCAGGCCGTCCGGGACGTCGGAACCGGGCCGCTAGAGGACTCATTTCTTGATTTGATTCAACGTCGACTGAGAAAGGTCGTTTGCCCAGTAGCTCAATCGGCAGAGCGTCCGGCTCTGGACCGGGAGGCTGGTGGTTCGAATCCACCCTGGGCAACCCGCTGTGCCCCGTGGTGCCGATGCGCCGCGGGGCATTTTTTATTTTGGGGCCACTTTTATGCTGGTCGACTTTAGCTGCGGTCGATCTGGCGAGAAGGCGTGGGAGAAATTGCGTCGATCTGAGCGGAACGCAGCGTCAGGCCAGAATGAACGAGGGGGTGCCATCTCGACGCGTGATGCCTTCAGAAGCTGGTATGTTGATGTTCAGCCGACACGAGCGCTCTCGTTGAGGATCCCCGTCTGCGAAGCTCTTCGCTGAGGCTCAAAGCGGTCTGCCCTAGGCGTCTGAGGCCGCACCGCCATCGCCGCTCCGAGCTCGACTGGGGCCCCTCTGACGATGGCCGAGGTCTTTTCCAGTGGGGGGATCGGCTCCATACGATCGGAGGGAGGACGCTTCGGACGGGCTCGGCTTGGCAAACCGCCCATGAGAACCACGGAGCGGATTGCAGGAAAGGTATGGAGGTGCTTAAGCCGAAGAGGTAAGAAATAATTACCAGGGAAACGCGCCAGAAGATGAGGCAACGAATTTCAGCCGCGAGCCCGTCCCTACTTATTTCTCCAATTCATATGAACATAAAGTGAAAATATGACTGGAAAAGACGAGGAAGATGGGGGCCCTTCGCGGTCATCGCGGAGAAAAGAGGCAAATATCGGGCTGAGCGGGGGCAATACAGGGGAGGACTGTGATTCTGCGAAAGGGGGGGCGTCTGCCCATAGCGAACCCCGGAGTCCCCGGGTAGAATCTTCTTGACATTAAAAATCCTACTGGATACAATTTTGGTGTCAAGAAAAGAGGAAGCGAAGAAGGCTTCTCCAGGTCCATTTTCTAGACCAGAGGACCCTTCTTCGCGCGCCTCCAACGTGCAATGTTTTGGACGTTCTGACATAACACACTGAAGCCCCGCGCCGGGCTGGTCTTTGGAAGGGACGGCCGACGCGGGGCGCCCACAGCTACTGCTGCAAGCCCCATGGATACAATGATACGAAGAGTAGGTTCTGCGGCGCGCTCAGGGATGTCAGCCCTGACCGCTGTTCTCACAGTTTTTGTCTTTGCGTCGCTCTTCGCTGGGGCGGCGCTCGGCCAGGGGGCTGATCCCCCAAGCACGCCCATACAAGAAGAAGGAGAGGGCACTTGGCACGATAACGTGCTCCGCATCAAGGTGTCCCAAGACGTGGCCGACCAGGCGACTCCTGTGAAGCAGAACGGGACCGCGCTGCTCGGCGTCGCATCGGTCGACCAGCTCAACCAGGAGTATAATGCTGTTTCGATCGAGCCCGTGTTTGACGTGGGAGGCGAGTATGAAGAGCGTCAGCGCGACCATGGGCTGCACCGGTGGTACGAGATCCGTTACGAGGAAGGAGCCGTCGCCACCGATGCGAGTGTTGAGGCAGCATCTGCCGAGTACGGTGCACTCGCCGAGGTCGAGGTCGCAGAGGGAGACGCTCGCGCCCAGTATCACGTCACTGAGAATCCGAGGCCTCCGGTCAGGGCGCTTCTAGACCCGCTGCCCAGCACCCCCGACGACCCGCTCTTCGACGACCAGTACGGGTTTGAGAACATCGAGGCAGAGGGGGGGTGGCAGACCCGAACGGGCGACACGACGGTGGTCGTCAGCGTCCATGACTCGGGGATTACGGGCAACTTCGATGGGGAGGAGACGACAGTTGATCACCCGGATCTGGAGCCCAACGTCTGGTACGGAGGAGATCCTGATGATGGAAGCGTCCACGGGAAGAGCTTCACTGGCGACCCCGCAGACTTGACCGACAACAATGGTCATGGCACACACGTGACCGGAACCATGGCGGCGGTGACCAACAACGGCTTCGGTGTAGCGGGTACCGCTGGGGGAAATGGAGAGTTTGCCGATGGACGTGGAGACGGCATCCGCTACATGGTGCTCCCGGAGCTGAATGAGCCGGACGCCTACATCTATGCGGCCGATAACGGGGCGGTCATCTCCCAGAACAGTTGGGGCTTTATCAGCCCAGGGGTCTTTCCGCAGGCTACGGAAGATGCGATTGACTACTTTATCGAAAATGGAGGGGGTGATCACCTCGACGGCGGACTCGTGGTGTTTTCCGCGGGGAATGACGGAGCGGACATCCAGGCGTACCCGGCGTTTTATCCGCCGACCGTCGCGGTGGCCTCCACCAACGAGAACGACGACGTGTCCGGGTTCTCCAACTTCGGAGACTGGGTGGACATCGGTGCCCCAGGCACTTCTATTCTGAGCACCTGGCTCACGGGGCAGGGAAGTGTGGAGGATAACTTCGAGTTCCTGAGTGGTACCTCCATGGCAGCCCCGCATGTGTCGGGTGCCGCGGCACTGGTCGTGTCCGAGTTTTCGGGCATCACCGACCCGGATCAGGTCGAGTCGACCCTTGAGCAGGCGGCCGACGACATCAATGCCTCCGTGGACATCGGCGCCGGTCGGTTGAACCTGGCGCAAGCTCTCCAGGAAGATGATGGAGAAGCGCCCGCCGCGATTACCGACCTCTCGGTGACCGATGTGGCGGCGGCGCACGTGGACCTGCAGTGGACCGTCCCGGAAGGAAGCCCGGCCGTCTATGACATCCGGTACTCCACCGATCCGATCGAGAACGACTCGGACTTCGAGAATGCGCAGCAGGTGGAAGACCCCCCGTCCCCGTCGGCGCCGGGCGAGACGGATTCCGCATTGGTTGACGGACTGACACCGGACACGGAGTACTTCTTTGCCATCAAGTCGTCCGACACGTTTGGCAACACCTCGGACCTCTCCAACGTGCCGTCGGCGACGACCGACAATGCGCCGGCCATCGCGCTGGATCCGGAGGAGCAGAGCCAAACGCTTGCTGTTGGCGAAACGGGAACGAACTCGTTCTCAATTCTCAACGCTGGGAAAGACACGCTTGAGTATACTCTGGAGCCGGTGCTCGGCGGCACGGAGATCTCCGACCCGATCGGAGAGCCGACGACACCTGCTTCTGAAGCCGACTTCACGGAGGGGAACTACGAGACGGCGATTGGGTCGGCCCCTGAGGACGGAGAGCCCGTGCCGAATACGGCTCCTGTTCAGACACTCGACGCCGATCTGGAAGGTAGTTTCTACGTCGGCGTGAACTTTGGGGATGCGACCAGCTTCGTCTCCTTTGAAGGCGAGACGCCTGAGATCCTGAATATCCTCTCATCGTACCCCGGGTCCGGGTTCTCCAACGCCGGAGACTTCCCGCGGGATGACGATTCGTTCGTCTACGAGCTCGACAACGAGGGGGAACTCCGAGAGGTAGATGTCGAATCCGGTGAGTTCACGAATCTTGGAAATGTTGGCCAGGGCGACTGGACGGGCATGTCCACCGACCCGACATCCGGGACGATCTACGTGAACACTGGTGCGACGCTCTACACCCTGGATCCGGACGCGCCGTCGGTCGAAGAGGTTGGCTCCTTCGGCGTCGACTTTATGATCGACATCGCCGTCGACGGCCAGGGCCAGATGTATGGATACAGCCTCACGACGGATGCCTTCTACGAGATCGACAAGGAAACCGGTGAGGCCACGCAGGTCGGCTCGATTGGCTTCGACGCCAACTTCGGGCAGGGCCTGACCTGGGATACGCAGAATCAGGTCATGCTCATGGCGGCGTTCAACTCTAGCGCGTTCCAGCCGGAGCTCCGTACGGTAAACCGCGAGACGGGAAGTACCGAGCTCATCGGAATCCTTGGCGAAGATCAGCCCAGCGGCACCGACCAACTCGGCTGGGTCGCGACGCCGATCAGCGCGACGGGTGAGTGGCTAGCCGCTGAGCCGACGGAAGGAGAGGTGCCGGAAGGAGAGCCCGACGAGATCACCCTCTCGTACCAGACGACCTTCGAGGAAGAAGGCGTGCTGGACCTAACGGGTGGCCTAGATTACATGGCCGATGTCGAGATTCAGAGCAATGATCCGGGCACACCGACGGAGCAGCTTCCGGTCACGTTGACCGTGAACGGAACCCCTGCCATCAGCGTCTCGGAAGATCCGCTCGACTTCGGCAATGTGTTCACCGGGACGAGCGCCACGGATACGCTCACGGTGTTCAACGACAGTGACGACAACATTCTCCAGGTTAGCACCCTTCAGTTCGAGGGGGATGAGGTCTTCTCGCTCCCCGACAACTCTGGATTTGTACTCGACCCTGGAGAAAGCATGGCGGTTCCGGTCAGCTTCTCGCCGACGGCGTCGACCGCCTACAGTGGGACCATCTCCTTCGCGAGCAGCGCGGGCGACCAGGAGGTCGGCATCGAAGGACAGGGCACGCCGTTCGTCTCAATCGAGCCGGACTCGCTGGAGCAGGAGATTGATCTGACGACCGGCGACTCGACGGCCACCCAGACGTTCACGGTGACCAACGAGTTCAGCGAAAGCCTGCCGTTCTCGGTCCTGATCGAGTCCCTGGAGTCGGAGAGCATGGACATCACGCCGAAGCTGTCGGACAAGCAGCTCCAGCGCTGGCGCCAGATCCAGCAGATGGAGCCGCAGTCCAACTCGGAGGTGGAGCCGTCCCTCCAGCCGGCGCCCAATGCGGAGCCGGAAGGCCAGTCCGCCAAGCGAGGCGCTCGCTCCATGGCGGCGCGACTCACGAGTGGCCCGGAGGT
>NZ_JAZKRW010000076.1:0-14732 GCF_036626415.1 Salinibacter sp.
AAAACTCGGCGGGCGTGACGGATCCGGACGTGGCGGCCACCCCGAACCCGGCCGCTCCACCCACCACGCTCGCGACGATGTACAGGAGCGGAAAGGTGAGCACGCCGGCCAGCACCCGGGGCCAGATCAGGTAGCCCGACGCGCTGATGCCCATCACGTTGAGTGCGTCGATCTGGCCGTTCGTGCGCATCGACCCGAGTTCCGCCGCAATCCGTGCGCTCACGCGTCCCGCTAGGATAAACGCCGTGATGAGCGCCCCAAACTCCAAGATGATGGACGGCACCACGATGGCGCCCACCGTGCTCTCCGGAATGAGTGGGTAGCGCATCTGGTAGATCGTCTGCTCGGTCGTTACGCCCCCCGTGAACGCCGCGGCGAGGGCGACGATGGGGAGCGACTCCACGCCGACCTGCTTCATCTCCCGGGCCAGGTTTTGGCGGTAGGTCGAACGGTCGTAGATGGGACTCCCGAATGCCTCTCTCAGCAGGGACACAAACCGCCCCACGTGACGGAACAGAGCGACCACCTTGTCTGGGAGAACACCAGTCATGGAAGCCATGACGATTTGAATACGGGCAAACGGGGCATCGGGCTGATTCCGGGCTGCTCACGTGAACACCACCGACACCTCGAGGGGTACCGAGAGCGCCTGCACGATCGTGAGCGCCTCAGGCTGCACCTCGAACCCGCATTCGGCACAGTCGCTGCGGTAGCCGCAGAACAGGTCGACGTCCACGCCCTCCTCCGCGGCGAGCTCGCGGAAGTAGTCCTGATGCGGCTGCACCCGGGTCCACAGCCAATCCAGGTGCTCACCGAGGGCTGTGTCTGGCGGCAGGGGCGACTCCAGGGCCCAGAGGTCCTTCGGCCAGGGCTGCCCGAACAAGCCCGGCTCGCCGTGCTCGTGCTGATGGGACGCCGTCAGCCCCGTAACCTGTTCGATCTCGTCGTGCCGGTCCGCGGCGCACATGACCCGGAGTGTGGCCGAAAATCCAATGCGCGTCGTGTCTTTTGTCGAGGGGGCCGACATCGATGCTGAGAACTGTAGGCGGAACTGTCGGTGTTGCGGGGAGGCGGCTTGTCGCGCTCCCCCACCCAGAGCGCGGCGCCCCTTGCGTTTTGGGGCGAACGGGGGCGTTACACCTGACGTCGGTCTTCTACTCCCGGGCGCGCTCGAATGGGAGCCCGCGGTCCGCTGCTGAGAAGACGACTTGAAACGCCGCGGAGACATGCGACACGCACTAAGCGTCAACGGCCCCAATAATCGTCCTCCCTGCGTCCCTGACTCATGGCAGAACGGCTACGGCTCAACCCGCCTCCGCACATGCCTACTTGCGCCCATGACAGACCAGTTGTATCAGGCCCGCCGTCACCACCGCCATGCCCTCCGAGCACTGCGCGAGGGGTGCTACGATTCGCTCAGTTCCGGCACGCGCACCCGCCTTGTTGAGCGCCTCAAGACCGGGCTCGTGGCCCTCAACCGGACGCTCGATGAGGAGACCGCCGTCCACGCAGCCCCTCCGGAGGGACGTGCCGAAGAGCCGATCGACTGTCTCGAGACGTAAGGGACGACCGCTTGGGCGATCGTCTCGGTTCCGGGCCGAGGGCAGCCTCCGGCACGGATCCGTAGGGCTGTCGAGGCCCCCGAACCTGCGCGCCGTGCACGGTTACGTGTCGACAGCGTGCGTTCCGGTTGTCCCGCGGCTCCCGTTCTCATGTCTCAACTCGAATACCTGATCGCCCTCGTCTCCATCATCGTCGGCCTCGGGCTCACGGACCTGGCCCGGAGCCTCCGCGAGCTCGTGCGCCCCGGCCGAACGGTGCACTGGCACTGGTTGCCCCTCGTCTGGGCGGCCATCGTGTTTTTGCTCGTCCTGAATGTGTGGTGGCAGGCGTTTCGGTTCCTCCGGGACGACGCCCTGGCCCACGTCGCCGCCTTTGCCCCCGTGCTGCTGGCGTTTCTGCTCTTCTACCTGCTCTGTGCCTTCGCCCTGCCCGATCCGGCGTGGGCGGTTGGGAGAACGACGGAGTCCGACGGCACTGGGGCAGAGGCAGGCGGGCGCAACGGCGTCTTAGACTTGGAAGTCTTTTACTTTTCCAGGCCTCACCGCCGGTGGTTCTTCGGAACGTTCATCGGGCTGCTGGTGTCGAGTCAGCTGTTCAACCTGGCCAAATGGGCGATGCAGGGAGAGGCGGTCCTCACGACCGCGCACCTGGTGCAGAATGCCGGATTGAACGTCGGGATTGCCGTGGTCCTGGGCGGGCTGATCGCGACCGACCGGCGGTGGGTGCACGGGGGCATCACGCTCCTGGTCGTGGGCATTGTGGGGTATACGCTCCTCACCGGCGTTCCGACGATTGGGTAGGGCGGCCCTGCCGGGCTTCCTGGGCGTCTCTCATTTCTCAATGCCCCATCAGGGAAAACTGTCATCGGACTGCTAACGGTGGCCAGGTGTTTGCTGTGGTCATGGGGGACGGATTTTCGGATTGGACCTGTGTGCCTCTCCGGGTACTCTTCACCTGCTCCAGACCGGCTCTAGACCCTGGACCGATTCCCACCAGACATGCAGCTCCGCTCACGGGTACGTACAACCTTCACCCACCTCCCCTGGATTTGGGGTGTTCTTTTCGTCGCTCTGGCCGCGGGCCGGGCGGTCGAGTACGGGTATGTGTGGGCCCATCATTCCCTCTCGGTCTCCCTGTGGCGGTATGAACTGGTCGGGCTCCTCCACGACCTCGACGCGTCGCTAAGCCTCGGGCTCGTGCTGGGTGTCTTCTTTTTCGCGGGCACCTTCGTCGGACGGCGGGTCGCCGTCTGGAGCACAGCGGGACTCACCGCCGTGGTCGCGGTCCTGCATCTGGCCCTGATCCGCTACTTCGCGAGGACCCTGCAGCCCCTGGAGGCGGATCTCTGGGCCTACGAGGTGACCGAAGTGCTCGACACCGTGCGGGCCTCCGGGTCGTCCGACTTTTGGTTTTGGGGCCTCGCGCTCCTTCTGGCGGGGGGCGTGGCGGGGCTTGCCTGGGCGACTCGCCAACGGGACGCCCCCGCAGCGGCCGGTATGGCCGTCGCAGTGCTGATGGTCGGCAGCGTGTTTGCCTCGGCCCCTCGATCGGCCCCTGCGCGGCCCGCCGCCGAGCACCTGGCGCCAAACAAGACGGCGTATTTCATCGGCCACACCCTGGCTCTCTTCTTCGATCAAGCGGCCTCGGCTCCCGACCCGCCGGACGGCACCGAGCCCGAGGCGGCGTCCCCCACCGCCGCGCCCCATGCCGAGTACCCGTGGATGTACCGGGCCCAGTACGACGACGTGCTCGGGCCATTCTTCGAGGAGTCGATGCCCTCTCGTGACGCGCCGCCGAACCTCGTCTTCATCGTGTTCGAGGGACTCGGCAAAGACTTTGTCGGGGAAGACGCGACGTACGGAGGCTTTACGCCGTTTGTCGACTCCCTGGCCCAGCAGGGCCTGTACTGGAAGAACTTCCTGAGCACGACCGGACGCACATTCGGGCTCATGCCCTCGCTGTTCGGATCGCTCCCCTACGCTGAGCGCGGGTTTATGGCGATGGGCGACCAGATGCCTCGACACCAGACCCTCCCCGGCTTCCTCGGGGAGCGTGGGTATTTTACCAGCTACTACAGCGGCTTCTTCACGCCCTTCGACAACGTCGACCGGTTTCTGGGGCGCCAGGATTTTGACCGTGTAGTAGAGCGGAACCGGCTCAATCAACTGTTCGGGGACGATCCGGGGGGGGAGACGCGGTACTGGGGGTACCCCGACAAGCAGATGTTCGAGCGGGCCTCGGCCATGATCGACACGACGGCCCGCACCCCGCGCCTCGAAATTTTCCATACCCTGCAGACCCACGACCCGTTCGCCGTGCCCGACGACGCGCGGTACCGGCGACGCTTCGAGCAGCGGTTCCGGGCCCTCAACCCCGGCCCAGACGCTCAGTCCCGATACCGCACCTACCGGTCCGAGCTCACGACGTTTCTGTACACCGACGAGGCGATCCGGCAATTTTTTCGCGACTACCGGCAGCGGCCCGAGTTCGGGAATACGATTTTCGTGATTACGGGTGACCACCGGCTCATTCCGATTCCGCAACCCTCCCAGATCGCCCGCTATCACGTCCCCCTCATCATCTACTCGCCGCTGCTGAAGCGACGGGCAACGTTCGCGTCGGTGTCCACGCACGCCGACGTGGTGCCTACGCTCTTGGCCTTCCTGCAGAACGAGCACGACGTGCCGCTTCCGGATCGGGCCCACTGGCTCGGGACGAAAATCGACACGGCCCGGCAATTCCGAAATGTCCACTCGATGCCGCTCATGCGTAACAAGAATCAGCTGATCGATTACCTCCACGGGGACGCCTACCTGGCGGGGGAGCAGCTGTACCGGCTCGGCCCCGGCCTGTCCCTGACCCCGCAGGACGCCCCCGACCGCCGCACCGACCTGCAACGCCGCCTGGCGCGGTTCAAGCGCACCAATCAGTACGTCACCCAGAACGACCGGCTGTTCGGTCCCGACGTGCCGCTCGCCGAGCTGCCCCCCACCACGCCGTTCCGGGCCGCGTCGTGGCCGTCGCCACGCTCTACTCCGTCCGCCCGGCGCGATTCGATCCTCGCGGACCTCGAGGCGCGGGCCCTCAACACCTCGGAGCAGTTTCAGAGGGCCCGCCAGCTGGCGTTTGACGGCGAATACGAGGTGGCGCGCATCATCGCCCGCCGCCTGCTGGACCGGAATCCCGACTTCCACGATGTACGCACGCTCCTCGGGCGCACCTACTCATGGTCCCGCCAGCTCGACGCTGCGCGTGGTCACTTCGAGGAGGTCCTCCGGCGCGATTCATCCTACGTCGACGCCTACGCTGCCCTCGCCGACGCGGAGCTCTGGGCCGGGCGCGCCGGAGGGGCCTTGGACGTCGTGAACGAGGGCCTGTCGGTTCATCCCGAGCACCCGGAGCTCCTCGCCCGGAAGGTTCGGGCCCTCGTTGCCCTGGGCCGGCGAACCGCCGCCGCGACTGCTCTCTCGACGCTCGAGCGGGTGGCCCCTGATCACGACCAAGTAGACGCCCTCACTCAGTCCCTCGACTCATGACCCAACTCCTCGCATACCCAAACGGCCGGTGGCTCCGCCTCGGCCTTCTGCTGTTGCTATTGGCGGGTGGTCTCGCCACCGGGCCTGGTTCGTCCGCCCGGGGCCAGTCGGCGGACTCGCTGTTCGAGGCGGCCCGTGCAGAAGCCTTCGGGGCGGGCGATTACGAGCGGGCCCGCGCCTTGGCGTACGACGCGCTGGCCCAGAGCCCCAACTACCACGGCATTCGGGTCTTCGTGGCCCGCACCCTCGCATGGGAGGGGCGGCGCGACTCGGCCCGCACAGAGCTGACGTATGTTCTGGAGCGGGCCCCCGACCATTACGAGGCGCTCAAGGCCATCATCGACGTAGAGTCCTGGTCGGGCCGTCCCTACGTCGCCCTGAACCACGCAAACGCGGCGCTTGGCCATTACCCCGACGACGCGTACTTCATGGAGAAGCGCGCCGGACTCCTGCGCTGGCTGAACCGCCCGGACGCCGCGGTGGCGCAGCTCAATGCCCTCCTTGCCGCCGACCCGTCCAGGGAGAGCGCACGGGCGACACTGCGGCAACTGCGGTACGAGCAGCTAAAGTACACGGCCTCCCTGTCCTACCGCCAGGACACGTTCCGCGGCGGCCGGACGCCCTGGCGGTTCGGCGTCGCAACCCTGGGGCGGAAGACCCCAATCGGGAGTGTCATCGGGCGGGTGCGGTACGCCAACCGGTTCTCGTCCAACGGGCTGCAATTTGAGGTGGACGCCTATCCATCCCTCGCGAACGGACTTTACGCGTACGTCAGTGTGGGGGCCTCCGCCTCGTCCATCTTTCCCGGTTTCCGATGGGGCGCATCCCTCTACAAGAGCCTGCCCCGGAGCTTTTCGGTCGAGCTGGGCGCCCGGTACCTGAATTTCGGGGGATCGGAGACCGTCATCTACACCGGATCGCTCACCCGGTACCACGGCAACTACCTGTTTCGGGGCACCACCTACGTCACCCCCTCGACCTCGGGCACGTCCCTGTCGGGTGGGGTGCAGGTACGGCGCTACTTCGGGGGCGCCAAGACGTACGTCAGCATCAAGGGGAGTGCCGGGACGTCCCCGAGCGATCCCGTGTTCGCGGAAGATGTACGGCGCCGGTCGTCGTGGAGCGTCTCGGTCGATGGCCAGGTGCCCCTGAGCTCGCGCACGTTGGTGGGGGGGAGCGTGGGGTACGACGAGGAAGAGCTCCGGACACGCACGATGAAGCGCGTCAGCGTTAGCGCGTCGGTCACGTACGAATTCTAAAGTGCCCCATCCCGGCGTTGCCGCTACGCCTCGGATGTGTTGAATCCGGCCCGCTCCATCACGCCCCACCCCTCCTCGCTCCGAAAATAGGACCACAACCCCCGCATGCGCCACCAGGCATTTAGGGGGCGGTAGCCGAAGGCTTCGACGAGCGGCAGTCCAAACAGTTGAAGCAGGTCTCCCGTCCGCTTGTATCGGCGGAACGACAGCTCCTCCAAGACGACTGCGGTGAGGGAAAGGGCGGTGCCCACCCCAAAGGCCACCAGGAGGAACGCGACGGTGAAGGGCAGAGAAAGGGCCCCTTTGAGCAGGGCAAAAACGAACAGGAGGTATCCGATAAATTCGACGATGGGGCCGAAGGTCTCCAGGAAGTAGAAGAACGGGTACGCGACGAGTCCCACGACGCCGTACCGCGGGTTGAACAGCATACGCTGGTGGCGCACCATCGTCTCGGCCAGCCCCCGCTGCCACCGGTTGCGCTGGCTCCGGAGGACCCGCAGCGTTGAGGGCACCTCGGTCCACGCCACCGGGTCCGGCAAAAACCGAATGTGATAGTCCTTCTTCTGCTCCAGAAGACGCCGGTGCATCCGCACGACCAGCTCCATGTCCTCGCCCACGGTGTCGGTGGCGTAGCCGCCCACCTCCACGACCGTCTCGCGGCGGAAGAGGCCGAAGGCTCCTGAGATGATCAGCATCGCCCCGATCTCGTCCCATGCCACGCGCCCGAAGAAGAAGGCCCGCAGGTACTCTAGTACCTGCAGCTTGGGCAGCCACGCCCGAGGCAGCGCCACGTCACGCACCCGTCCGGACCGCACGGTGCATCCGTTGGCCACGCGCACGATCCCCCCCACCGCCACAGTGGAACGTTCCTCCAAGAAGGGCCGCACCATCCGTATGAGGCCCTCCCGCTCGACGATCGTGTCCGCGTCCATCGCACAAAAGAACGGGGCGTTGCAGTAGCAGATGCCCGTGTTCAGGGCGTCCGCCTTGCCGCCGTTTTCCTTGTCGATTACCCAGAGGGACGGGTGCACCTGGCTCTGGTAGGTCTCGCGCACCTCAGCCGTGGGAAGCGTGGCAGTGGGCGGACGGGCCGTAGGCTCCAACTCAAAGGCCTCGATGAGCTTTTCCAGGGTCTGGTCGGTCGACCCGTCGTTCACGACCAGGACCTCGGCGTTTGGGTAGTCGATGCTCAGGAACGCCCGCGTCGACTCCACGCAGGTCGCCGCCTCGTTGTAGGCAGGAGCAATGAGGGTGATGGGGGGCAGCGTCTCGGCACTGAGCGCGTGGTCCGGGTCGTAGGTCCGCAGGAGGTGCCGGTAGCGCACGAGCGACCGAACGGTGACGGCACTCATGAGGAGATACCCCGAGTTGAGGACCACGAAGTAGCCCAGCACGAGGTAATTGGCCCACAGAAGAGCAGTGTCCATCATTCAGGGGAGGGCAACAGGCCAGCGATGAGGGAGGCGCGAGGGTGACTGTCATCGTGGAGGCGGTGGAGGGGCGCCCATCTTTCCAGTTCGGCCAGGGCGTTCGCGGCACTCAGTGCCACCCACCGGTTGTCGTCGATCCGGAGCCGTGTTTCGAGAGGCGCCTCGTCTCTCGCCGCGCCGAGTGACCCGAGGGCCCGGGCGGCATGGATGCGCACAAACGCGACGGGCGACTCGCAGTAGGGGCGGACAGCGGCGGCGTGGTGGGGCCGTCCCACGCGACGGAGCAACCGAAGCAGGCTGGCCCTCACCTCCGGGTCTAGGTCTTCATTCGTCCGAAGGAGAGTGGCGGCGGTCGGTCCCGACGGAGCGTCCCCGAGCCACCGGAGTGCCTCGGCACACACCACGCGGACGAAGGGAGACCGCTCCTGTGAGGGACCGACCTCGTTCACCAGAGCGCTGCGCAGGACTGGCGCCGCTTCTTCGCCCAGCTCGTACAGGATCGAGCTGATTTGTCGCCGATCCATGTCGGTCAGCTGGTCGATGGTCTCCAGGATCAGGGGAACGTCCGCCGCCGTGCCGAGCCGCCCCAACTCCCGCATGGCAGCCCGGAGTACGAGGTCGGGGGCGTCCTCTTGGAGAATCGTCCGCAGCAGGGGCACGTGACGGGAGCCGCCGAAGAGGCCGATGCGCCGGAGGGCGCGGGTGCGCCGCAGAGGCGGGCCCGCCTTTGCTCGCTCACATACGACGGGCAAGAACGGTCGGGCGAGGGCCTGGAGGTGATTCATCTCGTTCCCCTCGATCGTGCTGGCGTACGGTGTCAAGAAGGCCAGAAAGGCATCGAAGCGGAGCGGATGCACGTGGTCAATCAGCGCGGCGGGCGCTGCCTCCTGCATGAGTACTTCGTAGAGACGAGGACGCCAGGCCGCCCGCTCTCGGCATTGCCGACGATCCAGCCACTTGTCGAACAGGTGAATGCCCATCGCCACGAGCGCCGCGATCCCCGCCAGCAGGAAAAACGCGAGCGCGACGCTCATTAGCACGAGCAGCGGCCCCGGGGTTGAGCGGGGCAGCCAGTCAAAAAGTGTAAGACCACCCATGGTGGGGCCTGCTCATCGTGCGCAGAAGAACACCGCAGTCAATGCCGTCACGCGGCGGCGTGGGGAAACGCCTCCCGAAACGAGAGCACACGCCGCACCCGGGCCGCGGCCACCGGGGGCGAAAACGGACGGGTAATGTAGTCGGCTGCGCCCTGTTCGAGCGCCTGCACCACCTCGCCGTCGTTTCCCCGCCGGCCGAGAAGCACAACGGGCGGGTCGAATGGCGGCACGAGGCGGACCAGTTCTCTGCCGGTCCGGCCTGGGAGGCGGGTGCCCGCCACGACCGCCCCCGGCGACTCGGTCTCCAGGTACTGATGGGCGTCCCGACCGTCCTCGACGTGGACCGTCTCGTGGCCCTGCCGCCGGAGGTGCTCGCGGAGGAGCTCGGCGCTGGGGCGGTGCTCGAGCGCAAGCAGAATGGATGCCTTCGGGGAAGGGGAATCGCGCATCGGAGCACAGAGATTGAGAGAGGTTAGGTCGACCAGTGCGTCGCCCACGGGGGGTCCGCAAGCAGGTCGGGGAGGGCATCGGCGGGGACAGGGCGCGTAAACAGGAAGCCCTGCCCGTACGTGCACCCCAGATCCCGGACTGTCGACAGCTGATTGGGCGTCTCGATACCTTCCGCCGTCACGGTCAGGTCGAGGGCTTCGGCCACCTCCAGCACCGACTGGATGAGAACCCGGCCGCCGGGCTCCTCATCGAGGGCCGCGGTAATCCTTCGACTCAGCTTCAGTCCATCGAGCGGAAAACGGAGAAGGGAGTGGAACGACGAGAAGCCGGTGCCGAAGTCGTCCACCTCCATCCGGATGCCCAGGTCGCTCAGTGCCTGAATGGTTTCCTGTGAGCGTGCGTCCGGCGCGACCACCGTACGCTCCGTAATTTCCATCATGAAGTGGTCGGGGGCGAGGTCGTAGCGCTCCAGGAGGTCGGCCACGAACTGCTTCGTTTCGGGCCGGAAAAACTCCGCCCGGGCAAAGTTTCCGCTCAGCGATGCGACTACGGGGTCGCCGCGTTGGTCCTGGAGCCTTCGGAGGGTGCGGCACGCCGATTCGATCACCTGGTGACCGATTTCCGTCATGAGGTGCGCCTCCACCGCGGCATCGAGAAATGCACTCGGCCCCATGACCTCGCCGTCGGACCGGCGCCAGCGCGCGAGCACCTCGAAGCCCCGGAGCGTCCCGTCCTGTAGCCGAATGAGGGGGTGGAAGTAGGGCACAAACTCCTCGTTCTCGACCGCCCGGTGCAGGGCCGTGTCGAGGATGAGTTCCTCCTCGGCGGCCTGTCGCATGGCGGGCGTGTGCACCACCACCGACTGCTCCGGGGCGTCCTTCGCGCGGTACATCGCCGTGTCGCCGTCCCGCAGTACGTCCTCGGCCAGCTCGTAATCGGTCGTGTCCGGCACTACTCCGATGCTGATCTCCACGTATACCGTGCAGCCCTGGATGGTGAACGGCCGTTCGAAGGCGTCCACGATCCGGTCCGCAACCCGAAGGACGGTCGGGCGATCGAGCGGGCCCGACAGCCAGATGGCGAACTCGTCGCCGCCAACCCGGGCGGCCACGTCGTCCTCCCGAACGGCCTCCTGCACGGTAGTGGCCACGGCCCGAAGCAACTCGTCTCCGGCGCTGTGCCCCAGGCTGTCGTTGACCTGCTTGAAGCGATCGAGGTCCATGAAGAGGAGGGCCCCGGCCGCCCCAGTCGACGCGTCGAGGGCGGACTGCACCTCATGGTCCAGGGCATCGCGATTCAGCAGCTCCGTCAGGGCGTCGTGGGTCGCGGCGTGTTCGAGCTGCTCTTCGCGGCGGCGCTGGGCCGTCACGTCGCGCTGCACCGAGACCCAGTGGGTCAGCGTCCCGTCGTCATGCACCGGGTCAACGCGCCACTCCACGACGTACGGCGTGCCGTCCTTGCGGTAATTGACCGTTTCGGCCCGCGTCGGCTCTTCCGCCTTCAGGGCGCTCCGCACCTTGGCCAGTACGTCCGGGTCGGTGTCGGACCCCTGCAGGATGCGGGGCGTGTTGCCGAGCAGTTCGTCCGGCGCGTAGCCGGTCATGTCCGTACAGGCCGAATTAACCCACGTGATGCGGGGCCCCGGCGGATCGAGCGGCTCAGCCTCCGTGATGAGCACCGCATCGTTGGCCTGCTCCAGGGCCGAGGCCAGTGACTTCATCTTTTGCTCCTGTCGGTGCGCCCGGAGCAAGTCGACCACCGTGCCCGCCAGCATCAATAGGAGCGTGCGGTCCTCTGCTTCGAACGAGCGGGGCCGATCGTCGCTCACGCAGAGGGTGCCCACGTGGAAATCATCGTCCATCGTAAGGGGGGCTCCCGCGTAGAACTGGAGCGGTTCGCTCTCGTCGGCCAGGGGGTGGTCGGCAAAGTGGTCGTCGTGATTCAGGTCCTCGATCACGAGCAACTCCCCCGCCGCCACCGCGTGCGTACAGAGCGACCGCTCCCGCGGCGCGCCGCCGTGGTTCCATCCGCAGGCCGCCTTGCGCCACTGTTGTTGATCGGTTACGAGGCTGACGGCCGCGTAGGGCATGTCAAAGATTTGGCTGGCGATCTCCGTCAGCCGGTCGAAGGCCGGCTCTGGATCGGTGTCCAAAACGTGAAGGCGCCGGAGGGCGTCGAGGCGCTCAGTCTCATTTGGGGGAACCGGGTACGACATGGGGGCGATCTGCTGTACACATCCGTGGCGTTTCGACAGCCCGAGCGCCGTCGTGCGGCGCACCACTGGGGCCGTCTGTAGGGAATGCTCTTACAACACAAGATCCGTGCGACGCTCTTCTTGCCCTCCGGCCTTTCGAAGGATCTTACTGTCAAGCCGGGGCTTTGCAGGAGAGGCGACTTTGGTGCCGACCCCAGGCGAGACTGAGGGAGAAGGGCGGCGGCGGTGTACGAAACGGATGTGCTAAGGCCCTATGATGCGGGCCGGGGCATCCTCTGTTCGGCCTCCGTGCGCCTCTCTGGGGCAGAATCCCAAACACGAACTAGGCGCGAGCACGTCTGTCGGGGCCGGCGACGGAAATCTATTCCGAACGGGGCCCGACCGGTGCACAACAGATTCGAGCCGTGCCGAAGTGTCGAGGCGTTGGTCTAGGGAGGCGGGAAAAAAGGGGAGTCAGGCGACACCTTCCTGGTCAGGGAGAGCGCGGCGCACGGCGTTCCACGCCGCCAGCAGCTGCGCCACCCCCCACGCCTGCGCCGGCGTGCCGCGCGGGGTGAAGGGGGCATCGCCGTCGAAGATCTCGCTGATGCTGCCCACACCGTGCCCTTCCAGGTGACGGCGCAGCGGCGCGAGGTAGGAGCGGGCCGTCTCGGGATCGTCATGCACCCGCAGGTGCGCCTCGACGAACGGCCCGATGAGCCAGCTCCATACCGTGCCCCGGTGGTATGCGCCGTCCCGGTGCTCGCGGTCGCCCTGGTACGTGCCCACGTAGTCTTGGTGGTTGGGCGCGAGACTGCGGAGGCTGTGGGGCGTGTAGAGGTGGGCGGCGCAGGCATCCACGACCGCCTTCTGCTGCGCCGTGGACATCGGACTGTGTGGGAGCGAGACGGCAAACAGTTGGTTCGGGCGCAGGCTCGGGTCGTCGCCGTCCGGCCCGCCGATCACGTCGCGGAGGTGCCCCCGCTCGGCGTCCCAGAAGCGGTCGAAGTGGGACTCTACCTCATCGGCTCGTTTGCCGAACGCATCGGCGGGCTCGCCCAGCATCTTGGCGAAGGCCTCCAGGCTCCGCAGCGCGTTGTACCAGAGCGCGTTTACCTCCACGGGCTTGCCGATGCGGGGCGTGACGACCCAGTCGCCCACCTTCGCGTCCATCCACGTGAGCTGCACACCGGGCTCTCCCGCCCGCAGTAGCCCGTCCTCCGGATCTACCTGGATGCCATACCGCGTGCCCCGCTCGTGCCACTCGACAATGTCTCTGAGGACGGGAAACAGATCTGCCAGCAGATCGGTGTCGCCGGTCGCCTCGACATAGGCGCGTATGGCTTCGACGTACCAGAGCGTGGCGTCCACGGTGTTGTACTCCGGCGTGTCGCCCTGGTCGGGAAAGCGGTTCGGAATCATGCCCCGGTCGACGTAGCGGGCGTAGGTGCGCAGGATCTTCTTGGCCACGTCCGGCCGACCCGTCGTGAGCGTGAGGCCCGGCAGAGCGATCATCGTGTCGCGCCCCCAGTCGCCGAACCAGGGATAGCCCGCGATGATGGACGCGCCGTCTGGGGCGTCCGCCGTGGAGCGGGCGACCACAAACTGGTCGGCGGCGCGGGCGAGGTGCTGCACGTCTTCGGGGGCGTCGCCGAGACCCGCCTGCGTCACCAACTGCTCGTCGCGCTCCTGCCGGCGTGCAAGCGCCGCGGGACCGTCGAGGGACACATCGGCCTCGGTGCTGAACGTGAGTGTGAGCGTGTCGCCTGGGGCGAGCGGGGCCTCGACCGTGGCGGCGTGGAGCAGGTCCTCGCGGTCCGGCAGGCCGCGGTCTGCCTCGACGGGGAGCGCGTAGTCGCGGTACCAGGTGTGGGCGGGCGTGAGATCGGCGTCGGCGCTCCGAAGAAAAATGGGCGCCGCCCCGTCGTAGGCCTCGACGCACAGCCCGGAGACTACTTCCTCACTTTGTTCGGGGCGCAGGCCCTCGTCAACCGCCGACACGTCCATCTGCCAGCTGCCGGCCTGCGTGGGGGCGTGGTGGTCGCGGTGGGTGACGAACGCTTTGGCTCGGAGGGTCACTGGAGCCCGGGCCCGCCGGAGCCGATACTGCACGTACGTCGTGTTCGCGCCCTCTTCCATCCACGCCCGCTTTTCCAGGAGCGCGTCGCCGAGTGCGTACGTCCACACCGGCACGGTGCCCTCCAGGCGAAAGCGATCGAGGTGCACCACGCCACGGGGTGCTACGGTGCCGTCGCCCCAGCGGTGGGTGGCCAGATCGTATGTGCGGTCGTTGTGGGTGACCGTTTCGTCGACGTGGGAGAAAGGAAATCAGAACGCTAGAACGCTCAACATTGAACGTTCCAACGTTGAACGGGGGTTACTGGCATCGAGAGCCGTTCGATGCCGATGTCTCCGCCCGGCGGCCGCAGCGCGGTGATCCGTGCCTGCGGCCCCAACACGCCAACGAGGCGGCCTACGCTGGGGCCAGAGAGCGTCGTGGTGTCCACCGGCGCGAACGAGAGGGCGTCGCGGTAGAACGGGACGGCGCGGTCCAGGTCTTCCACCGTCAAGGCCACCTCCTCTACGGAGGGCGTAGCTGGCTGGGCCTGTCCCGGAACTCCCATCCCCATGAGAAGGAAGGTAAGGAGGACGGAGCGACGAGAGAAGGGGGTCACATGGAACGTAGAGGGGCGTTGGGAGCGCCGAGGCGCGTGTAGCGGACCCGTTCGTTGAGGGGCCTGGGGAGCCGTTACACTAAGCCAAAAGACTGTCCTGTTGGCATCCAGGCCCTGCCCCCAGACGGACGTGCTGAAGAGAAAAGATACGAAAGGAGGCGACGGCTCCGATGTAACGGACGGTCGCCAGGCGGGCGACTATTCTGAAGGCCGGTCTTTGCCTGTTCGACGAGCAGGGGGGTCACGGCAGGTCCATGTCGGAAATCGCCGAGACGGCGAGGGCCAGGGCCGGGACCATCACGTCCGGGTTGCTCTTCGCGACGGTGCTTACGATGATCGTGGTGCCGGTCCTGTATGCCATCCTCTTCGGCGTCGAGCGGCGTCCGTAGTCGGAATGTGCCTCCTTCTGCGCCCTCCGCGAGGCGGGGCGGCGCGGTGAAAGCCCTTCTGAACGCTGTTCGGCGTGGACGCCTCATTAACTCCTCTCGTAGAAAGCGTTTCCGTGACCTTAGGGTCACAACTCCCCGC
>NZ_JAZKRW010000077.1:0-14683 GCF_036626415.1 Salinibacter sp.
GGGGCTGTCCCCCTTCTCGTCACCCGTCTCACCAGAAAGGGGGTCCTCTCCCCGTGGATGCGGAGCCCCCTGCGATGTCTCGTCGGGCAGAAGCGGACGATCGGGCGACACAATGAGTCTCTTCAGTGACATTCCACTGCTACGGCGCCGTGGCGCGGAGGGCCCCCGTTACGCGTATCGTCCGCGGGTCCGAGCGGCCCTGTTCTGTCATCTCGAAGTCGAAGGTGCCCCGGACGGCACCGTCGTCGGCGTGCGTGACCGCAAGGTGGCCCTGTGCGGCGATGAAGTTGGCGTCGGCCAGTGACAGAAAGGCGATGACCCGGGAGAGACTGTCGGGGGGCGCATCGTCGGGCAAGAAGGCCTGGACCACCTCGTAGCGCCCCAGTGATGCGCCGGAGACCGTGTCGGCCGGGGCGGGCGCGAGCTGCATCGAGAGGCCGGGGCCGTCGCGGGGGCCCAGCTCGAGGCCCATGCGGGGCGGGCGAGCCGAGCGGAGAAGTGCCGGGCCGGCGAGCGTGTCGGTAACGGCCCCATCGACCTGAAGGCGATACCGCCCGGCGGCCACGTCCAGCTCAGAGGCGTCCCCGCAGCCGGCGAGCACGAGGAACGTGCAGAGACAGACCGGAACGAGGGACAGCGTGAGACGACGGGGCATGGGCAGGGCAGGCAAAAGACTGGCGCCGGGTGGGGCGGAGGCGCCCCAGATTGGCTTCGCTACGACCCCGTTGAAGGGACCCTACCGCGGTTGGGTTTCCACCGTTCGAAGGTGCTCCTTTACCTGCTGGTCCACGTCCTCCACCTCCATCGGTACGTCGTCGGAGATGGGCACCATGTCGAGAATGAGGCGCGCACTGCGATTGTACGTGAAGTAGTTGTACGCCCAGTTGACGAGGGCGCTGAGGCGGTTGCGAAAGCCCACCAGCTTGGCGATGTGGATGACAACCCACAGGAACCAGGCCATGAACCCCCTGAACGCGATGCCGCCGGCAAATTCGGCCACGGCCGCATTGCGGCCGATCGTGGCCATCTGGCCGAGGTCCCAGTATTCAAATTCTTCCGAGGTGCCCTCGCGGAGGCGGCGCTGAATCTGGTCCGCGGCATGCCGACCGCTTTGGATGGCGACCTGTGCAAGCTGGGGCTCGTAGCCGTCCGGCCCCCTGATGGCGGCCATGTCGCCCACCGCGTACACCTCTGGGTGCTCAGGCACAGTCAGGTCCGGGTTTACGACAATCCGATCGCCTCGATCCTGCTCGGCATCGAGCAGGTTGGCCACCGGGCTCGCCTTCACCCCGGCCGCCCACACCAGCGTCTGCGTCGGAATTGTTCGGCCATCGGCAAGGTGGACCTGGTCGGGGGCCACCTGCTCGACGGCCGTGTTGGTCTGAACGTCCACGCCTCGCGCTTCGAGAACCTGTCGGGTGTAGGCCCGCTGCGGCGACTTGTAGGGCGGCAGGAGCTCGTCCTCCATCTCCAAAAGGAGACAGCGGGCGTGCTCACGCGTATCGAACTGAGAGAAGTCGTTGTTGAGCGTGTCGAAGAGCTCCACGAACGCGCCTGCCATCTCGACGCCCGTTGGCCCTCCACCGACCACGACGAAGGTGAGGGCGCCCTCCCCGGTGGCCGCCCGCTGCCGGTCGTACCGCTCGAACTGCCGCAGCACGCGGTTGCGCAGGTTGACGGCGTCGGGCACGTTCTTGAGGGGGTAGGCGTGCTCCTCTACGCCGGGAATCCCGAAATCGGTCGACACGGCGCCCGCGGCCAGGATGAGGGAGTCGTACGAGAGCGGCTCACTGCCGTGCAGGTGCACCTGCTGGAGGGCCGGATCGATGTCCACGACCGTGCCGAGACGGAAGTTCACCGTCTCGTTGCCCTGGAAAATGTTGCGCACGTTGTGCGCGATGTCGTCCGGCTCCAGCCCCGCCATGGCCACCTCGTAGAGCAGCGGCTGAAACTTGTGGTAGTTGTTGCGGTCGACGAGCGTGACGCGGACCGGGGCGTCGCGCAGCGTCTTGGCGGCCTCCAGGCCCGCAAACCCGGCCCCGACGATGACGACATGGGGAGGTTCGGACGTAGACGACGGCGTGTCAAACGGCATAGGGAGAAGAAAAGACGTAAGAGGACGTGTTCGCAGAAGACTGTACTGCGCAAGTTAGACGCCATTCGCCCATCGCCTTTCCGCAGTCTCCTCCTGTAACGCAAGTTTCCCATCATTGTCACACTAGACCGGCCCCGGTTCGCCGGGGGCACTGGGGACGGTCCCCCTCTCCCAAACGCAATAAACTTGCTGGAAACTCCCTGCCGGCCGGCACGCTGCCGTGGACCTCCCCCGATTCATTCCTTACACTGTACATGCGTTGGTCCATCTTCGTTGGTCCATCTTACAGCACCGCCCCCCTTGACTGTCATGGACGATCCGGTCACCCTCCGCTCCCCGCGCGTCTACGCCGGCGTGCTCGCCCTGACCCTGCTGGCAGTCGGGGTGGGGGCATGGGGCGGCGTGTCGTTGGGGCCGTCGGCCCTCGGGGTGCTGTTCGTTGCTGTCGTGCTCACCGGCATGCCGCACGGGGCCATCGATCACCTCGTGGCGGCCCGGCTGTGGGGGCTCGACTCAACGTGGAGCGACCAGGCCAAATTCTACGGCGGATACCTCGTGCTGATGGCGCTCTACGGGGCGCTCTGGATTGTGGCCCCGGCCTGGAGCCTCGGCCTCTTTCTGGTGATGACCATGTACCACTTCGGGCAGGCCGACCTGGCCTACTGGCGGCTTCCGCCGCTGTCCGCACGTCTCGTGTACCTGTCGCGTGGCCTCTTCCTCATCGGCCTGCCCATCGTGGCGTTTCCGGAGGTCGTCGCCCCCATTTTTGCGGCCATGGGGGACGTACAGCTGCTCGACTGGCCGCTGGTGATGACGGCCCCAGGCGTCCTCTTCGGGGGCCTCGTCGTGCAGCACGCCGTTGCGCTTGGGCTCGCCGTGCCCCGAGCAGCCCCGAGTGCGGACTGGGCGCCGGGGCGAGAGGCGATCAACGTCGCGGTGCTCACGGCCCTGTTCGGCCTCGTGCACCCGCTCGTGGCCTTCTCCGTCTTCTTCGGGGGGTGGCACGCACTGGGGCACATCCTGGAGCTCCTTCGCTTCTTCCGGCGGCGCGGCGAGGCCATGTCGATGGTCCAGTTCTACCGGGAGGCGGCGCTCTTCACCGTAATTCCCTTCGTGGGGCTGGCGGGCCTGTACGTTGCCACGCAGTCGTTCGGGCTGCAGGATCAGATGATTGCGCTCCTCTTCATCCTTATCGCCATCATGACCCTGCCGCACATGATGGTCGTCGAAAAGCTGTACTGGGAGCGAGAAAAGGATCGCCCCCGGGCCGTTTCGTAGCCCCCGATAAAAAGCAGCCCCCAACAAAAAAAGGACGTGGCGGTCGGCCACGTCCCTTAGATGTCCCCCTATACCCATACAGGAGTCAACCCTAGTATCCTCCGTCCTCCTCTTCGGCCTCCGGGGGCAGCAGGACGCTGTCGATGACGTGGATGACCCCGTTCGACGCCTCAATGTCGGCCTGCACAACGGTCGCCGTGTTCTGGCCCATCAGCGTCACCGTTCCGTCGGTCACCTGAAACTGAACGGACCGGCCCTCAAGAGTGGGGGCGGCGTCCATGCCCGTGACGTCTGACGCCATGGCTTTGCCGCTCACGACGTGGTACTGCAGGATGGCCTGAAGCTGTCCCTTGTTCTCAGGCTGCAGCAGGGCCTCGAGCTGACCGTCCGGCAGCGCGTCGAAGGCGGCATCCGTGGGGGCGAAGACCGTGAAGGGACCGTCGCCCTTCAGGGCGCCCACGAGATCGGCGGCCTCCAGGGCCTGGGCGAGGGTGTTGAAGTCATCGGCCTGAACGGCCGTGTCGACGATGTCCGGCTGTTCGGTGTTTGCGTCGTCTTGTTGTGCCACCGCGGGCCCGGCCAGGAGGGCGACCCCGAGAACGGCGAGAAAAGATATGCGAGAGAGATAGGTAGACATTGGCGGGTCGTAGCTGTTGAAGGGGTAAATGCGCATAGGGAAAACCCTCCACCCCGCAACAGTATTCCCGGTCGCCTGGCGGAAAGACGCCATCGTTACAGCCCGCTCCCTCCCTTACAGGTTCGTCGCACCTCGGGGGGCAGCCGGCAGAGACCATGCGGGAAAAACGAGCCGTTGAGGCCTCGCAGGTAAAGAACCCGCGATCTGCCGAGATTCCCGAACACTGGTTTCGACGGCGCGTTACAGCAAACTGATTAGTGCTTTTCACACCCATTGCAACAGATCAACACACCGTCGTGGCACAAGCGAATGAAGGAGACGAGGTCCAGGTCCACTACACCGGCAAGCTGGAGGACGGGACCATCTTTGATTCCTCGGAAGACGGGGAGCCGCTCAGCTTCACCATCGGCGAGAATCGCGTGATTCCGGGCTTCGAGGAGGCCGTGACAGGCATGGAGCCGGGCGACACGAAGACGACCGAGGTGGACCCGGAGCAGGCCTACGGAGAGCACCGGGAAGACATGGTCATGGAAATGGACCACGACCAGATTCCCAGCGAGGTGGATCCGGAGGTGGGCCAGCAGCTTCAGCTTCGGCTGGAGAATGGGCAGACTGTTCCGGTCCTCATCACGGCCCTCGGCGAAGACACCGTCACCATCGACGCGAACCATCCGCTGGCGGGGCGCACGCTCATCTTCGACATCGAAGTGGTTGACGTGGCGGAAGGCAGCGGCTCGCCCGACGGCGGAGGGGGCGACGGAGGCAACATCGTCACGCCCTAGCACGGATGGGCCGTTCAGGTCTTCCGGGCCGATTCATTTCGATCTTTTCCGTGCCCCTGCATGGTCGGTCTGTGCAGGGGCATTGCTGTAGGGGCACGTCCCAGAAGTCGTGAGGGAGTCGTGAGGCGAGGACGGGGGCTCCCGGCAATGTTCGTGTAACAGAGCCCGTGGAGGATCCACCGCGAGAATCTTTCCCGACGGCTCGTTCCTTCCTGAAGCGGGAGGAAACGAAGGCCACGGGGCCGCTCTCCATTGCACAGCGCTCCCTCGTTGTCTACCTTGTCCCCGTACCCCGAGAGTCTGTATCTCTCGTTGGGAGACACCCGTTTTTCCTGTGCTGAATCGACGTTTCGGCCATGCCCACTTCCGACGCGGCGGCCCCTGCCGACCGCAGCCAGCGACAGTACAACTTCTCGGCCGGGCCGGCCACGCTTCCCGTGGAGGCGCTGCGGGAGGTGAAGGACGAACTGCCCGTGTACGACCATGTGGGGGCGTCGGTCCTGGAGATCAGCCACCGCTCGCCCGCGTACGACGAGATTGAAGCATCGGCCCGCGAGCACCTGCGGGCCCTGCTTGGGCTGGACGACGACTGGCACATCCTCTTCCTGCAGGGCGGGGCCCGGATGCAATTTTACCAGGTGCCCCTCAATTTTCTGCCCGAAGACGGCGTGGCCGACTACGTCGTGTCGGGCCGGTGGGGCGTGAAGGCGGTCGCCGAAGCGGAGCGGGTAGGCGGAGTAAACGTCGCCGCCTCCAGCGAAGACGCGGACTTTTCGTACGTGCCGGACGTGGGGGACTGGGACCTCACGCCAGGGGCCTCGTACGTTCACATTACGACCAATGAGACGGTCAATGGCAATCAGATCACCGACGATCCGGTGCTCGACGTGCCCGTCGTCACCGATGCCTCGAGCGAGTTCCTGAGCCGTCCGATGGACCTGGAGGGGTACGGCCTCATCTACGCCGGGGCACAAAAAAACGTGGGGCCGGCGGGCGTCACCGTTGTCCTTGTGCACGACGACTTCCTGCAGCGGCGCACGCAGCCGCTCCCCACGATGCTCGACTACGGCACCCACGCGGAGCGCCGTTACAACACCCCCCCGGTCTTTGCCGTCTACATGGTGGAGAAGGTGTGCCGCTGGCTGCGGAACCAGGGCGGCATCGACGCCATCCACGCCATCAACCGGCGCAAGGCGCGCATGCTGTACGACGCGATCGACGGGACCGACTTTTACCAGGGCACCGTCGACCCGGAGGACCGATCCACGATGAACGCAACATTTCGGATTCACGACCCGGACCTGGAGCCGGTTTTTCTGCAGCAGGCCGAGCAGCAGGGCCTGCTCAGCCTGTCTGGGCACCGCTCCGTGGGGGGCGTCCGTGCCTCCATGTACAACGCCATGCCGGAGGAGGGCGTCCGGCGGCTCGTGCAGTTCATGGAGGAGTTCGAGCGCACGCACGGATAGAGCAGAAGCACTGGGGGCCGGAAGAAACGGATGAGCACCAGGGCTCTCGGGAAAGGGGGACGGTACGAGACGGTCTTTGAATCAACGACCACGGCGCAATGGCTCTCACGATTGGCGTCCCGCGCGAAACTGATTCGGGCGAGGCCCGCGTTGCCCTGATTCCCGACGTGGCCGATCGCCTGTTGGCCACGGTGGACGACCTGGAGGTTCGCGTGGAAGAGGGGGCCGGGCACGGGGCCTACCACACCGATGCTGACTATGAGGCGGCCGGATGTGCGGTCGTGGGCCGAGACGAGGCGTTCGACGCCGACCTCGTCACAAAAGTGGCCCCGCCGTCCGACGATGAGGTCGAGCGGCTCGGCGACGGGCAGGTCCTCATCGGATTTCTCAGCCCGCTCGAACGCCCGGAGACCGCACGGGCGCTGGCCGAGCAGGGCGTGACGACGCTGGCGATGGAGCTGGTGCCCCGCATTTCGCGGGCGCAGAAGCTCGACGCCCTCTCCGCCATGAGCTCCATCGGGGGGTACCGGGCGGCGATCCTCGCGGCCGAGCGGCTGCCCAAGTTTTTTCCGCTCCTCACCACGGCCGCCGGCACGGTGCGCCCGGCCCGCGTGCTCGTGCTGGGGGCCGGCGTGGCGGGCCTGCAGGCCATCGCCACCGCCAAGCGCCTGGGGGCGAAGGTGTTTGGGTACGACATTCGCGAGCCGACCCGCGAGGAGGTGGAAAGCCTCGGCGCGTCCTTCGTGGAGCTGGAGGTGGACATCGAGGCCGACCAGGACGAAAGCGGGTACGCGGAGCAGGTGGAGAAGGAAAAGCAGGAGCGGCAGCCCGAGCTCCTCAAGCCCCACCTCGCCGACGCCGACGTGGTGATCTCGACAGCCCTCATCCCCGGCAAGCCCGCGCCCCTCCTCATCAACGAGAGCGCCGTGGCGGCGATGGACCCGGGCTCGGTCATCGTGGACCTTGCGGCGCCGAACGGGGGCAACTGTGCACTCACGGAGACGGGGGAAGAGATCGCGGGGCACGACGTGCAGATCCTGGGGCCCACCAACCTGCCCGCCCAGATGCCAGTGCACGCGAGCGAGCTCTATGCCAAGACGGTGACCGCCATGATCGAGGAGGGGCTCGACGACGGCACCTTCGCCCCGGACTTCGAGGACCAGATCTTTGCGGAGTCGTGCCTCACCCGCGACGGGGAGGTCCGAAATGAGCGGGTCCGGGGGCTTCTGGAACCCGTGGAAGAGGACAAAGCGTGACGCGTGATTCGTGAGGCGTGAGGACGCCTGCCTCGATCAATCACGCATCACGACTCCCGCATCACGACCCACATGTCACGTAGGGCTTTGAGGAACAGCCAGGGGGGCGCAATCTCTTCTCTCTCGAGAACTACTTTCTTCCCATACGACAAACTGCCATGCTCAACAACCTCATCATTTTCGTCCTCGCGGCGTTCCTGGGTGCTGAGGTGCTGAGCAAGGTGCCGCAGACCCTCCACACCCCGCTCATGTCGGGGGCCAACGCCATCAGTGGCATCACGGTTGTGGGGGCGCTCGTGGCGGCTGGCATGACGACCGGGCCCTGGTCGACGTGGATCGGCTTCGGGGCGCTCGTGGTGGCGACCATCAACGTCGTGGGCGGCTTCCTCGTCACCGACCGCATGCTGAAGATGTTTGGCAAGAAGAAGGCCTCGCCCGCGTCCGCCGGGGCGCCGCAGACGAACGGCACAGCAGATTAAGTGCGTATTGCGTGTTGCGTAGTTCGTATTGCGTTCGGGGAGCCGAACCGACGCAATACGAAATACAAGGGAAAGGGCACAACGACCGATAGACTCTCCCTCGTACGGTATTGCCTATGAAGACCGCGATCATTGACCTTGCGTACCTGCTCTCGGCGGTGCTTTTCATCTTTGGGCTGAAGCGCATGCAGTCCCCCGTGACTGCCCGCACGGGAAACGCGCTGGCCTCCCTCGGCATGCTCGTCGCCGTCGTCGCCACGCTCTTTCTGCAGGAGATCCTGTCGTGGCCCATGATTCTGGGCGGGCTCGCGCTGGGCGGCCTTGTTGGCGTGGTGCTGGCGCGCACGGTCGAAATGACGGCGATGCCGGAGCTGGTGGCCGTCTTCAACGGCTTTGGGGGGCTTGCCTCCGCCCTCGTCTCGGGCGCGGAGCTGGCGCAGTACGTGGGGGGCGACGTCTACGGATTCGGGATCGTTACGGCGGTCACCATCGCGCTCTCCATCTTGATTGGGACCATCACCTTTTCGGGCAGCGTCGTTGCCAACGGCAAGCTGAGCGGCTGGATTACGGGCAATCCCATTTCGTTTCCCGGGCTGCGCGTGCTGACGGGGCTGTTGCTCGTGGGGGCGGGCGTGGCGTTCGGCGTGATGGTGGCCTACGCCGAGGCCTTTCCCACGCTTGCCCGGCCCATGATTTTGGCGGCCCTGGGGCTGGGCGCCGCGGCCGTTCTGCTCGGCATCCTGCTCGTCATCCCCATCGGCGGGGCCGACATGCCGGTGGTCGTGTCGCTTCTCAACTCCTACTCGGGCCTGGCGGCCGCCGCGGCGGGCTTCGTGCTCGACAACACGGCCCTCATTGTGAGCGGGACGCTCGTCGGGGCGGCGGGCATGATCCTGACGGTCCTCATGTGCGATGCGATGAACCGGTCGCTGGCCAACGTGATGCTCGGCGGCTTCGGGGGTGGCGACGGCGCCACGGGCGATCTGGACGTGCCGGAGGGCAAGACGGTCAACGAAACGTCGCCGGAGGACACCGCCATCCTCGCCCGCTACGCCGACAAGGTGGTGATCGCGCCGGGCTATGGGCTGGCCGTGGCGCAGGCGCAGCATGAGGTGCGCGAGCTGGCCGACCAGTTGGAGGCGCAGGGCATCGACGTGAAGTACGCGATCCACCCGGTCGCGGGCCGCATGCCGGGCCACATGAACGTGCTTCTGGCCGAGGCCGACGTGTCGTACGAGAAGCTTTACGAGCTGGAGGAGATCAACCCCGAATTTTCGAGCACCGACCTGGTCATCGTCGTGGGCGCGAACGACGTGGTCAACCCGGCGGCTCGCGACGACGAAGGCAGTCCCATCTACGGCATGCCGATCCTCAACGTCGACGCGGCGGACAGCGTCGTCATGATCAAGCGCAGCCTGAGCCCCGGCTACTCGGGCGTGCCCAACGAGCTCTTCTACGCGGACAACACGAAGATGCTCTTCAGCGATGCGAAAGAGGCAGCGGGCCAGATTGCCGACGCCGTGAAGGAGATGGAAGAGGCGTAGGCGGTTGGGCCGTTGAAGGGGGGACCGGTGCGTGGCGCTAGGCCGGGTCCTGGGGACGTTTTGTCTCCAGGATCGGGCGGAGGTCGGCCCAGACTTCGTCGGCAATGATGCGGTGCCCATCGGCGGTAGGATGGATGCCGTCGTCCTGCATGAGCGAGTCGGAGCCCGCGATGTCGTTGAGGATGAACGGAATCAGCGTGACGCGGTCGTACGCCTCGGCGACCGTCGGATAGACCTGGCGAAACTGCCGGGTGTACTCCTGCCCGAGGTTGGGGGGAACTTGCATGCCCGCCAGGAGAACGCGGGCCTCCGGGTACGTGGCCAGGGTCGTGTCGATAATGCCGCGCAGGTTCTGGCGGGTGACGCCGGGGTCGATGCCGCGCAGGCCGTCGTTGCCCCCGAGTTCCAGCACGAGCACGTCCACCGAGTCCTGCAGGACCCACCCAATGCGCTGCAGGCCCCCGGCCGTCGTCTCGCCGCTCACGCCCGCATTCTGCACCTGCACGTCCCACCCGAGCGAGTCGACCCTCCGCTGAAGAAGGGCCGGAAAGGCCTCCTGGGACGACACGCCGGAGCCGGCGGCGATGCTGTTGCCGAGGACGAGCACGCGGGTCTCCGCGCCAGTCGTGTCCGCCGGGTCCGATGTAGAGGCGGGGACGGCAGCGGACGTGTCGTTCGACGAGGGGGCGGGCGACGAAGTGGAACGATCCTGCCCACAGCCCCCCAGGCCCAGAACTCCGACGAGCAGAAACAGGTATAGGCGCATGCTTGGCATAAGCGGGGCAAAGCCGTCGGCAAGAGTGCGGAAACCGTTCGGACCGCCGAACCGAAACCGACGCGACAGGGTTTCCGGGGCCGGTTGGCCAGCCGCCCTCCCTCCATCATTTTCTCAACGATCCTTCCCGAGCGCCCATGAGCGAAGCATCTGTGCTTCAGGTCGAGTCCCTGACCAAGACCTTTCCCAGTGGCGGGCGCACCCTAACCGTCATTGACGACGTGAGCTTTTCGGTGGACGAGGGCGACACCTGCTCGATCGTCGGCCCGTCGGGCAGCGGCAAGACGACCCTGCTGGGGCTCTGCGCCGGTCTCGACCAACCAACGAGCGGCCGCGTGGAGCTCTGCGGCGTGGATCTCAATCCCCTCAACGAGGACGAGCGGGCCGAGGTGCGCAACCAGAACGTCGGGTTCGTCTTCCAAACGTTTCGCCTGCTGCCCACGCTCACGGCGCTGGAAAACGTGATGGTGCCGGCGGAGCTGCGAGGCGACGCCGACCCGCGCACCCGGGCGGCCGACCTGCTCGACGAGGTGGGCCTGGGCGATCGGCTTGACCATTACCCGTCGCAGCTCTCGGGGGGCGAGCGGCAGCGGGTGGCCATGGCCCGCGCCTTCATCAACCGGCCCCGCGTGCTCTTTGCGGACGAGCCGACCGGCAACCTGGACGCCGAGACGGCGGGTCAGATCGAGGACCTGCTGTTCAACCTTAACGAGACGGCCGGAACGACGCTCGTGCTGGTCAGCCACGACCAGGAGCTGGCGGCCCGCACCGAGCGCATCCTGCACCTCCGGGGGGGCGAAGTGGTGGGGGACGAACGAAAACCGGCCCCGGCCGAGTCGACCGTCGCGTAGGGGGGCGCTACGGGGCGGGCACGTACGCCATGCCGTCCGGGCCCCGGCCCGCGGAGAGGGTGTCCACGACGGCGCGGGCGTTGAGGTCGATCACGCTCACGGTGCCCGACCCGGCGTTGGCCACATACGCCCGGTCGTCGGTAGGGGCGAGCACGCCGATCGGCTTTTGGCCGACGTCGAGGCGCGTCATCAGCCGTCGCTGGTCTGCGTTGTACACCGCCACGTCTCCGGCCCGCGGGGCTGAGACGAGGGCGTGACGGCCGTCCGGAGAGACGTCCGCGCGGATCGGAAAGCCCGGAACCGACAGCGAGTCGACGACGGAGGCGGACGTCGCGTCCAGAATCGAGACCGTATCGTCGGCCCGGTTCGTCACCCACACCTCCTCGCCGTCCGGCGACACGGCCACCCCTTCTGCACCGTCCCCCGTCGCCGTGGGAGCCCCCATCTGCCCCTGCTCCAGATCGATCTTCGTAGCGGTCCCGCTCCCGATGCTCGTGGCGAAGAGGGACGAGGCATTCGGCGCAAGGGCGAGCATGTGCGTGACGTCCTGGCCTGTCTCGAACGTGCGCAGGACCGTGCCGGACGCCGCCCTGAGCTCCAGGACGGCCTGCCGATCCTCGGCGGTTACGTAGACGCGTTCCTCGTCGGGGCCCACCGCAATCCCGTGCGGCCGCTGGGTCGCTTCCAGCCGCCACCGGGCCGTCTCGCTCGGGCCGTCAATGTCGATCACCGAGATTGTCCCATCGCCGTAATTGGCCACGAAGGCGCGGCGCGTGTCCGGGGCCGCGGCCACCTCGTGCGGCCCCGCCCCCGTCGACACACTGTCGGTTACCTGTCCCGAGGCCGGGTTCACAAGATAGAGCGACGCCCCGTTCTTGTTGGCGACGAGCAAGGCGGGGGCGTCGGGGCCGGGGCCATACAGCGCCAGGGCGGCGCCGGCCATGAGCACGGCCACAATGGTGAGGGTAAAGGGGGCCCGAGACATGACCGCGTGGGACCTGGAGGGGGGACGCTACTCGCTGAGGCCGAGCTGCCGGGAGGCATCTTTTACCAGCGCCTCGGCCGCCTCGGGCGATTCGGCCTCCGAATAGACGCGGAGGACCGGCTCGGTGCCGGAGGGCCGGATGAGGAGCCAGCCGTTGTCGGTCACGTGCTTGAAGCCATCGAGCGTCTGTACCTCCTGCACCGCGTGGCCGTTCACGGTCTCGAGGCCGCCCTGAGTGTCCAGCCGGTCCAGCACGTCGGCCTTCTGGTCCTCGCGGATGTGGATGTCGTCGCGGTAGTTGTAGTGCGGGCCGAACTCCTCCAGCAGCTCGTCCACGAGCTCCGACAGCAGCATTCCCCGTTCCACCATCATCTCCACGAGAAGGAGGCCGATGTAGACGCCGTCGCGCTCCGGGATGTGGCCGGCCGCCGCGATGCCGCCCGACTCTTCGCCGCCCACGAGCACGCTGCCCTCGGCCATCTTCGGGGCGATGTGCTTGAACCCGATGGGGGTCGTCTCCACCTCGAGCCCGTAGCGGGCGCCCATCTTGTCGAGCAGGTGGGTGGTGGAGAAGGTCTTGACGATCGAGCCGGTGAGGCCGCGCTCCTCGTAGAGGTACTTCACGAGCAGGGCGAGGATGCGGTGCGAGCTCACGAAGGTGCCCTCCTCGTCCACCATGCCGATGCGGTCGCCGTCGCCGTCGTTGGCGAGGCCGACCTGGGCGTCGCCCTGGGCAACGGTGTCGGACAGCTCCGTCAGCCGGTCGGCGATCGGCTCCGGGGCCGTGCCGTGGAAGCCGGGATTGAGGTCGTGGCGGAGAGACACCACGCCGTCCCCGAGCAGCGCCTCCACGAGCCCCTGGGCCGCGCCGAACATGGCGTCGTGGGCGATCGTGAGGTCGGCGTCCTGAATCGCCGAGATGTTGAGGGCCTCCCGCAGGGCGCCGAGGTAGCCGCCCCGCACGTCGTCGGTCTGGATTGTGCCGTCGGCCGCGAGCGCGCCGAACGACGAAAGGGACGCGCCGTCCAGCTCGTGGTCCGGCACGGCCGCTTCCACGGACGCGATCATGTCGGGGGGGGCGGGGCCGCCGAAGTGGGCCTTGATCTTGTAGCCGTTGTATGTGGGCGGGTTGTGGCTGGCCGTAATCACGACGCCGGCGTCGTGCCCGGCCGCCTGGGTGGCCCAGCTGACGGCCGGGGTGGAGACGATCGAGTCGGCCAGCGTGACCGCCACGCCCGCCTCGGCAAGCACCCGGGCGGTGCGTTCGGCAAACTCCGGCCCCAGAAACCGCGTGTCGTGGCCGAGCACGACCGACGGGGTGTCGCCGTAGTCGTCGTGCAGCCAGTCGGCGGTGGCCTGGGCCACGCGTTCGAGGTTGGCGAAGGTGTAGTCGTCGGCGATGACGGCCCGCCAGCCGTCGGTGCCAAATTTGATCGGCGTGTTGGCCATGAGAGACAAAGGGTCGGTGGAAGAGGGGACGAGTCGGATGCGCCTCCGGTATGGAGGAAGCATTCCAAAGAAAAGAAGCCGTGGGGGAAAAAGCCACCGTTGGACTTTGGAATTAGGGCAATTGAATGTTGAAAGCTTCGTCGAGTGACAAAGGCTCCGTTGCCGCTGATCGTAGGGGGACGCCAGGAATGCACGGGAGAATGGGGGAGTGGGAGCGTGGGGGACCCGAATTTCCGCCTCTACCGGACCGTGCAAACAGCTCCTGTCGCTAAGATGCAATTGCTCTGGCTTCGGAATAGAGGGGAAGATGGATGGTGGATTGGACCCTGAATGGACGTTAGAGAGAAAAGGAATCCTGGAGAGAACGAGCGGGAGAATTCTACGTTGAGGCGAGCAGTTTACACCGTGTTCTTCGCTTTGCAATCGCACAGTTCGTTCCATGTGCCTTCGTCCGCCCGCCGCAGCCTCTCTGCTGGTCGTTGTCGTTGTGCTGCTTGGGGGCGGGCGGGCCGAGGCACAGGCCGTGCGGGTGGAGGCTGGGGGCGGCTGGGCCCTTCCGTCGACGGAGGTGGACGTATCGTTTCAAAGAGTGGGGGCGCCGGCTCAGGAAGAGGGAGGGATCGCTGAGATCGATCCTGGGTCCGGGCCCAGCGCGTACGCCGCGGTGGGGCTCGTATGGACGCTCACGGACAACTTCTCGCTGGAGGGGCGGCTCCGCGCGCAGCAGTCCCAATTGCGCGTGGGGTCCGAAGACGTTTCGCCCTCCATTGATCGCTGCGTGAGTTCGTGTCCGGAGGGACGCCTGCGGGCGCTGTCGTTTGAGGGGCAGCTCGCCCTCACGTCGATCGGGCGCATCGCTCCGTACTTCCTGGTCGGCCTCGGCGTGGTGCGGACGACCGTTGACGCCACCCGCATTGCGGCGGCCGGGGACGAGTTTCAGCTCGCGGAGGTCGACGCGACGGATGCCGGGGGCGACGTAGGGTTTGGGGCGGCCCTGCGGCTTGCGGGCGGGCTCTCGCTCACGGCGGAGACGCGGGTCACGGGGAGCCTGCCGGGGGGCAGAGACAATGCCGTCACGACGTTTCC
>NZ_JAZKRW010000078.1:0-14635 GCF_036626415.1 Salinibacter sp.
CAGGCCCGGCTCGATGCGGGCACGCTGCCGAGCGGCAAGTACTTCGTGCGCATGCGGGCCGGGGCGTTCCAGCAGACGCGGCAACTGACGGTCGTTCGGTGAGGGGCCGCCTGGCGTACGGGGCATATCCATTGCCTGTTGCTACCTACGGCTCGCGCAGGTCCAGCACGACCGACTGGGTGTCCCGGGCCACGACGGTCACGGACCGGCGTTTCTCCCCCAGCGCCGGATGCTGGACGGTGACGGTGTGGGGGCCGGCCGGAAGGGCGGTGTCGTACCAGACGTCCGAGCGTTCTGCGCGCCGCTCGCCGTTCACATAGATGGATCCCCACGGGCGGGCGAGCACGCGCAGATGCCCGGTCTGCGGCGCGAGCGATACCTCCACGACCGCCGTGTCGTTGCGCGTGACGTCCACGCGCCGGGTCGTCGTCTCGTAGCCGGGGCGGGAAAACGTGAGCTCGTGTCGCCCAACCCCCACCTCGCCGAGCATCGCCGGCGTGGGGCCGACCTCGTACCGGTCGTTGAGCCTCACCGCGGTGCTCTCGGGCGTCGCCCGCAGCACCAGCGAGCCCGTTACCAGCCTGTTCGCTTCCTCCGCACCGGACGGGCCGGGGGAGGGCGCCTCCGAATCGTCGCTGTTCGACGTGTTGTCGGGCGCCGAAGAGGATGGAGGGGACGGAGCGGAGGACGTCGCCGGCCGGTCGGACGATGCGCCGCCGCCGGGCGCGGCGGGAGAGGTCTCGGAGCGAGTGCGCTGCGCGTCGGCGGCAGATTCGGTCGGGGCGGGCTCGTTCGGAACGGACTCGTCCGGAGGGAGGCGGGACCTGTACCTCGCGGATTGGTCGGCGGACACGGTGAGCACCGTGTCGCGGCGCCCGTAGCCCTCTTTCTCAACCGTGACCAGGTAGGTCCCCGCGGAGAGCGAGTGGTCCGTGACGGGCGTTGTGCCGGCCGTGTCGGCCCCAACGATGACGGTTGCACCGGTCGGCGCCGAATAAATGGAGAGGGTCGCCTGGCTTTCCCGGTCGCCCGGACCACGGGTGCGGTCGTCGGGCGCGGCGCCCGTCGGGGAGAAGTAGATCAACGCCCCGAGTGCCAGGGCCGCGGCCCCCACCGTTATCGAGAACGAGTGGCGCCGCAGGAAGCGCAGGGGCCCGCCCCCACGGCCCTGCGGCGACTGGTAGGGCTCCCAGGAGGACGCGTCGCCCCCCGAGCGGGCGGACGTGTCCGGCTCCGGGAACGGGACGTCGCCAGCCATACGAGAGTGAAGAGGGACGATGGGGGAACACAAACGCCCTCATTTTACTCTGTCGGGGGGCGAAGGATTCCTGGCGGAGGCGGCCGGCATCGGGCCGCTCTCAGCCGCGACGGCGACGCGCGGTCGATTGTGGACGTGGGGAGGCCCGCCGGTCAGGGGCAAGGGTGCGGGCCGCCGGGTACGGTGCCGACACGGCCGGCTCCAAGACATAGAGGTGCGCAGGGCCGTCTCGCTTCAGTCGTTGCTGTCGTTACCGTGGCCGTAATCGCTGCCGCCGTACTCGCTGCTGCCGTAGTCGCCACTGTAGTCGTCGCCGCCGTGACCACTGCTTCCGTACCCTCTGGCATCAGAGTTGGAGCCTTGAGTCCCAACGCCGTTACCGTTGCCGCCATTCCCGCCGCTGTTATTGCCCTGTCCACGATCGTTGTCGCTACAATTATTTCCAGCGGCATCCCCAGCCTCTTTTGCACAAGAAGGGGCATTGGAGGCGAACGCCGGCACACTACCGATTGTCATGATCGCCGGTGCGGCGTAGGCGCCCTTTTTGAGCACATCCCGCCTCGACATCGGTGAGCCCTCAGGGTCGCCTTCGCGGGCCGATTCGTCTTGCGGGCCTTCCGCTTGGACGTCTGTCGGTTCGTTGGGGGTGTCGTTTTTGTCGTTCACGGGATCGGGAGAAGGTGGGGGGAGACGGCATGACGTAGTGGAAACGGTTCCTCCGGAAAGAGGAAATCCTCTCGGAAAGAGGAAACGTTTTGCTCGGGCATTGTCTCAAGATGTATGCCGTTGTTCGTATGCGCTCACCCCAGGGCGGATGTCAACAGGCCAAGAATACGGCTCCGTTCGTTGTAACGCAGCTGGAAGGCCGGGACTCGGCCGGCCAGGTGGCAGAGCCGGCGCACGGCCTCCCCGCGGTGGCGGCTTGCGTTCTGGCAGCTCTCCACGAGCGACACCGCGGCCTCGGGCGCGGGAAGCTCTTTGACCTCCGCCGGCCGGCCGGTCTCGAAGGTCGGAAAGAAAAGGGCCGTCGGCTGGACGGGCGCGTCCTGGAGGCGCTCTGCGTCCAGACGCATGTGCTTCTTGGGGAGGTCCGCCAGCTCGTCCCCCGAACCCCGCTCGCCCTCGGGCTCACGGTAGGCCATCGTCGCCGGGAACGGCATGATCTTGTCCGAATCGGGGGCGTACGGCGTGATGTCGTCGGACAGGTATTGCCACCCCGAGCGGCACAGGTCCGCGATCACCGTACTTTTGCCGCTGCCCGACGGTCCGGCCACCAGCACGGCGTCGTCGTCCCGGGCCGCCGCCCCGGCGTGGAGCCAGATCAGGTCCCGCCGTGCCTCCATAAACCGCCGCAGGACCGCGTGCTTCAGGCCGCGGATCGCTGGCTCCAGCGGGCGCTCCTCGACGTGGGACCTCTCGGGACCCCAGACGGAATACTGCCCGTCCGCCCCGCCGACGGTGAGCCCCCCAATCGTCTCGAGGCCTCGACCGTCGCCGAGCATCCCGTAGAAGCGACGCTGCGCGGCCCGTGCACACTCGGGGGCGCGGGCCTGCACCCGCACTTGGTGGCGCCCAAACACAACGTGCAGCGTCGTCCCCTCGTCGGCCGGGCTGCGATCGCCGCCGGGGGCGCTGCCGTGGACGACAAGGAGTTCGTGGTCGCTCAGGTGAGCGATGATTTGCTGCAGGCGGCCGGTGGTTTTCGGCAAGGGGGCGTCGTCCAGTGCATTGATCGCTCGGGTGAGTTCTTCGAAAGAGGTGTTCCCGTCGCAACGCTCCCAGACCGCCCGTGCGAGAGGGGTTACCGCAACGACCCGGTCCCGCCCCACGTCGTGCAGGACGGCGCCGTCGCCGACCCGGTAGGCCTCCACCGACGGGTTGCGGAGAGGGAGGTCGCCGTTGCGTATGTCGTCACGTTCGCCCATGGGCCGCTGAATACCGAATGCGTTGAGACGGGAGGGCACCTGTCTCGGCGCCGCGCCTCAAGACCACGGTCGCAGATAGATTGGGTTCGGCCCCCTCTCGTGCCCCTGACGCGCTCCGCGCTCCAGCCTGGGGCAGGACTGCCAAGAGGACGGCTGGGGGCTGGCCCGACGCACCGTTGTGTTTGGGGAGGTGGGGGCAGCTGAGAAGTCCCTGTCTGCGGATTGGGGAGCTATTGCGGCGGCACCGTTGGGCGGCACCGTTGGGACGTCTCTTGTGTGTTGTCTATCTACATACGACGGCAAAGACCGACTGAAAATGGAGCCCTTTCCGCTAAAATGGAGTTCTTTCCGGTCAACACCCCTGCTCCAAACAACTCTCTTCAAAAGCCTCTCTTTCAACCATAAACAGCCCTGGCCGGCCTGCGGGGGGCACGCAGAGCACGCTCGACGGCGATGCCCTCACGGTGCTGTTGATCGAGGACGATCCTGAGGAGGCCCGCCGCTTCGAGGAGCACCTCGAGGAGAGCTCCGTCGGGGCGGCGCTTCGCCACGAGCCATCGCTGGAGGCGGGCCTGGGCGGAGGGAACGGACGCAATTCTCGAGATGGAAACGGGCATCGGAATGGACCCTGATCAGGCCGACGAGCTGTTTGAGCCGTTCAGGCAGGCATCCGAGGGCATGGCGCGCAAGTACGAGGGGACCGGGCTGGGGCTTGCCCTCACCCGAGAGGTGCTCGATCAGATGGGAGGCGGCATCGAGGTCGACACGGAGAAGGGCGAGGGCAGTTGCTTCACCGTTCGGCTGCCGCGGGAAGACAAGAAGGGGAAATAGTGCCCCTTCTCCGGCGGCCCCTTGTGGCCCTGCCTTCGGCGCCCCGCCGCTCCACGTGCGGCCTGCGGCCCTGCCGACGTTCGCCGGGCCCGTGATCGCGCCCCCCTCGCGTCCCCGCACCGATTTGGCATCAACGGGCCGGGGCCGCGGCCACGGCCACTCCCGAAGCGAATCCATTTCAAGGCGGCATCCTCTGACCGCCGGGACCGGTCCATTTAAGCACCGGGGGTGGGCTGCCGATCACTTAAGTGCACCTGGGTAACGGTCCTGTAACACGCAGGACGCCTGAGGTGGCGTGCCGGACGGGGGCTCCGTCCGGCTGCCTCTACGACGGTACATGCTCACAGTCCCGATTACAGTCCCGAACGTGCCATGCTTGACCAGTTTTTTCAATCCAGTAGCGACGCGTCCAACGCCCGCCGGTCGGGCGACGCTTCGGAGGCCCGAAGTGAGTCGGACGTCGACGATTCTGCTTTGGTCGAGGCGGTCCACCGGTCCCTGGCCGTCATTGAGTTCGAGCCGGACGGGACCGTCTTGAAGGCGAACGACAACTTTCTGGAGGTGGTGGGCTACGACCTGGATGAGATTCGGGGGGAGCACCACCGCGTGTTCGTCGAGGACGACTATGCTCGGTCTGAGGAGTACCGGGCCTTCTGGGAAAAGCTCCGACGGGGCGAGTACCATTCGGGCCGGCTCAAACGGATTGATCGGGACGGGCAGGAGGTGTGGCTGCAGGCCACCTACAATCCGGTCTTCGGGCCCGAGGGCGAGGTTGAGAAGGTGGTGAAGATTGCCGATGAGGTGACCGAGCAGGTCGACGCAGAGGCCGATCGGGACATGTACGTCCGGGAGGTCGATCGGCTGCTCGAGGCGATGGACCGGTTTGCGGACGGGGACCTGACGGTTCGGGTCGACACCGAGGTGGGCGGAAGCATCGGCCGCCTGTTTGAGGGCTTCAACCGGTCGGTCGAAAACCTCCGCCAGATGGTGGAGCAGGTGCGGGAGGCGGCCGAGTCGACCTCTTCGGCGGCCGGCCAGATCAGCGCGTCCTCCGACCAGATGGCCGCCAGTGCCGAGGAGCAGTCGGCCCAGTCCGAGGAGGTGGCCGCCGCGGTGGAGGAGCTCAACCAGACGATCAACGAAAACGCCAAGAGCGTGCAGCGCACCGCCGAGGCCGCCGAGTCGGGGAGCGAGCAGGCCCGCGAGGGCGAGGAGATTGTCGAGGAGACCGCCGAAAAGATGGAGGAGATCGCGGAGGTGGTCGAGGCCTCCGCCGACACGATCGAGCGGCTCGGGGCCTCGAGCAAAGAGATCGGCCAGGTCGTCGAGCAGATCGACGAGATTGCCGGTCAGACCAACCTGCTGGCGCTAAACGCCGCGATTGAGGCCGCCCGGGCCGGGGAGGACGGGAGCGGCCAGACGGGGCAGGGCTTCGCAGTGGTGGCCGAAGAGGTGCGCGAGCTTGCGGAGGAGGCCGACCAGGCCACCGACGAAATTGCGCGGACGATCGAGCAGGTCCGGGAAGAGACCGAAGAGGCCGTCGAGGCGGTGCGGGCGGGCATGCGGCACGTCGACGAGGGCCTTGAGCTGACCAGCAAGACGGGGGATGCGATCGAGCGGGTCGTCGACTCGATCGATGAGGTTCAAGAGCGGGCCGACGAGATTGCGGCGGCCTCCGAGGAGCAGTCCACGACCAGCGAGCAGATTGCCCAGAGCGTCCAGTCGATCTCGACGGCGTCCCAGGAGTCGGCGGCGGGCGTGACGCAGGTGTCCGAGTCGGCCGACGACCTGGAGGGCCTCACCGAGCGGCTTCGGAGAGGCGTCCAGCGGTTTGACCTGGGGAAGGGGAGCCAGCGGGCGTCGGGCGGAGTCCCGAAGGGCGGTGGGCAGAGGGCGTCCGAGCCGCTTGGCGCGAGCCCCGACGAGGAGCCCAGGGAGACATCGCCCGCCGGATACGGAGGCGATGGGCACTCTCGCGGGGAGGCCTCCCTGTAGGCAGGGCGGCCGTCTTCCAGGTCGGGGGCCTGCAGTTGCAGGCTGGGGACGCCCGCGAGGCGCTCCCGTCTGCGCTAGGAGGCGGCGATCTCCGACGGTTCCTCTCTTCCGTCGCTCCGGGCCGCGTCGATGGCCTCGGCGAGCTGCGCGGCGCCGTCCCGGATCGCCTCCGCGTCCACGGCGGCGTAGCCGAGCACGAGGCCGTTCTGGTCGAGGGCGTCCGCGGCGTAGAAGGACAACGGAGGGGCGGTAACCCCGCGGGCCTCGGCCGCCTCCGAGACGGCCTCGTCACGGGAGGCGGCGTCGAGAAACAGCGTCAGGTGCAGTCCGGCCTCGTCGGAGCTAACGTCCACCGGGCCTCCCATCTGTTCGCGCAGGGATTCGATGAGGACGGACTGCCGCTCGGCGTACAGGGTGCGCATTCGCCGCAGGTGGCGCTTGAAGTGGCCTTCCTCGAGGAAGTCGGTCGCGGCCATCTGCGGGACGAGCGGGGGACAGCGCTCCACGATTGACTTTGCGGCCGAGAACGGCTCGATCAGGGGCTCGGGCACCACGAGGTAGCCGAGGCGGAGGGCCGGAAAGAGCACCTTGCTGAACGACCCCACGTAGATCACCCGGCCTGCGTCGTCGAGTCCCTGGAGGGCCGCAATGGGCCGTCCCTCGTAGCGGTATTCGCTGTCGTAGTCGTCCTCCAGGATCCAGGCGCCGGTCTCGTTCGCCCACTCCAGCAATTCGAGCCGGCGCGAGAGGCTCATCGTAATGCCGAGCGGGTACTGGTGGGACGGCGTGACGTATGCGATCTGCGCGTCGCCCCGCGTTCGTCCCGCGTCGACGTCGAGCCCTTCACGGTCGAGGGGCACGGGCACCGTCTGGGCGCCGGCCCACCGGAAGGCGCCCTCGGCGCGCGGGTACCCCGGGTCCTCAATCCAGGCGCGGTCCCCGGGATCGAGCAGGACGTGCGCGACGAGCGTGATGGCCTGCTGCGTGCCCGAGACAACAATCACCTGCTCGGGGGAGCAACAGGCCCCCCGAGACTCCTGCAGGTACGCCGCAATGGTTTCGCGGAGCGGGGGAAAGCCCGTGGACCGGCGGTATCCGAGCGTAGAGGCCGGGAGGCTCCGCCACCGGCGGCTCACGAGCCGGCTCCACGTCTCAATGGGGAAGGCGTCGAGGGCCGGAAGGCCGGGACGAAACGCACGCGGCTTCTCGTCGGGCCGGAAGGCCGAAAGCTGCAGGTCGGTCAGGGCGCCTCCCCGCTCCGAGAGCGGAGAGGCATCGCCGGCATCGTCAGAGAACCGCTGAGACGACGGATTGAGGTGCGACTCTCCACGCACGGAACGGAGCGCCTCGGGCAGTTCCTGCGCCACGTAGGTCCCGGACCCGACGCGGCTCTGCAGGTACCCCTCCGCCTCGAGTTGGTCGTAGGCCCCCAGGACCGTGTTGCGCGAGAGCCCGAGCTCGTCGGCCAGGGCCCGGGTCGACGGCAGCTGCATGCCCGGCAGAAGCTGGCTCGACAGGATGGCCTGGCGGAGGTCCCGGTACAGCTGGTCGTAGAGGGGCCGAGAGGCGCCCGAATCGAGGTCTACACACTGAAGAACGAGCGGGGTCGAGTGGTCGGGCATGGCGGCAGGACGCAGGAAAGATGAATTGGTCCCATGGTAAGCAGGAAAGTGGTCCTTTTCTGCATCGTCGATCCTTAATACGATGGTTACCGATTGTTCTCGCGTTCTTTATCCCCCCGACACGGCAGCGGTGCGGGCGTCCCGTCGGGGGGTGTCCTGTACAAACACCCACGCTCACTATGATTGTCCCCTCGACGCTGCGGACCGCGCTCATGGCGTTTGCCCTTCTCCTGCTCGGGGCGGGACTCGTGCACGCCCAAGACCGGACCGTGTCGGGGACGGTGACGGACGCCGGGAATGGGGAGCCCCTGCCGGGGGTCAACGTGACGGTGCCGGGCACCGGCATGGGCACCTCGACCGACCAGTCGGGGGCGTACAGCGTGCAGGTCCCCGCGGAGGCCGACTCCCTGACGTTCAGTTTTGTGGGCTACCGGAGCACGACGCGGGCGATCGGGCCCCGGACGGAGATCAACGTGCGGCTGCAGCCCAGCGTGGAGCAGCTGGAGGACGTTGTCGTAACGGCCCTCGGGGTGGAGCGCCAGGAGCGCTCGCTCGGCTACGCGGTGCAGGAGGTCGAGGCGGGAGAGATTACCGAGGTCAACGAAGGAAACCTCGTGGATGCGCTCCAGGGACAGGTAGCGGGGGCCCAGATTACGAGCACAGGGGGCGCGCCGGGACAGTCCGCGCGCATCGTTCTGCGCGGGGTCACGTCGCTGGACCCCGGCGCGGACAACCAGCCGCTCTTCGTCGTGGACGGCGTGCCGATCAGCAATGAGACGTTTTCGGGGAGTCGTGGAGCGGGAGGGTTTGCCTTCTCAAACGGAATCGCGGACATCAACCCGGAAGACATCGAGTCGGTCTCGGTGCTCAAGGGGGCGAGCGCCGCGGCCCTCTACGGGGTGCGGGCCGCCAACGGCGCGGTCGTCATTGAGACGAAGGGAGGGCAGTCCAACCAGACCCAGGTCGACTACACGAGCTCCGTCGGCTTCCAGCGGGTCGGCGTGTACCCGCCACAGCAGCGCGAATTCATGGACGGGTGGCGCGGCGACTTTGGGTTCTTTAGCTTTCCCTCGTTCCACGCCTGGGGGCCGAAGGCCGACACCATCGAGGGCGCCGAGTTCTTTCAGAACTACGACAACTACTTTGACCGCGGCGGGATGGGGCGCAACGTCCAAAACACCCTCGCGGTCTCGGGCGGGACGGAGGCGTCCACCTTTCGCCTCTCGTTGAAGTATGGGGACCAGAAGGGCGTCATCCCCGAGGCGGAAAACGAGAACTTCTCTGCCAAGGCGTCGGGCACCCTCAACGTGACCGACGACCTCCGGGTCTCCTCCTCGGTCCGGTACACGAACACGCAGGGGACCAAACTGCCGGTGGATGCGCAGTTGGGCCAACTCCAGTACTACCCGACGAGCGTCGACGTCACCGAAAAGTTCAGAAACGACGACGGCACGCAGTTTTCGCCGCTTCCGTTTCTGAACCATCCCATCTTCGTGGCGAAGAACCACAACTTGACGAACGACCGAGACCGATTTATCGGGAATCTTGGGCTCACCTACACCCCCACCGACTGGATCACCGTCGACTATCGGTTCGGCAATGATCTCTACCAGGAGGACCGGGACGAGGTGATCCCGGGGCCGCTGGGGGTCCGGGAGGACGAAAATGCCATTTCCTCACAGGGGGTTCTCAGCCGGGAAACCATCACGAACCGAGAGCTCACATCCACCCTTCGCCTGACGACGTCGCGCTCGCTCACGGACGCCCTGGACGCGGAGTTTAGCGTCGGCAATGACGTGTTCGACAGCGACTTCGATCGCGTCACGGTGGAAGGGGCGGACTTCGGAACGCCGCGCTTCTTCGACCTCAGCAATACGTCCGACATCTCCACCTCGGAGGGCCAGGCGGAGCGGCGTGTGATTGGGGTCTACGGCGATCTCACGCTCGACTACGGGGACTACCTGTTTCTGACCCTCACCGGCCGGAACGACTGGTCGTCCACCCTGCCGGAGGGCAACCGGTCCTTCTTCTACCCGTCGGCCAGTCTCGGCTTCGTCTTCAGCGACGTGGTGGACCTGCCGTCCGTTTTTGACTACGGAAAGCTGCGCCTGTCGGCCTCCGAGGTGGGGAAAGACGCCGATCCGTACCAGACCAACATCACCTTCGGGTCCTTTCCGTTCAAGAACGAGACGCTCGAGACGCGCAGCGGGCAGCTGGGCGACCCGAATCTCAAGCCGGAGAGCACGGTCTCCTACGAAGTGGGCGTGGACCTGCGCTTCTTCGATGAGCGCCTGCGGCTGGACGCAACCGCGTACCAGTCCAACAGTCGGGACCAAATTATCCCCGTTCCCATCTCGGAGGCGGGCGGCTTCGACACGTTCGTGACCAACGCCGGTGAGATCCGAAATCGAGGGCTCGAGCTGACGGTGGGGGCCACGCCCATCGAGACGGAGGCGTTCACCTGGGACGCGCGGGTCAACTGGGCCAAAAACGACAACGAGGTGGTGTCCATCCGGGAGGGCATCGAGTCGATCACCCTGAGCGGAACGTCGTTCTCCTACGGCGGCTCCTTGACGATGCAGCTCCGGCGGCAACTCGAGTACGGAAACTTGTTTGGGCCGGTGTACGACCGGTTCTACGAGGATTCGGAGAACGAGAGTGCGTTTCGGGTGGACGAGAGCCGGCCCCGAATTATCGATCCGTCCACCGGGTACTACCGGCGCAGCGGCGACGGCTTCAAGGTGATTGGGAACGCGGAGCCGGACTGGACCGGAAGTCTCAAGAACACCTTCTCCTACCAGGGCGTCTCGCTCTCCGCGCTCCTCGACGTGAAGGCGGGCGGCGACCTCTACAACCAGGTCGCCGCGTTTCACGCCTCGCAGGGGACCCTCCCGATTACGACCAATCGGGACGAGCAGGTTGAATTCAGCGGCGTGTACCCCGATGGCACCCCGGTCGACACCACCGTCGTTCCGGGGCAGGATTACTACCGGGACGTGTACCGCCGTGTGGCCGAGAATTTTGTCGAAGACGCCTCCTATCTCAAGCTGCGGAACGTTCAGTTGACCTATCAACTGCCAAGCGTGCTGACGGAGACCACGCCCCTGCGGGGCGGGAGCATTGGGGTCGGGGCCAACAACATCCTCCTCTGGAGCGCCTACGACGGCTTTGACCCGGAGTCCCGACAGTTTGACGCCGGCAGCAACACGCAGGGATTCCAGGGCTTGCGGACGCCGGCGGTCGAGAGCTATACCGTCAAGCTCAACCTGAATTTCTAAGGGCCCCGGGCACTGCCCCCGATCGTGTTGTCTCCTCCATCGTGTACACCCATCCCATGAAACGTGCTGTCCTGTTCCTCATCGTCTTCGGGGTTGCGCTCGTCGGGTGCGACGGCGACCTGCTCGTGGACAACACCGACCCCAACGCGACGACCGACCCGTCGATGTCGGGGTTGCTATCGACCGCCATCCTCTCAACCAGCACCACGACGCAGGGGGCGGCCAGCGTCACCTCCTACTACGTCCAGCACCTGGCGTCGCCCAGTGGAAGTGCGACTGACCAGCAGTTTGAAGCCCGCTTTGGAGGAACCTGGTCGTCGGTGTACGACGGGCTCGGAACCGCCCAGGCCCTGATCGAAAAGGCAGACGAGGAGGGGTCGCCGCACTATGCAGGCATCGCGCGGATCATTCAGGCCTACAACCTTGGGCTCGCCGCCGACCTGTGGGGCGACATTCCGTATCAGGAGGCCCTCCAGGCGGATGAGGGAGAGATCACGCCCGGGTACGATTCGCAGGAACAGATATACGGGGAGATTCAGGCCCTTCTCAGCGACGCCCGGGACGACCTAAATGCCGAGTCGCGGCTGTCCCCGGGCAGTGAGGACTTCGTGTACGGCGGGGATCTCGAGAAGTGGAAAAAGGCGGCCTGGGCCCTGGAGGCGCGATACCTGAACCACCGGACGAAAAAATCGGACTACGACCCGCAGGCCGTGCTGAGTGCGCTGGACAACGCGTTCGACAGCAACGCGGACGATGCGCAGATGGACTACGAAGACGACCCCTCCAATAATCCCTGGCACAACGTGTACCTGGACGAGCAGGGCGGCATCCTGGGGGGGCATCTGTCGGAGCAGCTCGTGAAGGAGATGGACGGCACCCTCTACGGCCCGCTCGATCCTCGCTTGCAAACGGCCATTACCGACTCGAACGAGACGGAGGCTCCCGAAGAGTCCGCCGCCCCGGCCTTCGCGGGAAACCGCAACGGGGCGGGGTCGGGGGACTTCTACAATCACCTTGAGCCCCAGTACTACGCGTCGGAAAATGCCCCCATCCTGTGGATTACGTACGCGGAGGCCAAGTTTATCGAGGCCGAGGCCGCCTTGCGGGCCGACAACCCGAGTCGGGCCTACGACGCCTACCGGGCGGGCATCCGGGCGCACATGACCAAGGTCGGCGTGGCGGACGCTCAGCGCGAGGACTACCTGAGCCACCCGGCCGTCGACGTGGGGGCGGGCAATTTGACCCTGGACCTCATCTTCAAGGAGAAGAACGTGGCGACGTTCTTGCACCCCGAGGCCTGGGTGGACCACCGTCGCCACGATTACGACTATCCCGACTTTGAGCCGCCTGTGGACCAGAACCCGCTTTTCGACCAGAATCCGAATACGGACCACATCCGCCGCGTGCTGTATCCCCTCTCCGAGGTTGAACGAAACGCGTCGAACGTCCCTGAGGCGTCGCTCGACCAGTTCCTCTGGTGGGACCAGTCGTAGCCCCGCCAGGCAACTGGGCGGAGCGATTCGCCCCCTGGCCCGCGGCGCCCCTCGCCGGGGCATTGTCTCGGGGCGGGCGCTGCTCTCTCTCCCTGAGTGTTCTTGTTCTCGTGTCGATCCCCACGCTCCCCTCCTCGTTCTCGGGCACGCTGGACGAAGACGTGCGGGCCGTCCTGGATGGGGGAACGGGCGACTGCGCCGTGGCCGTCCGGTCCCTGGAGGCGCCCCCCCGGACGCTGCTGATCAACGCGCACGAGACGTTCCACGCGGCGAGCACGATGAAGACCCCCGTGATGGTGGAGCTCTACCGGCAGGCGGAGGAAGGGCGGATCGACCTCGACGACACAGTCCGCGTGGAGAATGCGTTTCGGAGCCTCGTGGACGGCAGCCGGTACGCCCTGGCCCCCGAGGACGACAGCTACGACGCGCTCTACGCCCATCTCGGGGAGCAGCGCTCGATTCGCACCCTCATGCGGGAAATGATCACGGCCAGCAGCAACCTGGCCACGAATATCTTGCTTGAAACGGTCGGGGCAGAACGCACAACCGAAAGCATGCGCCGGTACGGGGCGGATCGCATCCAGGTACGACGCGGGGTCGAAGACATGACGGCCTACCGGCGAGGCCTCAACAACGAGGCCTCGGCCCACGACCTGCTGGTGCTCTTTGAGCAGATCGCCCGGGGAACGGCCGTGAGCGAGCGGGCCTCCCACGAGATGATCGAAATTCTGAAGGCGCAGGAGCACAACGACATGATCCCGGCCCGGCTCCCGGCGTCGGTGGAGGTGGCTCACAAGACGGGCTGGATCCCGGGGCTGCGCCACGACTCGGGCGTTGTCTTCGTGCCGGAGGGGCCCACGTACGTTGTGGTGCTCCTGTCGCAGAATCTAGAAAATGAGGAGGCCGGGGCACAAGCATTTGCCCGGGTGTCCCGGATGGTTTTTGACGCCATGGCGGGGGGCTGACCGCCTGAGGCCCATTTTTGGGCGCGTCGAGCAAAACGGGTCGGGCAGCCCGGCGGGACGAGGGCACAGGGGCACGAAAGCGCATCGCAGCACAGAACAAGCGCACGGCAGCACAGAATAGTCTCACCGGAAACGCGCAACCGGGGGACATCTTTCTCTTTAAACCAAGCAGACCAGACGCCCGTGGATACCGACTCTCCGCTTCGCATCGTTCAGTACGGCCTCGGTCCCATCGGCCAGGCAACCGCGAAGACCGTGATTGAAAAGGCCGACGCGATGACCCTTGTCGGGGCCATCGACATTGATCCTGAGAAGGCGGGCCGGGACGTGGCCGACGTGATTGGGGCGGAGGGGCCCAAGGCAGCCAGGGCAGGGGTTCGCGTGTCCGACGCCGCCGCCGACGTCCTCGCGGCCACCAATCCCGACGTGGTGCTGCACACGACGACGTCCTTCCTTGGCGGCGTGACCGACCAGCTGGTGCAGTGTGCCCGGGCGGGGGCGCACGTCGTGTCCACCACCGAAGAGCTTTCGTTTCCGTACGAGCGGGCGCCGGAGGCGTCCACGCGGCTCGATCGCGTTGCGCGCGAGGAGGGGGTCGTCATCGTGGGAACGGGCGTGAACCCGGGCTACGCCATGGACACGCTCCCGCTCATGGCGACGGGCGTGTGCACGGCGGTGCAGGGCGTCCACGTGGAGCGGGTCGTGAATGCCAGCAAGCGGCGCGAGCCGCTCCAGGAGAAGGTGGGGGCGGGCATTTCGACCGAGGCCTTCGAGGAGAAGAAGGCGGGGGGAGGATTCGGACACATCGGGCTTCGCGAGTCCCTCCTGATGCTGGCCGACGGGCTGGGGTGGTCGCTGGATGCGGTGGAGGAGGAACTGCAGCCCGTTCACGCCGAGGCGCCCGTCGACACCGGCTTCCGCCAGGTTCAGGCCGGAGAGGTGGCCGGCATTCATCACGCCGCGGCCGGCCGAATGGAGGGGAAGTCCCCACTGACGCTCGACCTGAAAATGTACGTGGGCGCGGAGGAGTCCTACGACACGGTGACGGTGGAGGGAGAGCCCCCGATCAACCTCCGCTTCGAAGGGGGCATCTTCGGCGACACGGCCACGGTGGGCATGCTCGTCAACACCGCGCCGCTCGCCGATCGGGCCCAGCCCGGCCTCCAAACAATGGCCGACCTGCCGGTGCCCCGCGCCTTCGCCACGAAGCCGCTTCCGAAAACTGCGGCTTGAAGAGCCGAGCCCGTCCCCCTCCAAGCTCCCCTCCA
>NZ_JAZKRW010000079.1:0-14419 GCF_036626415.1 Salinibacter sp.
TCGGGAAAGGCGTCCCAGCCGTGGAGGGCGCCGAGCATGGCCCCCATCATGGCCCCGGTGGTGTCGGCGTCCCCGCCCACATTGATGCCGGACAGGAGCGTGTTTTCGAGGAGGTGGGCGCGGCGCGCCACCATCGCGCACGCGAACGGCCAGGCCTCGTCGGCCCGCACGCTAACCCCGTCGCACGCGTCCCCGAGGTTGAGCGGGAAGGCGTCGAGCTGGTCCGCGAGGGTCTCCAGACGCCCTGACACGCGGTCGTCCCCGTCGAGCCGCTTCTCCGCCCACGCCGTCGCGTCGACCAGCCGCTCCCAGAACGTCGCGCGGTCGAACGTGTCGGGCGTCCAGTCCAGCAGCGTACGGACGGCCACCACCTGCCCCCACCCGGCCGCCAGGGCTGCGGGGTGGCCGTGTGTGACGGACAGCACCGGGCGCACCGCCTCGAAGGCCGCGGTCCGGTCCAGATCTTGGGCTGCCCACCAGACCCCGAGCGGAGCCGCCCGCATGGCCGCGCCGTCCGTGGGGCGGTCGGGCACGCCGGACTCGTCGGGAGCGCTCCCCTTCGCCAGACGATCGATGGCCGTCGTGGTCGTCGTGCCCCAGCGTCGCGCCTCGGCCCGGAGGGCAACGTACTCGTCCGCGACGGCGGCCGGCCACGCCTCCGGCGCCCCGGGATGGGCGGCGAGGGCCCGCACGAGGGCGAACGTCATCTGCGTGTCGTCCGTCCACTGCCCCGCGTCCAGGTCACCCCGCTGATCGTCGTCCCGGTACTCTTTGATGCCTTTATAATACGTGCGCACGTTCGCGTGACTGAGGCCTTCGACAGGCATCCCCAGTGCGTCACCGACGGCGGTGCCGAGAAGGGTGCCGACAATGGAATCGGGAGCGGGAGACGCGGTGTTCATCGGGCGGGGGCACGATCTGGAAATGGGGACGAAACAGGGTTGCGAGGATAGCGAACAGACAGTCGACTTTCCATCCCCGCGTCGCTATTTTCCGATGCGTTCCCCGAAGCACGGAGACGCGGTCGCATTCCGCTTCTTGTCTTCTTCTCCCCTGATGAATTGGCTCGCCGGCGCCTGGGCCGTCTTTCGGAAGGACCTTCGTACCGAGCTGCGCAGCCGGTACGCGGCAAACACGCTCTTGCTGTTCGCCTTGGCGGCCCTTCTCCTCGTGGCGTTTGCCGTGGGGCCCCAACCCCTGAGCGCTCGGGTGCGGGCCGCGCTCCTGTGGATCGTGCTCCTGTTCGCGGCCTCCATCGGGCTCGGGCGGTCGTTCGTGGCGGAGCATGAGGGCGGCACCGCGCTCCTGCTTCGCCTCCACACGCGGGCGAGCATGGTCTTCGCCGGCAAGCTGCTTTTCAACTTCGGCCTCGTGGTGCTCTTGACCCTCGTCGCCACCGGCGTCTTCCTGCTGCTGCTCGGCGTCTCCGTCGGCACGCCCGGCCTCTTCGTGGGCACGCTCGCCCTTGGGGCCCTCGGCCTGACCGGCGCCACGACGCTGCTCTCGGCCCTCGTGGCCCGCGCCTCTCGCGGCGGGCCGCTCCTGCCGGTGCTCCTGCTGCCGGTGCTGGTGCCGGTGCTGGTGTCGGGGGTCGGGGCCACGCGCAAGGCGCTGCTCGGCCAGGGGTGGGTCGCGGCCCAGGACGAGCTTTTGACGCTCGTGGGCTTTGCCGGGGCCACCATCTCCGCGGCCGTGGTGTTGTTTGACTACGTATGGGTGGACTGACCCACCGCCTTGAACGTTGAGCGAATTCAAGGGCGCCCCGGAAAGCCGCCACTCGGGGCGGCGTATCAGTACCGACACTGTTTCACAAGTTCATCTGCTGCGTCATGCCTTCCCACGTGCAGACACCAGGGCTGGTCAGTCGTCGGCTGTACCGCGGGGTGCGCGGAGCCGTCGTGGTGGTGCTCACCGGGATTCTCGTCGCCGGCCTGTTGGGCGACATCCCGCAGCTGGACATCCTCGAGCAGTCGGCACGCAACCTCTATTTCCACGTGCCGATGTGGTTTGCGCTCATGGCGGCCACGATCGTCTCGGCGTACCACTCGGCCCAGTACCTCCGCCACGGCGACCGCCTTCGGGACCTCCGGGCCCGGGAGGCGGCCCGGCTCGGCCTCATCTTTGGCGGGCTCGGCATCGTGACGGGCATGGTGTGGGCCCGCTTCACGTGGTACGAGGGCACCGGGGTGTGGTGGAACTTTGACCCGAAGCAATCGATGGCGGCGGTCCTCTTGCTCATTTACGGCGGGTACTTCGTCCTGCGCGACGCCATCGACGCCCCCCGGACGCGGGGCCGCATCGCGGCGGTCTACAACCTGTTCGCGGTCGTGACGATGCCCTTCCTGCTCTACATCCTGCCCCGCCAGATGCCGAGCCTCCACCCCGGCGGGGAGGGCAGCCCGGCCTTCAGCCAAACGGACCTCGCCCCCGCCATGCGCTGGGTCTTTTACCCGTCCGTGCTGGCCTTCCTGGGGCTTTGCTGGCTGCTGTACACGCAGCGGGTCCGCCTGGCCTGGCTCCGAGAGGTACTGCGGCGCAAGGCCCTCGGCCAGCCCCCCGACGGACGGGGCCTCGACCGCCCCGCCTCGTAGCCCGCCCCTGTGCCTGCTCGTCGACCGCCCGCGCCCGTTCCCCTGCTCCATGACCATTCACCCCCTGCGGCCGTCCGACCCGCCCGCCCTCCGGCCGGGGCAAGAGCGCCCGGACACCACCACGGCCTACGACAGCACGTGGGCGGAGCAGCCCGACGCCTCCGCCCCCGAGGGGCTCGACCGCCTCATGGGCCAGGACGGCAAGATTTACGTCGTGCTGGCCGTGGTGCTCTTGATCTGGATCGGGGTGGTCGCGCTCCTCTACCGGACCGACCGTCAGATCGACGAGCTGGAACGGCGCGTCGACCGGTCCATTTCAGAAGACGAGTGACCTCAGGCTTTCATCTTCCGTGCCTCTATGAAGTGGAAAACCATCTTCGGCCTGGCCGCCATGATCGGCTTCGGGACCCTTCTGTTCGTCAATTTTGGCAGCCAGGTGGGCGGGTACATGAACTTTGACCAGGCCGCCCGCACCGGGGCCACGGCCCACGTGGTGGGGACCTGGGCGGAGGAGCGGCCCACGAGCTACGACCGCACGCAAAACGTCTTCACCTTTTACATGCGGGACGAGGACGGCACGGTGCGGAAGGTGCGATACAACAACCCGAAGCCGGCCAACTTCGAGGAGGCCGAGCAGGTCGTCGTGGAGGGACGGAACCAGGACGGCACGTTTGTGGCCGAGAACATTCTCGTGAAATGCCCCTCGAAGTACAACGACGCGCAGGGCTTGCAGCAGCAGGCGAGCCGCTCCGCTCAGGAGGCCCCCTCCACCGCCTCTGCGCCGCAGTAGTCGCTATTGTGTCCCCTGTTCCTCACGTTGGCGTCGTCCTCCTCACACTGACGCTTCCGCTCGTGGCCCCGGCGCAGTCGCTGCCCGACAACCCCCTCCCTGCCTGCCCCGACACGCCCAACTGCGAGCGTGTGGCGCAGGGCTACGACGTCCCCCCGGATACGCTGTACCGGGCTGCGGAGCGGGCCCTTGAGTCGCTGGGCCCCGTCACGCTCCGGCGCCCCGACACGCACCCCGATGCGTCGTCTCCGCGTCGATTGGAGGCGGTGTACCGGGTGGCGCTGGTGTTTAAAGACGACGTGGACGTGGCCGTCCAGTCTCGTGAGGGCGGCGGCAGCGCCCTGTACGTCCGCAGCGCCAGCCGGGTGGGGCACAGCGACCTGGGCGTCAACCGGCGCCGCGTCGACCGCTTTCTGACGGCGGTCGACACGGCCCTCCGCGAGGAGGCCGCCTCCCAGTAGCCCCTCCGCGACGCCCCTACAGGTAGAGCGCCGTGGCGATCAGGAAGTAGATGGCCAGGCCCAAAATGTCGTTGAGGGTCGTCACGAACGGCCCCATCGCACTGGCCGGGTCGATTCCCAGCCACGTCAGCAGAAACGGGATGAGCGCTCCGTTGGTGGTGGCCACCAGACTCACAGACAGCATCGTGAGGCTGAGGGTCGCCACGAGCATCGTCACGTTCCCCATCCCGAGCACGGCCACCGTCCCGCAGAGCAGGCCCGCCACCACGAGTCCGTTGAGCAGGGCCACGAGCATCTCCTTCCCGATGCGTTTGAAGGCATCGGAGAGCCAGAGCTCCCCCGACCCAAGCCCCTGCACGGCGATGGCCGCGCTCTGGACGGCGGCGTTGCCGCCCATGGCCGTCACGATGGGAATGAACGTGGCGAGGATCACGGCCTGCTGGAGCGTGGCCTCAAAGACGCCGATGACGGTGCCGGAGAGCCCCGAGCCCACGAGCCCCACGATCAGCCACGGGAGGCGCCCCCGGCTCACCTGCACCGCCGAGTCGACGGTCTCCTCCTGCCCGGTGAGGCCGCTCATGAGCTGCATGTCCTCCTCCGCCTCGTCGCGAATCACGTCCACCACGTCGTCGATCGTGATGCGGCCCATCATGCGTCCCGCCTCGTTGACCACCGGGACGGACACCAGGTCGTACCGCTGCACCACGCGGCCCACCTCCTCCTGGTCTACCCGGGGCGCGACGGAGATAAAGTCGGGGTCCATCACGTCGCGCACCTTCACCGCCCCCGCCGAGAGCAGCAGTTGCTTGAGGGAGAGGGTGCCCACGAGCGTCCCCGCCTCGTCGACGACATAGGCGGTGTACACCTCATCGATGTCGGTGGCGCTGCGGCGCACCGCCTCGGTGGCCTCCTGCAGGGTCTGGTCCGGCGCAATGGCCACGTACTCGCGCGCCATGATGCCGCCGGCCGTCTCCTCCCCGTACTCCAAGAGCTCGGTGAGGTCCTCCGCGTCCTCCAGGTCGGGCAGCACCTGAAGGGCCCTCTCGTCCGGCAGATCCGCGAGGACATCCGCCGCGTCGTCGGTGTCGAGCGCGTCGATCAGGCCCACGAGGGTGTTCGGCGGCAGGTCCTCCAGCAGGGCCGCCCGCACCGCGTCCTCCATCTCCGCAAGCACGTCTGCGCCCATCGCCGGGGGGAGCCACCGGAAGAGGCGACCGGCCTCCGCGTCCGGCAGGCGCCGGAGCAGCAGGGCCACGTCGGCCGGATAGAGGTCGGCGACCAGGTTGAGGACCATGCCCCGCTGCCGCTCCGCCAACAGGGCCGCGATGTCGTCCACGACCGACTCGTCCACCTCCAGCAGGCCGCTGTAGGGCGGGCCGTCGGAGGCGGCCGGCGACCGGGACGACGAGGAAGGGGCGTCGGGGGAGGGCATGGAACGACAGTGGCTGGACGAGTGGCAAGCCGATCCCCATCACAGAAACGGACGTCCCCGTGGGGACGCACTACACTCCGGGGGCCGGATCGGCGTGGGCGTTCAGGTGACGCGCAAGCGTGGCGAACTCCTGGGGCGTGAGCGCCTCGGCCCGTTTGCGGCCCCAGTCGTTCGGGAAGCCGACGTCCTGCTCCTTCGTCCACGCGCTCAGGCTATTGCGGAGCATCTTGCGGCGCTGGTTGAAGGCCGCCCGCACGTAGCGACGCACGTCGTCGAACGGAAGATCGTCGGGCGCCGCGTCGGGGCCGAACGTGAGGCGCACCACCGCGCTCGTGACGTCGGGCTGCGGCGAGAAGACCTGTGGGGGCACCGTGAAGCACTTTTCGGGGTCGGCGAAGAGCTGCAGCAGGACGCTGAGAATGCCGTACGCCTTGGTGCGCGGCTCCGCGACGATGCGCTCGGCCACCTCGCGCTGCATCGTGAGGACGGCCTCGGCGAGGTGCTGCCGCTGCCTCAGGAGCGCGAAGAGAATTGGGCTCGTGAGGTAGTACGGCGTGTTGCTGATGACGTGGAGCGGCCCGCCCTTCGCGTCGGCGAGGGCCGCCCAGTCCGTCTCCCGCACGTCTTCCGTCCGCACGTCCACGCCGGGCACCCGCTCGCGGAGGGCCGCCACGGCCCGCTCGTCGATCTCGATGGCGGTCAAGGTCTCATGTCGCTGCGCCAGCCGCTCGGTAAGCACGCCGGTGCCGGCCCCCACCTCCACCACGTGCGCGCCCAGCGGGGCCGTCAGCGTCCCCACGATCTTCTCGGCCATGTTGGGATCCTGCAGGAAGTTCTGGCCGAGGCTCTGCTTCGGTTGAAACGGAATGCGCACGGGACGGGCGGGTCGAGGACGAAGGGGCGTACGGGACCACACGCCTCTCGGCCCTCAACGTTCAGCGGGCTCTTCTCTAGCCCAGGTGCTTCCGCCGGTTTCGGACATAGTCTTCGAAGAGGAACGAGCCGAGGTCGTCGAGCTCGGAGTAGTAGGCACGCCCCTGATTGGCCTCCGTCAGCTCGCGGACGAAGTCGCGCAGGCCCGGGTCGCGGGCAATCATGAACGTCGTGATCGTGATGTCCTCGCGGCGGCAGACCGTGGCCTCGTCGAGCACCTTGTTCACCACCTTGCGGTCCAGGCCGTACGCGTTGCGGTACATCTCCCCGTCCTCGATGTGGCAGGACGGCTTGCCGTCGGTGATCATGAAGATCTGCTTGTTGCGGTTGTTGCGGCGGTGCAGGATGTCGCGCGCCCGCCGCAGCCCGGCCCGCGTGTTGGTGTAGTACGGCCCCACGTCGAGGTACGGCAGGTCCTCCACGTCGACCTCCCAGGCGTCGTTGCCGAAGGCCACAATGTCGAGCGAGTCCTTCGGGTACTGCGTCATGATGAGTTCCGAGAGGGCCAGTGCCACCCGCCGGGCCGGCGTGATCCGGTCCTCCCCGTAGAGCACCATCGAGTGGGAGAGGTCGATCATGAGCACCGTCGCCATCGAGGCGTGGTGGTCCGTCTTGTGGACCTGAAAGTCGTCCTCGGAGAGGTGCCAATCGTCCCCCACGCCCGAGCGCTTGAACGAGTTGGAGAGGGTGCCGGTAACGTCCAGGTTCGAGAGGTCGTCCCCAAACTGCCAGTCTTTGGTTTCGGGCAGTCGCTCGTCGCCCTGTCCGGTGTACGGGGTGCGGTGCCCCCCCATGCCGCCCTTCTTCAGGTCGTTGAAGATTTCCTCCAGGGCCGACTGCCGGAGCGAGCGCTCGGTGCGGGCCGTAATCTCGACCGTCTCGCCCTCCTCGCCGTCCTCCAGGTAGCCGCGCTTCTTCAGCTCCTCAATGAAGTCGTCGAGGTCCTTGTCCGAGCCCTCGGTCAGTCCGTACTTGTCGTCGAGCTGCTCCATCCAGTCGAGGGCCTCCTCCGCGTCTCCGGCCGTGTGTTCGAGCAGCTTCTGGAAGAGGTCCAGAAGCTCTTCGAAGAGCGGCTTTTGACTGCCGTGACGGACGGGATCCCAATCGGTATACCGAAAACGCATGGCGGAGTGGCTGGTCTGAGAAGACTACTACATGGGAGGTACGCCGGGATCCTGCTGTTTGTTTGTTCTTCACGGACGCGCCCCACGCATCCTTACACGGATAGGACATTCGGCGAATGCTGGCAGCCACTGTGCCGTGCTCTTCGCCCCCCTTCCCTCTTCCCCCCTTCCCTTACCCCGAGTAGGCCTCCTCGAGGTACCGCTGCGCGCGCTCGTGGGCCCCGGACGCGTCCTCCATGTTGAGCACCTTCCGGTAGCGGTTCACGGCCAGGTCGCGGCGGCCGAGGGCGTCGTACGCCATGCCCTGATACAGGTAGCCAAGCATTCGGTACTTGGTGTTTTCGATGTCCCGGCTGCTCAGCTGCTCCAGCTCGGCCAGGTGCGTCAGGGCCTCGCGGTACTCGTCCTGGTAGAGCCGGTCGCGGGCCAGGTAGAGCTGTGCAATCTCCTCCATGTGGGCGGTGTAGCCGGCCTGCCCGGCCTCTGCGCGCTCCACCACCGCCGCAAAGATGCGCCGCGCCTGCCGCCAGCGCCCCCAGCGCGCGTACACCCGCCCCTCGAAAGTGTGGAAGAAGGGATTGTCCGGGTGCCGCTCGCGAAGGCGCTCCGTCCACGTCCGCGTCGTCCGGAAATCATCCTCGTACAGGTAGTGCACCTTTGCGAGGAAGTAGATCGCCTCGGTCTGCACGTAGTGTCCGTTTGCGGCCGTCTCCCGGAGCCGTTCGAGGCCCCGCTCCTTGTCCCCGTCGGGCAGCATCCACATGATGGCCTTCGACAGGGAATACTCCTCCGGCAGGATGTCCGCGTAGTAGTCGTACATCCCTGAGCCAAAGACGTAGTCGCCCCGCTCCGGGGCCACCTCTTCCACCCTCTGGACGTTGCTGATGGCCTTCTGTGCGTTTCGGATCGTCTTCCACCAGCGACGCCGGTTGGAGTGGAGCCGAGACAAAAAGCCGTGGGCCGCCGCCTTAAAAAGGGCCGCGTCGAAGTGGTCCGGGTCCGCTGCCAGCAGCGCGTCGCACCGCTCGATCACGGTGTTCATTTGCTCGATGAACGCCTCGTCGTGGGACGTGTCCGTGAGGTCGAGCATGATGGTCCACCACAGGTTGAGTCCCTGCAGGAAGGGCCCGATGGGATGGTCGGGATAGCGCGCATCGATCGTGTCGAAGCGGGCCTTCGCCTCCTCGAACTGCATGCCGTAGAGCCGGTCGAGCCCCTCGGTGCCCATCGTCCGCACGAACCCGTCGGTGAGCACGGAGGAGGTCTGCGGCACGGCCGTGGTCTCGGCGGCCGCCGCGGCCGGGCGCGTTTGGCCGTGGGCGCAGACCGCACTCGCTGCGAGCAGGGCCCCGAACAATGTCACGATCCCCCGGATCGGCAGCATACTGCGGAATGAGGTGCGAACCATGATGGCACAGGCCGAATGAGGAGGCTCCCGGTCGGGCCGTTAGGGCGCCCCGTTCGCCTTGATGCCCTGCAGGCTCTTCTCGGCGAGCAGGTTGACGTCGTAGGTCTGGACCCGTCCGTTCTGATCGCGGTGGCGGCGGCGGGCGATGGCCACCAGCCGGTCCACCAGCTCGTCGAACGGGACGCCGGACGGCTCCCACAGGTAGAACGAAAACGAGCCGGGGATGGTGTTTATTTCGTTGAAATAGAGCTGCCCGGTGGCCGCGTCGATCATGAAATCGATGCGGACCACCCCGGCGCACTCGAATTGGTGGAAGATGCGGACCGCCAGGTCTTGGATCTCCTCGGTCCGCTCCTCGGAGAGGTCCGCCGGCACGACGCGGTCCTGCGCGGCCATGCCCTCTGGGCTCGACGCGGCCCCCTTGGTGCCCCCCGACTTCGTTGCCTCCTCGTCCTCCCGCATGTACTTGTCCTGGAAGGTGAGCACCTCGTCGTCGTCCGACGCCACCGGCTCCTCCAGCACGCTGGGCGTGGCCTCGTGGGCGTCCCCCAGCACCGAGCAGTTGATTTCCCGGAGCGCCTCGACGGCCGTCTCCACGATCACCTTGTCGTCGTACCGAAACGCGTCCTCGATGGCCGCGTCGAGGTCGGCGCGGGTGTTCGCCTGTGCGATGCCGATCGACGACCCGCAGCGGGCGGGCTTCACGACGAGGGGGTAGTCGAGGGTGGCCTCGCACTCGTCCAGAGCCGCTTCTTCCCGGTAGGCCCATTCGTCTTCCCGGAACGCCACGAAGTCGACGACGGGGATGTCGGCCTGCCGGCACACGTGCTTCGACATCACTTTGTCCATGCCGAGGGCAGAGCCGAACACGCCGGCGCTGGTGTAGGGCACGTTGAACGTCTCGCAGAGGCCCTGCACGCCCCCGTTCTCGCCGGGCCCGCCATGCAGCCCCAGCAGCATCACGTCCACCCGCCGCCGCAGCCGGGGGCGCTGGAGGCGCTTCAGCACGCCCGGCGCGCGGTCTTCGAGCAGTTCGAGATGCCCGTGGGGCGTGGGCGCGAGGGAGACCGGCATTGCCGCCTCGCGCAGGGCCTCCAGGTCGCGGTACGTCTCCACCTCCAGCAGGGCATCGCCGGTGTACCAGGTGCCGTCCTTGGCGACATAGATGGGCACGGGCGTGTACCGGTCGCGGTCAAGCGCGGCGGCGGCCTGCAGCGCGGAAATCACCGACACCTCGTGCTCGGGCGCCACCCCGCCGAGGACGACGCCGACCTGTAGAGACTCGGTGGACACGGTAGGATCGGGGGCGGGAGAGAAGCAGAACGACGCAGACGCAAGAGGCCGATACGGAGAGGGGCGCCCGGACGATCCCCCACGTACCGCGTGCGTTCCCGTCGGGCGAAGGCGTACCCTCAGGCCGCCCCACACTCCACGAACTGCCCGTTGCTGTACACCGCCCAGGGCCGCCCCACCATCTCGTGCCCGACGAACGGGGTGTTCTCGCTCTTCGACCGGAGGTCGTCTTTCGTGAAGGTCCACTCGGTCGACGCGTCGAAGACGGTGAGGCGCGCCGGGGCCCCCTCTGCAAGCGCCGGCCCATCGAGGCGCAGGATGCGACGCGGGGCCACGGTCAGCGCCTGCACCGCCTCCCCGACGGAGAGCACGCCCGGCTCGATCAGCTCGCGTCCGATGAGGCCCCACGCCGTTTCGAGGCCGAGGATGCCGAAGGGGGCCTGGGCAAACTCGACCTGCTTCTCGTAGGACGCGTGGGGGGCGTGGTCGGTACAGATCGCGTCGATGGTGCCGTCGGCCAGCCCCTCTTTAAGAGCCGCCACGTCCGCCGCCGAGCGGAGGGGCGGGTGCATCTTCGTGTTCGTATCGAACCCCGTGCGCTCCACCGCCGCGTCCGTGAGCGTCAGGTGGTGGGTGCATACCTCCGCCGTGACGGGCAGGCCGCGCGCCTTGGCGCGCCGCACGAGCTCCACCCCGCGGGCCGTGGAGATGTGGGCCACGTGGAGGGCCCCGCCGGTGAGGGCCGCCAGCTCAATGTCGCGGGCAATCATGACGTCTTCGGACGCCGCCGGAATGCCGTCGAGCCCGAGCCGGGCCGACACCTCGCCCTCGTGCATCTGCCCGCCGGGGTTGAGCGTCTTCTCCTCCATGTGATTGATGATGGGGCGGTCGAGCATGCCGCTGTACTCCAGGGCCCGTCGCATCAGCCCCGCCGTCGGCACGGGCGCCCCGTCGTCACTAAACGCCACGGCCCCGCCGGCCTCCAGGTCGGCCATCTCGGCAATCTCGTCGCCGGCCCGCTCCTTTGAGACGCACGCGATGGGATGTACGCCCACCGGCGTGTCGTCGGCCCGCTCCCGCACAAACTCGACCACGTCGCGCGTGTGCAGGGGCGGATCGGTGTTGGGCATGCAGGCCACGTCGGTGAACCCGCCCGCGAGGGCCGCGCGGCTTCCGGTGGCGATCGTTTCCTTGTGCTCGTACCCCGGCTCGCGGAGGTGGACGTGCATGTCCATCCACCCCGGCGAGATGAACGCGCCCGACGCGTCGTACACCGGAACGTCGCCCTCCACGTCCAGGTCGTCCCCAATGGCCGCAATCGTGCCGTCCCGAATGAGCAGATCGGCGTCCTGGGTCGTCTGGGGCCGGGGCCGGAGCAGGGTGCCGCCGCGGAGGAGAAGGTGAGGCGTCATGCGGGAAACGTCCGTCGTGAAGAGATCTAATCCGCCCAAAAGGTACGATTCCGACGCCCGTCCGTCAACGGCCCTCGTTCCCTTGTCAAAAGCCGGTGGAGGCGTTTTTTGAGGGGCGTTTCGGTGGCACTTCCGGCCCCAATTTTGTACATTTTACGGATTGAAGCTTCAACGTTTGGGCCATCAGCCCAGGCTCCCGATTCTCCTCACCGCCCTCTGCATCAGCCGTCCGTTCCCACCATGGAAGCCGACGACCGCCGCGTGATTCCGATCAACATCGAGGAGGAGATGAAGTCCGCCTACATCGACTACTCGATGTCGGTGATCGTGAGCCGCGCGCTTCCGGACGTGCGGGACGGCCTGAAGCCGGTGCACCGCCGCGTCCTCTACGGCATGCACGAGCTCGGCCTCACGCAGGGGGCCAACTACAAGAAGAGCGCCCGCATCGTGGGGGAGGTGCTGGGAAAGTATCACCCGCACGGCGACTCGTCGGTTTACGACACGCTCGTGCGCATGGCGCAGCACTTCTCCATGCGGTACCCGCTGGCCGACGGGCAGGGCAACTTCGGCTCCGTCGACGGCGACTCGGCGGCGGCCATGCGGTACACGGAGGCCCGCATGACGCGGATCGCCGAGCAGATGCTGACCGACATCGGCAAGGAGACCGTCGACACGCAGGAAAACTTCGACGGGACGATGGAGGAGCCGACGGTCCTCCCCGCCGCGTTCCCCAACATGCTCGTGAACGGGGCCGACGGCATCGCCGTGGGCATGGCCACGAAAATTCCGCCCCACAACCTGGGCGAGACGATCGACGCCACGGTGGCCTACATCGACGATCCGGACATCGAGATCGACGACCTGATGGAGCACCTTCCGGCGCCGGACTTTCCCACCGGCGGCATCATCTACGGCTACGCGGGCGTCTACGAGGCCTATCACACCGGGCGAGGCCGCGTCGTCATGCGCGCCAAGATGCACGAAGAGGAGGTGCGCAGCGGGCGCGACGCGCTCGTGGTCACCGAGCTGCCGTACCAGGTCAACAAGAGCCGCGAGGTGGAACGGATCGCGGACCGCGTGCGGCAGGAGCGCATCGAGGGGATCGCCGACCTGCGCGACGAGAGCGACCGGGACGGCCTCCGCATCGTGATTGAGCTGAAGCAGGGGGCCAACGCCGAGATCGTCAAGAATCAGGTCTACAAGCACTCCCGCCTCCAGGACACGTTCGGCGTCAACATGGTGGCGCTGGTGAACGGGCGGCCGAAGGTGGTGGACCTGAAGGACGCCATCCGCCACTACGTGGACCACCGCCACGAGATTGTGGTGCGCCGCACGGAGTACGACCTGCGGCAGGCCCAGGACCGCGCCCACATCCTGGAGGGCCTCACCCTGGCGCTCGACCACCTCGACGCCGTCATCGCCATCATCCGCCACTCGCCCGACACCGGCACGGCCCGCCAGAACCTGCGGGAGGGCCGCTACCCAGACACGCTCACCGACGCCGACCTGGACGAGATCAACGTGCCGCGCACGCCCCCCGTGGAGGCCGACGAAGGGCAGGACACCGTGCAAAAGCTGCTGGGGGACGAGTACGCGGAGCTGGTCGACCAGCCCGAGGCGGGCCACTGGCTGACCGAAGCGCAGGCGAACGCCATCCTCCGCCTCCGCCTCAGCCGCCTCACTGGGCTGGAGCGCGAGAAGATCATCGGCGAGTACGAGGACATCATCGAGAAAATCCGGGAGCTCCAGCACATCCTAAACAGCCGCGACCGCCGGATGGAGCTCATCAAGGAGGAGCTGCTGAAGGTAAAGGACCGGTTCGACGACGAGCGCCGCACCGAGATCGACTACACCGGCGGCGACGACATCATCATCGAGGACCTGATCGAGCGCGAGCACGTCGTCGTCACGATCACAAACCAGGGCCTGACGAAGCGCACGCCCATCGACACGTACCGCACGCAGGGCCGGGGGGGCGTCGGCATGCGGGGCACCGGCAAGCGGGAGGACGACTTCATCGAGCACCTCTACGTGTGCCACTCGCACGACGTGCTCCTCCTGTTCACCGACAAGGGCCAGTGCTTCTGGCTCCGCCCCTTCGAAATTCCGGAGGGCGGCCGCACGGCGAAGGGCCGCTCGATCCGGCAGCTCATCGACATCGACCCCGACGACCGCGTGCGGGCCGTCATCAGCGTGGGCAAGGAGGACTTCGAGGACGAGGACTTCCTGAACAGTCACTACGTCCTCGCGGCCACGCGGCAGGGGCAGGTCAAAAAGACCGCCCTCGAGGCGTACAGCCGCCCGCGCTCCAACGGCATCATCGGCATCAAGATCGACGAGGGCGACCAGCTCATCGAGGCCTCCCTCACCGGCGGCGACAACACCGTGGTCGTGGCCTCCTCCGGCGGCCGGGCCGTCCACTTCGACGAGGAGGACGCCCGCCCCATGGGCCGCAACACGCGGGGCGTCCGCGGCATGGAGCTGCCTGGCGACCAGGAGCTGGTGGGCATGATTTCGGTGCCCCCGGCGATGCACGACGACCTCGACGTGTTGGCCCTCGCGGAGCACGGCTACGGCAAGCGCACGGCGCTGTCCGACTACCGTGTGCAGGGCCGCGGCGGCAAGGGCCTCATCACCCTCGACCGCACCGACCGCACCGGCGACCTCGTGTCCATCAAGGGCGTGCTCGGGGCCGAGGACCTGATGGTCATCACCGAGGGCGGCATCATGATCCGCACCCGCGTCGAGGAGATCAGCACGATGGGCCGCAACACGCAGGGCGTGCAGGTCATCGACCTGAAGGCCGGCGACGCGATTGCGGACGTCACCCGGGTGGCCGACACGGACGAGCCGGCGGCTGACGACGAGTCCCCCGGCGATGAGTCTCCCACCGATGACCCCCCCACCGACGCCGGGGCCGCCACGAACGGCGCGATGGACGACGATGCCGCCAGCGACGCGGTGGACGACGCCTC
>NZ_JAZKRW010000080.1:0-14333 GCF_036626415.1 Salinibacter sp.
CGCCGCTGGTCGCGGTAGTGCTCGCTGCCGTCGAGGGCGGCGATGCAGGCATCCAGGACGAGCGCATCGTCTTCCAGACGGGCCCACGCCCCGAGGGGCACCTGACACCCGCCCCCAACTCTCCGCAGGAAGGCCCGCTCCGCATCCGCGGCAACCCCGCTGGGGTTGTGGTGAAGCGCCCCGCGAAGCAGGTCGCGAAGCGCCTCCTGATCCTCTCGACAGGCAATCCCGAGCGCTCCCTGTCCCACGGCCGGCACAATAAGCGACGGGTCGATCCGATCGCGAATGTGGACCGACAATCCCAACCGCGCGAGGCCCGCCACGGCCAGCACCATCCCGGTCCAGTCGCTTTGGGCCAGCTTCTCGATGCGGGTATCCACGTTGCCCCGGACCGGCACAACATGAAGGTCGGACCGCCAGGTGAGCAGCTGGGCCGTACGACGGAGCGAGGCGGTCGCCACCGTGGCCGCCTCCGGCAGGTCGTGAAGGGATCCGTCAAAGGACGGATGAGCAACGAATGCATCGCGCGGGTCCGCACGCTCCCCGATCGCAGCCAGCGCAAGCCCCGAGGGAACCGTCGAGGGGATGTCTTTGAGCGAGTGGACGGCTAAATTGACGGCGCCGTCAAGCAGGGCACGGTCCAGCTCCTTGGTGAAGACCGCCTCCTCTCCAATCTCCGAGATCGGCGTGTCGGTCGACTCGTCGCCCCGCGTGGTGATGGTCTGCAACTCCACGCGGTGCCCGTCCGCTTCGAGCTTCGACCGCACGACATTGGCCTGCCGGAGGGCCAGCTCACTGCCCCGGGTGCCAAGAACGAGCGGATCGGGAATCGACATGCGCAGTCCAGGAATCATTCAGCAAACAAGACGAGCCGCCCGCGACGGTGGGACAGGGGCCGGCCGGTGACACGTCGCACACCAGATGCGAGCCGCGGTATCGATCGCGCTTACTGGTCGCGTCCCTCTTCGGAGTGAGGCGTGGCCTGATGCGCGGCCGACAAACGAAGGGCCTCCTCCACCTCTTCCGTCTCGTCCCCGGAGGTTCCAGGGGCGTGCGTCAGGTAGGGACAGCGGGACGGGGCGTCTCCAAGGTCGGGCGTGTCGGCCTCGGGGGCGTCCGGCAGAGAACGCCCGGCGTTTTCCTCATCAGAGGGCGCAAAGAGGGCGTGGAGCAGCTCAATGCCCTGCACGAAATCGATGCTTTCCGGATCCACATTTTTGAGACGCACGATGGGAACCGCCAGCAGCTTTTGCATGATCGACTCGGTGAGGCGGTCGACCTCCTCCCGGTCCATGTCGGTGCGGTGGGCGTGCCGGTCGACCTCCTGCTCCCGGATGGTGTCAAAGGTGTCCCGGATCGCCTGAATGGCAGGCTTCAGGGCCTGCTGGTGGAACACCCAGGTGACGAAGTCTTCGAGGAGATCTTCACAGATGGATTCCGCCTTCGGCACCGCATCCGCCCGCTGCTCACGCACCCGAGCGGTCCAGGCCTCCAGGTCGTCCAGGTCATAGAGCCGGTACCCCGAGCAGTCGGCGACGGCCGGGTCTACGTTCCGGGGCATCGCCACGTCCACCAGAAGGGTTGTCTCGCCAGGAGACGGCAGGGCCGAATCATGAATCACGGGCTCGGACGCCCCCGTCGCCACCAGCGCAAGGTCGGCGGCGGCCACGGCCTCGTGACGACGGCCCCAGGGGTGGGTCTCGCCCCCAAACGATGCCGCCACGTCTTGAGCCCGCTCAGGCGACCGGTTGAGGACCGTGAGCGACCGCAGCGATTCATCGGCGAGGGCCTCCAGGGCGAGGCGGCCCATCTTCCCGGCCCCGACGAGCACGACCGCCGTATCTTCGAGCCCGCATCCGTCGGAGTCGGAAAGCACTTGCCGGGCCATTTCGACGGCCGCGGTCGAGACCGACGCCGCCCCTTGAACCAGACCGGTCTCCGAGGACACCCGCTTGGCCGCCCGAAACGCGGTGTGGAAGAGCCGGTGCATTACGGAGTGGACCCCCCCGGCGTCCACCGCCCGTTCGTAGGCCGCCTTGACCTGCGCGAAAATTTGGCGCTCCCCGAGCACCACGGAGCGAAGGCCGCTGGTCACCTGTAGCAGATGCCGGACTGCATCTTCATCCCGTTCCTGAAAAGCCGTTCCCTCGGGCCACCGAGTGCCGGCGCCGTGTCCGAGCAGGGCCTTTACCTGGCGCAGGTCCGCCTCGGTGCCGTAGAGGTACGCCTCCGTGCGGTTGCAGGTCGACAGGACGACAACCTCTGCGTCGGCACTCAGGCTAAGATTGGCGTACAGGGTCTCCTGCGCCTCCGGACTGAGCGCGAACCTTTCGGTCCGCTCCAGCGAGGTGCATTCGTGATTAAGCCCGACTGCGTAGAACCTCATAGAGGGCATCTAAAGACAGAACTGCTTGATGCGCATGTGATACACGACGCTCAGGCCTCTGTTCGCGCACGGGGTTGAATAAGGCGTCAACGCCCTGCGGACCCCAGGCGTTCGTTTGTGTCTAAGGCATCGAGAAGGTCCAGCACAATCTGGGAAGAGGACCGGGCGGCCTCCTCCAAAAACGTCTCAAAGTCGAGGTTGGAGGTGCCGTCTGCGTGGTCCGAGACGGCCCGCACCACGAGGTACGGCACGTCGTTCACCGCGCAGACCTGGCCCACGGCCGCCCCTTCCATCTCCACACACGCGCCGTCCAGCTCCGCACGGAGCCGACGACGCTGCGACTCGTCCTCGACAAACGTGTCGCCAGTGAGCACGCGCCCCGCCTGAACGCGATGATCAGTGAGCCCGACCTCCAGGGCATGGCGCCGGAGGACCGGATGCGTCTCGAAGAACCGGTGGTCGGTAAAGGGAATCTGGCCCCGGGGCAGGCCCATGAAATCCACCAGCACATCGTGGTGCACACAATCGCTCGCGATCACCACGTCCCCAATGTCGAGCGCCGGGTCCAGGGCGCCCGCCGAGCCGGTGCAGAGGACGGCGTCGAGGTCGTACCGATCGATGAGCAACTGGGTGCAGAGGGCCGCATTCACCTTTCCCACCCCGGAGCGGACGAGGGCAACATCGTGACCGCGCCAGTGGGCCTCATGGATGGTCAGGCCTGCACGCTCGGTCGAGGCCCGGAGGGTGCAGTGCTCCAGATACTGCTCCATCTCGACATCCATTGCGGAGATGATGGCCAACGACATAGGCAGGCAGACCTCAGTTATCGCATTACGTACTGATCGACGGGTCCTTGGTAGATCACACCATGATCGTTATCGGCGAACTCACCGACAATTGCTCCAAGAAGTCCTCCGGCGAGGCCAAAGCGACGATCAGTGCCCCCTCCCCATCCGCGCGCTACCGCACGACCGACCCGTCCTCCGCCGCAGTCGTCACCGGGACGAACGTGCCGTCTGGCTCCTCCGCCATCAGCACCATGCCCTGGCTTTCGAACCCAAACATCTCCTTCGGGGCCATGTTGGCGACGACAACGACCTCCAGCCCCACGACCTCATCGGGGGCCATTTGCTCGGCCACGCCCGCAAGGATCTGCCGCTCCTCAACGCCGATGTCTACGTCCAATCGAAGCAGCTTGTCGGCATCGGGCACCGGCTCAGCGGCCGTTACAGTGCCGGCGCGCAGGTCGAGCTGGGTGAAGTCGTCGAACGAAATGTTGTCTTTGAGCTCGTCGTAGTCCATGTCAGTGGGGGATGGGTCTGAATCTCGTTCAGCAGCCCGCTCGCGAAGCTTCTCGATCTGGGCCTCGATGATCTCGTCGTCGATTTTCTTGAAGAGCGGCTCCGGATCGGGGCCGCTCGGGATCGGGTGCCCGGCCGATAACAGAGGCGTCCCGGCGTCCCTCCATCCAACCGCATCAGTGGGGGCGCCGTCGGGCGTACTGGTTCGCACGTTCTCCAGCCCGAGCCGCTTTCGCAATTCCGCCGCGGCGCTGGGCACCACCGGCTCTAACAGGATAGAGAGCGCGGCGCACACCTGCAGGCTGACGTGGATCGTATTCGCGCAGGCCTGCGGGTCGCTCTCGTTGGTGTGCCACGGCTCCGTCTCGTTGAAGTACTTGTTGCCGTGACGCGCCAGCGCCATCGTCTCGAAGACGGCGTCTCGGGTGCGGTGCTCCTCGTAGGCGGTGCCAACCGCATCGGGCGCCTCGGCCATCTTGTCGAGCATGGCCCGGTCCGCGGCCGCGGGGTCTTCGAGGGGCGGAACCGTGCCATCGAAGTAGCGCTGCGCAAACGTGAGCGTCCGGTGCACGAAGTTGCCAAAGACGTTGGCAAGCTCCCCGTTCACGCGCCGCTGAAACCCGTCCCAGCTAAAGTCGGCGTCTTTCGTCTCGGGGAGGGTCGTGGCAAGGGCGTACCGGAGCAGGTCGGCGGTATGCCGCTCGTCCGCAAAGTCGTCGAGGTACTCGTGGAGCCAAACCGCCCAGCCGCGGCTCGTCGAGAGCTTGTCCCCCTCCAGATTCAAAAACTCGTTCGCGGGCACGTTGTCCGGCAGGACGTAGTCGCCATGCTCCATGAGCATGGACGGAAACATGAGGCAATGAAAGACAATGTTGTCTTTGCCGATGAAGTGCACGAGGCGGGTGTCCTCCTCCTGCCAGTAGTCGGCCCACTTTTCAGGGGCGCCCTGAGCTTTGGCCCACTCTTTGGTGGCCGAGATGTAGCCGATGGGCGCGTCGAACCACACGTAGATGACCTTCCCCTCCGCCTCCAGGCCGTGCCGTTCAGCCACGTCGTCCGGAACCGGCACCCCCCAGGGCACATCGCGCGTGATGGCCCGGCCCTTCAGTCCCTCGTCGAACCAGCTCTGGATCTGCCCGAGCACGTTGTTTTTCCACTCCGGATGCGAGCCGATCCAATCTTCAAGCTGGGACTGAAGTTCGCCCAGCGGGAGATACCAGTGGGTCGTTTCCTTCAGCTCCGGCGTGGCGTCGGTGAGCGTGCTCTGCGGGTCCTCCAGCTCCGTCGGGCTGAGCGACGAGCCGCACTGCTCGCACTGGTCGCCGTAGGCCTCGTCGTACCCACACACCGGACACGTGCCCACGACGAACCGGTCGGCCAAAAACATCTCGGCCTCCGGGTCATAGAGTTGCTCGTCGGTCTTGAGGTCGAAGCCCTCCTTCTCGTCGAGCACCCGAAAAAAGTCCTGGGTCGTCTCCTCGTGGGTCTCGCTGGAGGTGCGCCCGTAGTAGTCGAAGCTCATCCCGAACCGCTCAAAATTGTCGCGGATCTGGGGGTGGTAGGTGTCGATGATGTCTTCGGGCGTTCGGTCCTCCCGGATGGCCCGCATGAGAATGGCAACCCCCATCTCGTCGGACCCGCAGATAAAGGCCACGTCCTCGCCCTTCAGCCGCTGATAGCGCACGAAGAGGTCCGCCGGCAGGTACGCCCCCGCCAGGTGGCCGATGTGGATGGGGCCGTTGGCGTACGGAAGGGCCGCGGTCACGAGGAGTCGCTCGGACGCAGAAGAGTCTGCCATTAGTCGTAGACGTACATTGGTCGTGGACGGACTGGTGTGGAGAAGGGCCTCGGGTCCTAAAACAGGGGGCTCGGGGACGCCCGGGGCAAACGTTCGCCCGCACCGCGATCGTCCGGGGCGTGCAGTGTGAATCTAATTGAAGCTCACCCCGTCGAGCGGATCGCCCTCCTTCTTGCGGAGCGCCTCTTCGGCAAACCAGGCCTCTTCTACCTCCTGGGTTGTATCTGGAAGATCCTCGTGGGGCTTTTCGTAGCCTTCAATGTCCTTGAGCCAGACGAGCGTCTTGGTCCGCATAGTGCCGTCCTTCGCCTCAAACTCGATGTCTTCTTCTCGAGCGGCGCAGGTCCCTTCGGCCTCCCCGTACACGCCGCCCAGCTTGGGGTGGCGCAGCAGAATGCGAACCCGCTCGCCGTAGTCGAATCGACTATCCTCGAAGTCAGCGTCGCTGTACGTTGCCACGGATCGTTGCAATTCTTCGTGGGAGATTGGAGCACACGTACCAACCGGTGGGCACTTCCTCCAGATCCAATTATATGAATCAGCAAGTGCTTCTGCGTGTTCACGACGCGTGAGCCCCTCGTGAAAACAGGGCTGACTCGTTTTTCCACCCAGTTTCTGGTCGCTTCATGTCCGACTCCAGCTTTTCTCCCCGTACGGCCGCCGTCGAACGCACCACCGCCGAGACGGACGTTTCGATCACCCTCGGCCTCGATGGCGACGGGACCTACGACATCGACACCGGCGTCGGGTTTTTCGACCACATGCTGCGGCTCTTCGCCAAGCACGGGGGGCTCGACCTTGCGGTGGAGTGCGACGGCGATCTGGAGGTGGACGACCACCACACCGTTGAGGACGTCGCCATCGGCCTCGGCCGGGCCCTCGGCGACGCCCTCGGCGACAAGGCCCACATCGCCCGATATGGCCACGCCTACGTGCCCATGGACGATGCGCTGGCCCGGGCGGTGGTGGACCTGTCGGGCCGGAGCTACTGCCACCTGGAGGCCTCCTTCGAACGCGAACGGGTCGGGGACTTCTCCACGGAGTTGGTTGAACACGTGTGGCGCTCGGTCGCCGACCACGCCCGCTGCAATCTGCACCTGACCGTCCTCCACGGCCACAACGCCCACCACAAGATTGAGGCCCTCTTCAAGGCTGCCGCCCGTGCCCTCCGTGGGGCTGTTCGTCGCCGGGCCGACCACGCCGAGGTCGCCTCCACGAAAGGCACGCTCGCCTGACGGTGGCGCCCAGGAACTGCGTCCGGCGAAGGACCGGTGTTCACTTCTGAGGCGTTCGGGGCGAGTGCCCCCCATGACGACGGCGCCCCCCTCTCTCTTCACGAACAACGCTCGACTCTCTTCCATGCTCTCAGACGACACAGTCGCGGTCATTGGGGCCGGCAATATCGGCCACGCCCTCATCGGCGGCATGATCGGCGGCGGCCTCATCGAGGCCGAAAACGTCATTGCGACCCGCCGAACCGCCTCGGCCCTCGACGCGATGGCGGAGGAATTTCCCGGCCTGCGCACCACGACCGACAACGTGGAGGCCGTCCAGGATGCCTCCGTCATTCTGCTGACCATCAAGCCCCAGGGCCGGGCCGAGGTCATTACCAACATCCGCGACCACGTGGACCGGGAGGTCCTCGTGATCAGCGTACTGGCCGGCATCACCAGTGAGCGCCTTCAGCTCGGGTTTGGGCAGGACCAACCTGTGATCCGGGCCATGCCCAACACCCCGGCCCTCGTCGACGCCGGGGCGACGGCCCTCGCTCCCGGAACCTACGCGACCGACGCCCACCTGGAAAAGGCCCGGGCCATCTTTGAGGCCGTGGGCGACGCCGTGGTCGTGCCCGAGGACCACATGGACGCCGTCACCGGCCTGTCGGGGAGCGGCCCGGCGTACGTGTACATGTTCATCGAGGCACTCACCGACGCGGGCGTGAAGCAGGGGATGTCCCGAACGGATGCTTCGACGCTGGCGCGTCAGACCGTCTACGGCGCCGCCAAACTGGCCATCGACACGGACAAGCACCCTGCCATTTTGCGAGACGAGGTCACCACGCCGGGGGGCACCGCCATCGCTGCGGTCTCGTCGCTCGAAGAGCACGGCCTCCGCACCATGCTCATCAACGCCGTCGGAACCGCCACACAACGCTCCAAGGAGCTCAACGACGAGTAGAGGGCCTCGCCCCCGACGCTCATCCGCGCTCCGCCCCACCGCTCGGACTGTTTCTTTTATACTTCCCAGTCTCCATGACGACCATCATCGATTACGGCATTGGCAATCTCCGCTCGATCGAGAAAGCGTTCGAAGCGGTGGGAGCATCGGTGCACCGGACGGATCGTCCCGATGCGGTCGCAAACGCCGAGCGGGTCGTGCTGCCGGGGGTTGGGGCGTTTCGCGCCTGCATCGACGAGATCCGCCGACGCGACCTGGAGAACGCAATCCACGAGGTCATTGACCGCGGCGTCCCGTTTCTTGGGGTCTGTGTGGGAATGCAGCTCCTCTTCGAGACCGGATACGAAAAGGGCGAGCACGACGGGCTCGGTGTGTTGCCCGGGCACGTCGCGCACTTCCGAGACACCGACGTCGGGATGCCCGACGACCTGTCCGTCCCCCACATGGGCTGGAATGCGATCGAGCCGACGCGCACCCACCCGCTGTTGGAGGGCCTCGGCGATGCCCCCTACGTCTACTTCGTCCACTCCTACCATCCCGTCGCGGAGACGACCGACGACGTCCTCGCCACAACCACCTACGGGCACACGTTCCCGTCCGTCGTGCAGTGCGACAACGTCTTCGGCGTGCAATTCCACCCCGAAAAGTCACAGGCTGCGGGCCTCGGGCTGCTCGAAAATTTTGCCGCGCTTCCCGCGGGCGAAGGGGCCAAGCGCACAGTCACGACCTAAAAACGGCCCGGTGCAACTTCACGCCTGACTCGGCCTAGAGCATCTGGATCAACAGAAGGACGAGGAAGCTCACCCCGCCTGCGAGGACCGTCAGGAACCGGATGGCAGTGTCGACAGAATTTTCCATGCGGCGAAGCCCCCCAACGCTTGGCGCTAGATGTAATGCGTGCTCCTCGGTCGTGGCAAATGATCAAAAACGGTGCCAATTCCGGCCGTGTGCGGAGCTGAGCCGCATACGCTCCCCAGAGCGGCCACGCTGGGCGGTCGCTTCGTAACTCCTACACGATCGGGCCCCTCCACGAGTATTGTCTTCGCTTCCTCATCCCCCCAACAAGAAAAGCCCGCCCCTGGCGGGACGGGCCCTGATGTTCTTAAATCGGCCGTTCCGACGTTATCCGACCGGCGAAGCATTGAGGGCGCTGAGCCCCTTCTCTGTTCGCTCCGTCTCGAACGCCACGGACTGGCCCTCATGCAGATCATCGCCGCCCGTCGAACCGGTGATGTTGCTGACGTGGAGGAATACATCTTCACCGCCCTCCTCGGGCTCGATGAAGCCAAATCCTTTTTCGGTGTCGAACCACTTGATCGTTCCGCGTTGCATACTGTAATCGTCGTTGTGTTTGTTGGTGCGCTCCGCCAGTGCCGCGCAAGCGTCCGGTCTGTTCGACGCAGCGACGCAGCGAGGGAGGCGCAGAGTTCGTATTGAGTCAACAATCGCATTCGCGGTCGTCTTCACAGTTCCAGGCCCCGGTGCACTGAGCGACTTCTTCACCCAGTTCCCGTTTTCATTCCGCCCCCTGCCGGGGAGGCATCCGCCCCTACGAACATTGCGCTTCCTCGCGAATGGAAGTAACGGTTCATACGAGAGTCCTTGCATCCACGCACCCCGATCCATGCCCCTCGTCATTCCCGCCATCGACATCCGCGACGGCCGGTGCGTGCGTCTGCACCAGGGCTCGTACGACGACGAGACGGTCTACTTCGACGATCCGGTGAAGATGGCGAAGCTGTGGCGCGTGCAGAACGCGCAGACGCTCCACGTGGTTGACCTTGACGCCGCTCGGGGGGAGGGCGAGCACAACCGCAGCGTGATCGGCGCCATGTGCGATGCGCTCGACATTCCGATCCAGCTCGGCGGCGGCATCCGCTCCATGGACCAAATTGAGGCGGCCCTCGACCGGGGCGTGTACCGCGTCATTTTGGGCACCGCGGCCGTCCGCGATCCCGACTTCGTAGAGCAGGCCGTGGAGCGATTCTCGGCCCAGCGGGTGGTTGTGAGCATCGACGCCCGGGACGGAGAGGTACGCGTGCAGGGCTGGACGGAGGGATCGGGGCTCGACGCGGTCGCCTTTGCGCAGGACATGGAGCGGCGGGGCGTGCGGCGTCTCGTCTACACCGACATCAGCCGGGACGGGACGATGGAGGGCCCCAACATTCAGGCGTATCGGGCGCTCGGCCGCCAGCTCTCCGACACGAAGATCACAGCGTCTGGCGGCGTAGGCGAGCACGAGGACCTGCTCGACATTCAGACGCTCCAGCCCTACGGCGTTGACTCGGTCATCGTGGGCACGGCGCTTTACGAAAACCGCTTCCCCTGCCAGCAGTTCTGGGCGTGGCAGGACAAGGACGCGGTCGACCTCGACACGTTCTCCACAGCGTCGCTGCGGTAGCTCGCTTTTCGTCACACCTGCCCTCTTCCTCGCCCCGTATGCCCCTCGCGAAACGCATCATCCCCTGCCTGGACGTGGACGAAGGCCGCGTCGTCAAGGGCATCAACTTTGTCGACATCCGCGACGCCGGCGACCCGGTGGAGCAGGCCCGCACCTACGATGCCGCCGGGGCCGACGAGCTCGTGTTCCTCGACATCACCGCCACGCACGAGGACCGCGACATCATGCACGACGTGGTGCGCCGCACCGCCGACCAGGTGTTCATCCCCCTCACCGTGGGCGGGGGCCTCCGGTCGGTCGACGACATGCGGGCGATGCTGCAGGCCGGGGCCGACAAGGTGGCCATCAACTCCGCGGCCGTGAAGGACCCGGAGCTGATCGCCCAGGGGGCCGATGCGTTCGGCAACCAGTGCATCGTCGTGGCCATCGATGCGAAGCGGCGGGATGGTGTGGAGGGCCCCGCCTGGGAAGTGGTGATCCACGGCGGCCGAAAGCCGACCGGCACAGACGCCGTGGAGTGGGCCGCCGAAGCGGAGGCGCGAGGGGCCGGCGAGATTCTGCTCACGTCGATGGACCGGGACGGCACCAAAGACGGCTACGACCTTGACCTCCTCCGCGCCGTAACGGAGCGGACTCAGATTCCGGTCATCGCCTCCGGCGGGGCCGGCACCCTGGAGCACCTGCGGGACGGCCTCGTGGACGGGGGCGCCAGCGCCGTGCTGGCCGCCTCCATCTTTCACTTTCGCGAGTATACCGTGGAGGAGGCCAAAGAGCATCTTCGCGAGGCCGGCCTTCCCGTTCGACCTGCTCTGAACAACTGGACTGACCAGTATGCCTCCACGGACTGATTCTTCCTCTCCCACGACGGCGGTCCGTCTTCTGAAAGGGGCAGCCTTTGTGTTTGCTCTGCTCGGGGCGGGGATGGCGGCCTGGGGGCTCGACAAATGGATCCGCTTCCCGGAGGCCCGTGCGAGCCAGTTTGGCTTCGAAGCTCCCCTCTGGCCGGCCTTCACCTTGTTCGTCGTACTCGCCACGGCCGTGGGGGTCCGCCTTCTCTGGATCGCGGCCGGACGCGTCGACGACGGCGAAGACCTCTTCGCCCAGCGCCACCGCCGGCGCCCCTCCGACCCACCGCCTCCACGAGACCCCGAATAGGTCCTACATCGATGCCAGAAAAGTCTCGAGCAGGGTTCGGGCCCGGCGGTAGATGCCGTCCACCTCGCTCGCTCGTGGCCCCGCCACGTTTAGCACCCGCACGTCGTGTTCTGTTCCCCACGCGTGGATCATCGGGACCGGGACGGGGTCGGTGAGACGTACGTGGAGGACCGGCTTTCCGCGCGCCTCCGCCTCCTGTCGCGTGAGGGCGGTGCCCCCCTCCAGCGGCGACGGAGCAATGAGAAGCGTCCCGTCGCTGTCTCGTACGTTCCACGCAGTCCGTTGCGCATACTCGGCCGACGGCGTTTCCCGGAGGGGATATCGCGAGGAAATGGGGCCGTCTTCCGCTCGCCGTTCCCGCGGACACCATCCCCCCGCTGGCACGTTGTGGGCCAGCGCCGCATCGAGCGCTGCCCGATCAACGCCGGTCTGTCCCCCCGACCTGATTTTTCGAAGCTGCACGCGCTTCCTCGGTCTTGTTGGGGAAAATTGCAATGATCTGAACCCTCCGCCCATCGTCCAGTTTCGTCGATGCACCTCATCTCGAAGAGCACTTCTCATACGCTCCCCCGACATGCGACTCTTCACTGCAATCGATCTTCCCGATGGATTCCGGAACGAAGTAGCTGACCTGCAGGCGCCCTCCGCGCTCGATGCCCGGTGGACCAGTCCGGACCAGTTTCACGTGACGCTCCGCTTTATCGGCGACACCCGCCCCGAACAGGCAGCCCGATACGAACAGGCGCTTGCAGACATGAAGGCTTCACCGGTCCGCTGCAAGCCCTACGGCCTGGACGTGCTGCCGTCTCGGCGCTCCCCCCGCGTTCTGGTGCTCGGGCTGGAACGCACTGCGTCCCTGGTGGCCCTGCACGAAGCGGTGAGTGATGCACTCAGCACGGAAGGCCTGTCTCCGGAAGACCGAGACTACACCCCTCACGTCACCCTCGCCCGGCTGGACGATACCGCCCCAGAGGCCGTTCATGCATTTCTGCGACGTCAGAATGGGCCCTCCTTCCCGGCCTTCAACGCTGACCAGTTCGTCCTTTACGAAAGCACCCTCGCCTCGGAGGGGCCCGACCACGTCCCCCAGGCGATTTATTCGCTCGACGGATAACCCAGGCCGGGGCCGGCCGTCAATTTTTCGTGATCGGGCGACGAGTCCACGATAATTTGAGGGACTGGTCGTTACGTTTGCCCCACGTCATGTCTCCCTTCTGCCTCCCCACCGCCGATGCTGCGACGCGCCATACTGGCCGGCCTTCTTTTGTGCCTGGCCGCCCCTCTCCCTGCGGGCGCTCAGGACGCCCTGTCCCTTCAAGAACTGCAGTCTCGCTACGCAGCCTTGGGGGGCCTGCGGGCCTCCTTCACACAGGTGACCGCCTCCGAGTTTGCGGACGACTCCTCGCAGATCGATGGCACGGTGCTTCTTTCGAAAAACAAGTATCGCGTAGAGACGCCGACGCAAACCGTTGTGACGAACGGCACCACGACGTGGATCTACGCCCCCGCAGACAGCCAAGTCGTAGTCAACGACGCCGACGCGGAGGCCTCCACCCTGACGCCGCAGACCTTCCTCACCACCGCGCCGGAGAAATACGATCTGGCCTCCACCCGCTCCTCTTCCCGAGACGACGCACCGCACGAGGTGCTGTCCCTGGCCGCGGCAAACGCGTCGGCCCGGTTTAAGGAGGCGACCCTTTGGGTGCGCCGCTCCGACCGCATCGTGACACGCCTCCGGGCCGTCGACCGCAACGGATCGATTTTGGACCTTCGGCTGCGCGACATCAGGGTCAATCCGCGCCTCAACGAGAATGCGTTCTCGTTTGCTGCTCCCGAGGGCGTGGAGGTGGTCAACCTCCGAGCGGATTCCACCGAGTGACGGAGGGCCTTCGAAGACACAACGACACTGGGACGGATTTTACGACACGTGCTGAGTCGCCGACGCTGGTTTCAAGTTGGAAGTTTCGTGCTGGCCGGAGGCCTGTTGGCCCTCGCCCTATACGGGGTGAACCTTGACAACATCTGGACGGCGTTCCGCGAGGCCGACTACCGCTGGCTGCTCCCCCTGATCGTGCTCGTCCTGGGCAGCAATCTTCTTCGCGCTTGGCGATGGCAGATCCTCGTCGAGGCGCTGCCCCGTCCTGAGGATCAGAAGGAAGACGCCGCCCGCTCTCCTCGCATGTTGGAGGCCTCCTTTTCCTCCGTCATGATCGGGTACATGGTGAATTACGTGGCCCCCCGCATGGGCGAAGTGGCGCGGACCGCCAACCTCTCGGCCCGCACCTCTTATCGGTTCAGCAGCCTTTTCGGCACGGTCGTGTCTGAACGCATTTTCGACACGGTGGTGCTGGGGCTCGCCTTGCTGAGTGCGGTCGGACTGCTTTTCAACCGCCTCGACGTGCTGCGCGAGCAGTTCGTGGCCCCGGCCCTGCTCCGCCTCCAGTCCATCTCTCTTGACGGATTGGTGGGAGGAATACTCGGCGTGGGCCTGCTGCTTGTCCTCGCAACCTGGGGCGTTCGCTGGCTCTTCCGGCGAGAGGGATCGTGGCTCGGGCGCCTCTGGGCACACACCCTGAAGCCCGCCGTGGTGTCATTTCGAGAAGGGATGGCAACGCTGGTGTCCTCGCCCCGCCGCGGCGCCATCACCGCCTCCACGGTCGGCATGTGGGGCGGGTACCTCCTGATGGCCTACCTTCCCTTCCGGATGCTCCACCTCGCGGAGCCCTACGGCATCGGCATTCTGGATGCGTGGGCCCTGATGGCCATCGGCGCAATCGGGATTCTGGTGCCCTCCCCCGGAGGCATCGGGTCGTACCACTACATCACCGAACAGGCGCTCGTCCACCTGTACGGCGTCCCGTCGGCCGAGGCCCTCACCTACGCCTTCCTCACCCATGGGGCGCAGCTCGTCTTTTATGTGCTCGCAGGCCTCGTGGCGGTGGTGTACCAGGGCACCGGCCTCCGCCCCGTTCTCGCCTTTTGGGACACCGCCCCCACCGACGAGGGCGAGGCCACCTCACCGCCCCGCCCGCCCCACGACGACAGCGAGCCGTCCGCCTCCGTGGCGTCCCCCGGCGGGCCCTCCGCCACCGACTGATGCCAACGACTGATGCC
>NZ_JAZKRW010000081.1:0-14169 GCF_036626415.1 Salinibacter sp.
GCGGGTGCAGGTCCGGTGCGACCTGAGATCGAACCTTTGCCCGGCGAGAAGCGAGGATCGATGATTCTGTGCTCGTGCTTCCGTGCCTCCCACTCTTTTTCCTCACGCCTCCATGCTCTCATCCGGCCCAACCGGGAACGTGGAAACGACGCCCCACGTTGAGCGCAGCCACTTAGGTTTTCATGGACGCTGCCGCTCCCGACATGGCCAATCTCGACTCCGACATCCCCGAGAACAAGCACATCAAGCAGGCGGTCAACCACCTCGAAAAGGTGCTCGAATACGCCCCGATGGTGGCCGAAGGCCGCGACGCCACCGTGCACCTTACGCCGGAGGACTGGCAGGTCGTGGCCGACGCCTTCTTCAACATGGACATTCCGGACGAGGTCTTTCCGGACGCCATCGAAGACTACGGGCTCACCAACGAAAACCAGACGATCACGCTCACGACCGAGGAGTACGACATCGAGATTGAGGTCGTGGCGAGTTGATGGACGCGGCATCCGCTCGAGGACCCGCCACTAATTCTGCGGGAACGACGTTCTCTCTCGGGAAGAACGGTGCGTATTGCGTGATGCGTACTGTGTAGAATTGCTGTCCTCACCAAGCACGAAATACGCAATACGAAATACGCAATACGCTCAATTCGCCGCGGCGTGGAGGGGGAACGGCGGCACGGAGACGCGGAACTGCTCCCCGTCGGCCCGCTGCACCAGGTAGTTGCCCTCCACAGTTCCGTTGAACGACTCGATCGTGCAAGACCCGTCGTGGACGTGGATCTCCCCGGGGGCAATTACCGGGTGGGGGCGGAGCGCGCCGTCGCCGGTCAGGTCTTGCCGGCTGCCGTTGGCCTCCTCAATGATCCATCGACGCCGAAGCAGTTGCACCTCGTTCGCGCTGTCGTTCTCGATCTGGATCGCGTAGCCGAACGCGAACTCGCGCTCCAGGAGGTCGGAGGGCTCGTCCAGGTAGATGGGCCGCACGGTGACGGTGATCCTGCGCGTGGTGGAGGCGTAGCTGATCATGGCGTTGGGGACAGCTTCCAAAAGGGTCTAGCCCGAGTTAGAAAAACGGAGGCGTCACCGAAAAATGCACAGCCACATTGTTACCGGCCAGCAAAGAATTGTTCAACGGGGCCCCCGCAGATTTCATAGAACCGCTTTCACGGGGCGGGGCGGTTGACGCCCACCGCGCCGAACGCTTGTTTTGAACCAGTTCGCCGCAAATCGGGTGCCAACCCGAGCACATCCGCCCTGCGTCCACGCCCTTCCGTCCGCCGCAATGGCCTTTTCTTCCGACGACGGTCCCGCGCCCTGGTCGAGCTCGCGGCTGGCGGCCCTGAACGCCCAGTTTGAGCCCCACGGGCCGAAGGCCATCCTCAACTGGGCCACCCACACCTTCGGCGACGACCTGGTGCAGGGGACCGGCTTTGGGCCGTCGGGCATCGTCATCATGCACATGCTGGCCGACCTCCGGCCCGGCACGACGGTCTTCTACCTCGACACCGATCTGCTCTTCCCGGAGACCTACGAGCTGTGCGACGACCTGGACGAGCGGCTCGATGTTGACGTGACGCGCGTCCACGGGGGGCTCTCGCTCAACGAGCAGGCGGAGCAGGAGGGGGAGGAACTCTGGAACCGGGACCCGAACCGCTGCTGCTTCCTCCGCAAGGTGAAGCCGCTCCAGACGTTCCTAGACGACCGCCGGGGCTGGATCACGGGCGTCCGCCGCGATCAGTCCGAGCGCCGCGCGGACACGGACATCTTGTCCTGGGAAGGGCAGTACGGGGTGTTCAAAATCAACCCGCTGGCCACCTGGACGCAGAAGCAGGTGTGGAAGTACCTCTTCGAGCACGACCTCCCCTACAACCCGAAGCACGACCAGGGCTACCCCAGCCTTGGCTGCGTGCCGTGCACCGAGCCGGTGGACCAGGCCGACGGCTATTCGCGAGAGGGACGTTGGGGCGACCGGGACAAAACGGAGTGCGGACTTCACACGTCGCCGGGCGAAGAAGAGGGGGCGCACGCCACGGAGTCGTAACCGGCAGGGGCGACCTCGACCGGCGCGCCTCGGCGGCGTGAACCCCGATTGAAAGCAGTGGGGCAGAGGCCCCGCACCAGGCCCTGCCCTCGAACCTTCGGGTGGGACTCATCGTTGCTATTGCCGCCAATTTAGAACGGATCTAAACGATACGGATGAGCGCGCCCGCTGACACAACGGAGACGAAGGAAATTCCCGAGGCCACAGTTCTCTTCGCCGGGGACTCCGGGGACGGAATGCAGATCACCGGGTCGCAGTTCACTCTTGCCTCCGCCTACGCCCAGAACGACCTCGCGACGCTGCCGGATTATCCCGCCGAGATTCGAGCCCCGGCGGGCACCACCTTCGGCGTGAGTGCCTTTCAGCTTCACTTCGGCGCCGAAGAGGTGCGCACGCCGGGCGAAAAGGTGGACCTGCTCGTCGCCATGAACGCGGCGGCGCTCAAGGTGCACCTCCACCGCGTCCGACCGGGCGGCACGATTATCGCCAACATCGACGCGTTCGAGGAGAAGGACTTGAAGAAAGCGGACCTCGACACCAACCCGCTCACGGACGGCACGCTGGACGACTACCAGGTGCAGGAAGTCCCCCTCACCGAGATCACCCGTGAGGAACTGTCCGATACGGACCTGTCCGTACAGGAGACCGACCGGTCGAAGAACATGTTTGCCCTCGGGCTGGCGCTCTGGATGTACGATCGCCCGGTCGAGCCCGCACAGGAGTGGATCCATGAGAAGTTTGAGGACGCCCCCGAGATCCGCGACGCGAACCTGCGAGTGCTGAAGAAGGGGTACCACTACGGCGAGACGGTGGAGGCCTTCGCGGTGCAGTATGAGGTGAACGAGGCCGCGATGAAACCCGGCACCTACCGTGCCGTGCGGGGCGCCGAGGCGCTGGCGCTGGGCCTCGTGGCCGCGAGCGTGAAGAGTGATCTCCGGCTCTTCTATGGCTCCTACCCCATCACGCCGGCGTCGGACATCCTCCATGAGCTGAGCGAGCACAAGAACTTTGGCGTCATCACGTTCCAGGCCGAAGACGAGATCGCGGCCGCGACCTCGGCGCTCGGCGCCAGCTTTGGGGGCGACCTCGGCGTGTGCGCCACCTCCGGCCCCGGCGTGGCCCTCAAGACGGAAACGATCGGCCTCGGCGTCATGACGGAGCTGCCGCTCGTCATCATCAACATGCAGCGCGGAGGCCCGTCCACGGGCCTGCCCACGAAGCCGGAACAGGGCGACCTGTTGCAGGCCGTGTACGGCCGCAACGGGGAGGCGCCGCTCCCGGTGCTCGCCGCCACGTCGCCGGGCGACTGTTTCCACACCGCCTACGAGGCGTGTCGCATCGCCACCAAGTACCGCACGCCCGTGATTCTGCTGGCCGACGGCTACCTCGGCAACGGCTCGGAGGCGTGGCGCATTCCGGACACCGACGCGCTCCCGCCCTTTGAGGTTGACTTCGAGACGGAGGCCACCGAGCGCACGATGCACAAGGACCAGGACGGCAACGACCAGTTCCTGCCGTATGTGCGCGACCCGGAGACGCTGGCCCGCGCCTGGGCCCGGCCCGGCACGCCCGACCTGGAGCACCGCCTCGGCGGGCTGGAGAAGGAGCACCGGACGGGCGACGTTTCCTACGACGCTGAGAACCACCAGAAGATGGTGGAGATGCGGGCCCAAAAGGTGCAGAACGTGACGCAGGACATTCCGCCCACGCAGGTGCACGGGGCCGCCGACGGCGACCTGCTCGTGCTGGGCTGGGGGTCCACGAAGGGGGCGATTGAAGAGGCCACCGAGCGGGCCAACGACCAGGGGCGCCGCGTCGGCAGCGTCGTGCTCCGCCACGTGTGGCCCCTGCCGGCCGACCTCGGGGCCGTGTGCGACCGCTTCGACCGCGTGCTCGTCCCCGAGCTCAACAACGGCCAGCTGATCCGCGTCCTGCGCGACCAGTACCCGAGCCGCGACTTCGCGCCCCTCCACAAGATTCAGGGACGGCCCTTCCGGGCGGAGGAGATCGTGGGCGAGATCGAAAGCCTGCTCGGGGCGCCGACGCCCGCCTAGAACGCGTATTCCGTATTGCGTATTTCGTCACGGCAGGCTCCGATACGCGATACGAAACACGCAACACGCCGTGACAGGGAACCGATTTTCTTGATGGACCCGACCCGACATCGATGAGCGACGAAACGTCAAATTCCTCCTCGAAGGGCCAGACGCCGGACGGCACCAAGAAGCCGGACCTTCCGCCCGGCCTTGCCGGCGGGGGCGACGATCAGGACCAGAGCGCGTCCGACGAGCAGACGGCACCCGGCACGAAGAAACCAGACCTCCCACCGGGGCTCGGGGGTGGGGATGACGAATCGGACGACCCGGGCACGAAAAAACCGGCAGGGCCACCGGGGGCGAAGAAGCCTGCGGGCCCGCCCTCGCCCGGCAGTGATGGCGATGGGGACGATGGCCCCACGCTCCCGCCCGGCTACAGCGGCGACGGCGGGGGCGAGGCGCTCTCCCGGGAAGACTTCCAGTCGGACCAAGAGGTGCGCTGGTGCCCCGGCTGCGGCGATTATGCCATCCTGTCGACCGTGCAGCGTCTGCTGCCGGACCTGGGGGTGGACAAGGAGAACGTTGTGTTCATTAGCGGCATCGGGTGTGCGGGCCGGTTTCCGTACTACATGGACACGTACGGCATGCACAGCATCCACGGGCGGGCCCCGGCCGTGGCTACGGGGCTCAAGACGAGCACCCCGGAGCTGGACGTGTGGGTGGTGACCGGCGACGGCGACGCGCTCTCCATCGGCGGCAATCACCTGATCCACGTCTTCCGCCGCAACCTCGACACGCAGATCCTGCTCTTCAACAACGAGATCTACGGCCTTACGAAGGGCCAGTACAGCCCCACGTCCGACGCGGGGACCGTCTCGAAGAGCACGCCCTACGGCTCTGTGGATCGGCCCTTTAATCCCGTGTCCGTTGCACTGGGGGCCGATGCCTCCTTCGTGGCGCGCACCATGGACCGCGATCCGCAGCACATGAAGGCCATGATGCAGGCCGCCCACGCCCACGACGGCACGGGCTTCCTGGAGATCTACCAGAACTGCAACATCTTCAACGACGGGGCCTTCTTCGAATTCACCGAGCGGGAGACGAAGGACGAGCGCGCCCTCTTCCTGGAGCACGGCGAGCCGATGACGTTCGCCAACGGCACGAGGGGCATCCGGCTCGACACCCTCCAGCCCGAGGTGGTCGACCTGGAGGGCGGCGACTGGTCGGTCGACGACTGCCTCGTGCACGACGAGACCTCCCCGGAGCTGGCCACCATCCTCGGCCGCATGTCGTGGCAGGATGACGACGGCGACCCGATTCCCCGCCTGGACGAGACCGGTACACAGCTGCCCCGCCCGTTCGGGGTGATCCACCGCACGGAGCGGCCCACGTACGCGGAACGCGTGCATCAACAGCTCGACCGTGTCACGGCAGAGCAGGGCGAGGGCGACCTCGATGCGCTGCTCCGCTCCGGGGAGACCTGGACGATCGAGTAGGCCGCTCTCCGTTGTGCCCTGGACCATTCTTCGACTCTTCGACGCGCGGAGGCATCTCTCGGCTTCGTCCCCGGTGCCGAACGGCGCCGCTCGACAAACCGCCCGCCGTTTTCTATACTTGAGGCGGGTTCATCTAGCCTTTTAAAACTGCTCGTCGAGCTATGATCTGGACACACCTTAGCAAATTCCGGGACCTGGGCCTCCTCCTGCTCCGTGCAACGTTTGGCTTGTACATGGCCGTCGGCCACGGATGGGGAAAGATCGTCGGCGGGCCCGAGCAGTGGGCCGGGCTGGGCGGCACGATGGAGATCTTCGGGCTCGGCTTCGCCCCCACCTTCTGGGGGTTGATGGCCGCCCTCGCCGAGTTCGCTGGGGCCTTGCTCGTTGCACTCGGTCTGCTGACTCGCCCGGCGGCCCTCCTCCTCGTGATCAACATGGCCGTGGCCGCGACGGCCCACATCACCGGGGCCATCGACGGCAGTCCCGAAACGGCCCTCCTGTACGCGTTCGTGTTCCTGAGCCTCGTCTTCGTGGGGCCGGGGAAATACAGCGTCGATGAGCTCGCGGGCTGACGTCCGGCCGGGTCGGCACGGCTGGCGGGGCTCGAGAAACGCGTTCCTGTCTTCCAATCAACCCAGTAACCGTCATGGACTCGTCCCGGTGGGCCTCCATCGACCTCGCGCTGCTCGTCCTTCGGATCGGCATCGGCGTCTCGTTCGTCTTCGTGTACGGGGCCGATAAGATGTTTGGGGGGCCCGCGCAGTGGGCGGATCTGGGGGCCACCATGGGCATCTTTGGGATCACCTTTTGGCCCACCTTCTGGGGCTTCATGGCGGCGGCCACGGAGTTCGTGGGCGGCGTCTGCCTGATGCTCGGCCTGCTCTTTCGCCCGATCCTGGGGCTTCTCTTGGGGACCATGTTCGTCGCGGCGTCGAGCCACATCGCGGCGGGGGAAGGGCCCTGGCACGCCACGGAGATGGCGACGGTGTTCGCGGCGCTCCTGTTGACGGGCCCCGGCCGGTACAGCATAGACGCGTATTTTCGATCGTCGACAGGAGCAGAGTAGGCCGCACATGTCTGAGTCCCCGTCCATTCTGGTCGCGGGAGCGGGGCTGGCGGGCCTCGTGGCGGCCACCGAACTGCACGAGGCGGGCGTGTCGGTCCGCGTCTGGGAGGCGCGCGATCGAGTGGGGGGACGGTGCTGGAGCCCGGCCGTCGGCCCCAACGACGTGCGTCTCGACCTGGGGGCGTCCTGGCACTGGGAGGCGCACGAACGGGTGCGCACGCTGGCCGAGCGCCTCGGCATCGAGCGGGTGCGCCAGCACGAGCCCGGCGTGGCGGTGCAGGAGTGGGCCCGGGACGATCCCGTAGACCATTTCGAGTGGCCGGAGGCCCCGCCGCCCTCCTGGCGCCTCGTGGGCGGGGCCCAGGCCCTCCACGAGCGCCTCGCCGCCGCCCTTCCGGACGCCGCCCTCCGCCTTCGCCACCGCCTCCGCGCCCTGCAGCGCGCGGGGGGACAGGTGCAGGCCACCGCCCAGACGCCCGAGGGCCCCCAGGATGCGTCGGTCGACGCGGTGGTGCTTGCCCTTCCGCCCCGACTGGCCGCCCATGCCCTTCAGTTCGACCCTGCGCTGCCGGACGCGCTGGCCTCGGCCCTCCGCGACACCACGACCTGGATGAGTCCTTCGGCCAAGGCGGCCGTGGTCTACGACCGCCCGTTCTGGCGCGAGCAGGGCCTCGCCGGGCGCGTGCGGAGCGCCGTCGGGCCGGTGCACGACTGGCACGACGCCGTGACGCCCGACGGCCACGCCGCCCTCGTCGGGTTTATGCATCCCCCAGGCCCCGATTCCCCCACCCCAAGCGATCCGGGCACGCGGGACGCCGCCCTCGTTCGTCAGCTCGTGCACTGCTTCGGTGAGGCCGCCGACTCCCCGATCGGCATCGCAACGGCCGACTGGCGGCACGACACGGCCACGACGCCGCCCACGGGGCCCAAGCCGGGGCCGCACACGCCCCCAGACCCTGCCCCTGTCCTCCGACGCGCCCAGTGGGAGGGGCGCCTGCACGTTGCCGCGGCCGAAACCGCCGCCGACCATCCCGGCTACCTCGACGGGGCCATCGAAGCGGGCCGCCGGGCCGCCTCCGCCCTGACGTAGCACTGGGCCGCAGACGGACCGGGCAGAAGAGGGTAGGTGTCGGCGCGTAGGTCCCCGCGGAGGCCCGGAGCCTCAATCGTGGTCGTGCGTATGTCTCCTGCGTGGCCGACGGGCCGAACCCATCCCGCCCCGTCCGGCATGCAAAACGATGCAAAACTCTCGCCCTGTTTACAAAATCCCCAGATCAGCCATGTCCAAAAAGATCCTGATGATCGTCGGCGACTTCGCCGAGGACTACGAAACGATGGTCCCCTTCCAGATGCTCGACCTGGCGGGCCACGAGGTGCACGCCGTGTGCCCCGAGAAGGAGGCCGGCGACACGATTAAGACGGCCATCCACGACTTCGAGGGCGACCAGACCTACACGGAGAAGCCGGGCCACAACTTTGCCCTCAACGCCACCTTCGACGAGGTGGACCCGGCCGACTACGACGCGCTCTGCCTGCCGGGCGGCCGCGCGCCGGAGTACCTGCGCCTGAACGATGAAGTGATCGAGGCGGTGCAGCACTTCTTCGAGGAAGACAAGCCCGTGGCGGCGATCTGCCATGCCCTGCAGACCCTCGCCGCCGCCGACGTGCTGGAGGGACGCCGCTGCTCGGCGTACCCGGCCTGCGCGCCGGAGGTGGAGGCCGCCGGTGGCACGTACGTCGACCTCGAGATGACCGAGGCGGTGACCGACGGCACCCTCGTCACGGCCCCGGCCTGGCCCGCCCACGCCGCCTGGATCCGTCAGTTCCTGGAGGTGCTGGGCACCCGCATCGAGCACGCCGAGCCGGTGGCGGCCTAGCGCAGCGCCCCTTGTGAAAAAACACGGAGCGCCGGCTTTCTTCAGGGCCGGCGCTCTTTTTTTGTCTCGGAGCAGGTTTGTGGGGGCGGCTCGTCGGGCGTTGAGACCATCCGGGGGAGGCTTTACAGGCCTCTCGTAGCGGAGACGGTGTAGCGGAGACGGTGCGGCTGAGATCCTCCCTCGAGGAGGAGAGAGACGCCCCCCACGGCCGCGCCGGGGGAAGCCCGATTGGGCCGGTCAGTCGTAGACCAGATCGCCAAGGAAGGAGGGGGGCGAGCGGTCCTCCACGAACGCGCGGCCCTCCTCCTCGCCGTTCTCGCGGATCGTCGTGAGGTCCGGATCGCTGGTGACGCTTCCGTCGAAGACGATGCCCGCCGCGATGTCGGCGAGACGCTGTCCAAGGTCGCCCTCACGCGGAAGGCCCTGTCGGCAGCCCCGTTCCAGGGTGCGGATCGTGTGGTTGCCCACGGGCTCGTCCATCGCGCGGCTCACCCCCGCCGTGAAGCCCACGACATAGGCCGCAGGCTTGGCCTTCAGCAGGCTGGGGGCGTAGTCGCCCGGCAGGTCCCCCACCTGTAGGCGCAGGCCGTCGGCAACGGCTTCGATGACCTTCGCGGAGCGATCGTCGGGCATGAGACACGGGACGGTCGGTTCAAAGATGAGGAATCGGTCTATGAATTGAGCCTCGGGCGTTCGGGAGCGTCGCCGACCAATCGCCTGTGGCACAGTCGGCCCCAAGAATGTCTGAACTTTTTGTTCGGTTTCGTACTTCGCACCCCTTTTTGAGAATTCTCGAGTTATAAAACTCGAAGGATAAAAAATAGGGGCTCGTTCGTGTGACTCTTTATAAGGTTGTATGAAAGAGGGGGAGAATGGGGAGAACGGTCCTGTTTCTCTAAACATGTCTCCCCCCAAGTAGCTAATTAGTAGAGTCCTGGGCGCAGGCGAAACGCATCGTGCCCGCTTGCTCTCTGCAGTTGGCTTGTCCCCACTACGCTTACACTTAGCGAACAAGCTACGTACGTCATGGCTGTTATCGAAGCAAAGGGACTCTGGAAAATTTTTGGGGGCGACCCCGAGCGCGCTCGTACCCTCGCGAAGGAGGGAACGTCGAAGGCAAAGGTCAAGGAAGAGACCGGCTCCGTAATCGCGGTGGACGATGCCAACTTCGAGGTGCAAGAGCAGGAAATCTTCGTGGTCATGGGGCTCTCGGGAAGTGGGAAGTCGACGCTGCTCCGGTGTGTGAACCGGCTGATTGAGCCGACCTTCGGGAGCGTGCGCGTCCACGACGACGAGGTGACGGCCTTCGACGAAGACCGCCTCCGCGAGCTGCGCCGGACCAAGATGTCGATGGTCTTTCAGAACTTTGGGCTCTTCCCCCACCGAACGGTCATCGGGAACGTGGAGTACGGCCTGGAGGTGGCGGGGATGGACAAGGAGCAGCGGCGCGAGAAGGCCCGCCAGTCCTTGGAGCTCGTGGGCCTGGACGGCTACGAGGACAGCCAGACCAGCCAGCTGAGTGGGGGCATGCAGCAGCGGGTGGGCCTGGCCCGGGCCCTCGTCAACGACCCTGAAATCCTGCTGATGGACGAGGCCTTCAGTGCCCTCGACCCTCTGATTCGGGCCGACATGCAGAACGAGTTGCTGGAGCTGCAGGAGCAGTGGGACCCGGCCTGTACGATCCTCTTCATTACCCACGACCTCGACGAGGCGCTGAAGATGGGCGACCGCATCGCCATCATGAAAGATGGACGCATCGCTCAGATCGGAACCCCCACCGAGATCCTCACCGAGCCCGCCGACGAGTATGTGCGCTCCTTCGTCGAGAACGTGGACCGCACGAAGATCGTCCCCGCCCGCACCGTGATGCGCGACCTCCGCGACGACGAGACGGTGCCCGCCGACGGCCCGTCCGTCTCGTCCCACACACCGATCGCCGAGCTGCTCCCGACCCTGATGGACGCGGAGGGGCCCCTGGCCGTGCGCGACTCGGACGGCACTCTCCAGGGGGTCGTAAGCCAGAAGGCCGTGATGGAGGAGGTCGTGCAGAACGCCGACGGGGCCCGGCGACGGGACGCCCGCGCCGGACGGACCGACGAAGATCCCGAAGCGGCGGTGGCTTGATTCCAGACGGTCTTTCCTCCACGCTCATCGTTTGAACGGAGACTCTAAGTGCCCATGCGATTGGATCTTGGCGGTGCCTTCGCGTCCCTTATTGAATGGATTCAAAACAACTTCGGCCCCTTCCTCGACGGCGTGACGTCCGTGATTGGGGCAACCATCACGGGGCTGGAGGAGGCATTGCTCTTCCTGCCAAGCTGGGCGATGATTCTGCTTTTTACCCTCCTTGCGTGGTGGGTGGCCTCCCGGGGCGTGGCAATTTTCACGGTGATTGGGTTGACCCTCCTCGAAGATGTTGAGTTTGCCCTGCTTGGGGTAGAGATTGCCTTCGGCATGGGGCTGTGGGAGTTCACCATGCAGACGCTGGCGCTCGTCGCCACGGCGACGCTGCTCTCGCTGCTCATCGGGATTCCCGTGGGCATCTGGGCGGCGAAAAACGACGTGGTGGACGCGATCGTGCGGCCGATCCTCGACTTCATGCAGACGATGCCGGCGTTTGTGTACCTCATTCCGGCCGTCGTGCTCTTCGGGCTGGGGCAGGTGCCGGGCGTCATCGCCACCTTCATCTTCGCCACGCCCCCGTGCGTGCGCCTGACCAACCTCGGCATCCGGCAGGTGTCGGAGGAAGCGGTGGAGGCGGCGCAGTCCTTCGGGTCCACCCCGAGCCAGATGCTCTTCAAGGTGGAGCTGCCAATGGCACTGCCCACCATCCTGGCGGGGGTCAACCAGACGGTGCTTCTGGCCCTGTCGATGGTGGTGATCGCCGCCCTCATCGGGGCCGGCGGGCTGGGAGACCCGGTCGTGGAGGGCATTCAGCAGTTGCGCATTGGGGTCGGGTTTGAGGGGGGGCTGGCCATTGTGATTCTGGCCATTTTCCTGGACCGCATCACGCAGGCCGTGGGGGAAAAGGTGGGCGCTTCTACCCAGGCCGCGACGGGATAGTCCACGACACCTTGCTTTGGAGAAACGACACCGTTCTTTTTGTGACGGCGACCGGGATGAGGAGACACACCGTCTCCCGTCCAGGCGCGTCTCGATGCTTGACGACACAACGTTGACACTCACCATCACAAGCAAACGCCTTAACGATATGAAGCTTTTCTCGACATCACTTCGCTCCTTCCTCGCCGTTGTTGCGGCCATCGGCCTTCTTGGAACCGGGCTCGCCGGCTGTGGGGGCGGCGGAGACGGTCAAGACGTGTCGCGAGACATGAACATGGTCACGGTCAACTGGATCGAGGGCATGGCCTTCACCTACGTTCAGGAGCAGGTCATGGAAAACCAGTATGACATGGAGGTCGACGTCCGAGAGGTGGGCGGCGGCGGCATTGCCTTCTCGTCGGTCGCCGATGGAGACCGCGACTACTTCAACGAGGCGTGGCTTCCCACGACCCACCAGGACCCCTGGAGCAAGGCGCAAGGGAGCGCCGCCAAGCTGGGGTACACCTACAAGGGGACGTCGGTGGGCCTGACCGTGCCGGCGTACATGGACATTTCCAGCGTCTCAGAGCTGGAAAACTACCGCGACGAGTTGAACGGCGAGATCAACGGCATCGAGTCCGGGGCGGCGGTCAACGACCAGACGCGCCAGATTCTCGAAAACAATGGCCTCGACGGGTTCTCGGTGGTGGCGTCCAGCGGCCCGGCCACCTGGCAGGCGCTGGAGAACGCCGTCAACAACGAGCAGCCCATCGTCGTGACGGGCTGGTACCCGCACTGGAAGTGGGGCTCGTTCGACCTGAAGTACCTTGAGGGCGCGCAGACGGGACAGTCTCCGGTGTTCGGGGATCCTGAGGATGTCTTCAAGATCGTCGACAACGAGTTCACGGAGGAGTTTCCGAAGGAGGTCGTCTGCTTCCTGAAGGTGTCGGAGGTCAGCGACGAGCAGATCGAGAGCCTCATGGCCGACTTCCGCGACCGCGGCGACATGAGCAAGCGGGAGGCCGCCAACCAGTGGATTGAAAACCACCCGGAAGACGTCAATGCCTGGACGGACCAGGCCGAAGAGTGCGCCGCCTCCGATGGGGCGGTGGAGACGCTTCCGGACGACGCCACCTTCTCGCGCGAGCAAGGCGCGTAGGAATCCGACATCGGAGATGATGACGCAGCACCCCCGGCTGCCCTGTGGCGGTTGGGGGTGTTTTATGAGCGACCGTGGCACTGATGAGGATTGCGCAGGTGCCGTGACAGGACGTCCCGGCCTGCTGCACGTTAATGCTCTTTGATCAACAATGCGTTTCCATGAGACAGTTTGTCGCTTCGATACGCTCACTTAGTCGCTCGTACTGTGTCGTGGCCGTTGCGGCGTCGGTTCTGGCGCTGGGCGTGGCCGGCTGCGGGAGCGATGCCCCCGACGGCGATCGTGAGGGCGCGTCCTCGCCCACGCTGAAGATGGTCACGGTGAACTGGATTGAGGGCCTCGCCATGAGCTACATGCAGGCGCAGGTCCTGGAGGACAGCCTGAACGTGCCGGTGGACCTGAAAGAGGCCCAGGGGGGCGGCATCGCCTTCTCGTCGGTGGCGGAGGGCGATCGGGACTTCTTTAACGAGGCCTGGCTCCCCACCACACACCAAAACTCGTGGGGCGACCTCCAGGACCAGCTCCAGAAGCTCGGCTACACGTACCGGGGCACCTCGGGCGGGCTGGTGGTCCCGGCCTACATGGACCTCCGCTCGGCGGCCAACATCGACGAGTACCGCGAGGCCCTCGATGGACAGATCCACGGCATCGAGGCCGGGTCGCCCACCAACGAGAACATCCGCCAGGTGCTGGCCCAGCACGACATCGAGGGCTTCTCGGCGGTGGCGGCCAGTGGCCCGGCCACGTGGCAGCGCCTTCGGAGCGCCATCGAGGAGCAGGAACCGATCATCGTGGCGGGGTGGAAGCCGCACTGGAAGTGGAGCGAGTTTGACCTCCGGTACCTCCAGGAGGGCCAGACCAATCAGTCGCCCGCCTACGGGCCGCCGGAGGACATCTTTACGATCGTCGACAACGAGTTCATCGACGAATTTCCGAAGGAGGCCGTCTGCTTCCTCCAAGAGTTTGAAGTGAACGACCAACAGGTGGGCAGCCTCATGAACACGTTCCGCACCCGCGGAGACATGAGCAAGAGCGGCGCCGCCGAACAATGGATCCGGAACCACCCCGGGCACGTCTCGGCGTGGCTCGACCAGGCCGAGGCGTGTGCCGCCTCGGACGAGGCCGTGACCCCTCTGCCCGACGACGCTACCCACTCACGCGACCAAGGGGCCTAGGAACGTGCGCCCGGCCGCACCTCTGCACGCTGTAACAGGTGCGGAGTCGACAGATGTGGCCCACGCGTCGCCCTGATACGATCATCGTGATCTCTTCCCTCGATCTACATGCCTCAACCGGATCACCTCCGGTTTCGTGTGTAGCACTACGCTACCCTCTGTGACTCTTTCTCACAACGCGTTACATTCCCATATGAATCGGTACTGTACTGCAGTTCTCGCGCTTTTCCTCACCGCTGGACTGGTGCTTCCCGGCTCGGCCCTCGCCGACGACCCGG
>NZ_JAZKRW010000082.1:0-14166 GCF_036626415.1 Salinibacter sp.
TGTCGGGCCGGATGGTCGGGATCGGGCTCGGAGACGCCCCGCTCGGCCGGGTCACCGTCCCGACGCAGGCTCCGGTTCCAAAACCAGATGATGATGCCAAAGAACAGCGCGGCCCCGAGACTCATGAGTCCATTGATGCCGGCGATCCGAAGTTGGGTGTCCACGACCGGGGTCGAGTTGATGGCTTCCGTCACAACGATGGACCGGCTCCCGCCCGACGCCACGCGGACCTCCAGCGTCTCTCGCCCCTCCAGCGCCGGCACGATGCCGTGGGGAAGCGAGAGCCGCTCCCGCATCAGGACGGAGCCGTCGGGCATCGGGACGCGGAGGCTGACATAGTCGTACGTCACCTGCGTTCGATTCGAGACCTCTACCTCCTGCACCTCCGCCGTTGCCGTCGTGCCCTCCGTCTTGGTGCTGTGCAGGTCGTACGCCACCTTGCCTTGGTGCAACGAGAGAACAGCTAACAGAAGCGGAGCCAACCAGGCAATGCGGGCAATCCAGCGGATCATGGGCGTATCCAACCTTGCAAAAGGGATGGGAACAGTACGGTCGGTCTTACGACTGGGGGCCGTTGTCGGTTGGAACCCACCGGGGATTGCAGATGAAAACGATCCCCGGGGCGGCTCTACGACAGGAACAGGTACGGCTTCCAGGTGTCCTGAATCTCTCCGGCAAAGTCGCGGAGAAACATCACGTAGCTGGGCCGAAACGGCTGACGCGCCAGCTCCATGTCCGCCTCTTCGGGCGTGGAGTCCCCCTTCTGGTTGTTGCAGGTGACGCAGGCCGCCACGAGGTTTTCCCACGTATCGCGTCCCCCGCGCGACTTAGGGACCACGTGGTCGATGGTCAGATTGCTCTGCGCACCGCAGTACTGGCACGTACTGCGGTCCCGCTTGAGCACATTTTTGCGGGAGAGCATGACCCGCTTGTAAGGGACGTTGGCGTACTGCTTCAGCCGCACGATGCTCGGCCATGGCAACTCCACGCTGGGCGAACGCACATACTGATCGTCCGCCGACTCTACAAGGTGCACCTTTTGCAGGTGCATGAGCACAACGGCCCGTTCCACACTGCAGACGGTGAGCGCGCTGTAATCCTGGTTCAGCACGAGAACATGCCCGTTCATTGCGCACGAGCCCCCCGTGCGGTATAGCTCCATTGCTCACTCCCCGGTTCAATGGGGGTGGAACGGACCTTCAGCACGACCTGCATCGAATCAGTACGGAAGAGAAGGGCCTCCACCGGGACGCCCGGCGTTGGTTCAAGAGATTGGCGCTGCAAGCAAGGCCAAAACCTTACGGCAACTGTATCAGAGGCTGAAGTCCTTTGTTTCTCCGTGAAATGCCCTGTAAGACCGCAAACCTGTAACGTTTCTCGTTTCGTGGAAGGCCGCCTCAATCGCCTGCTGCCCCTTCTCCCTCCCCCTGCCTGAGCACACGCAGCACGCGGCGCCACGGGGGCGGCGGGGCGGCGTCGAAATGCAGACGCTCTCCGGTGGTGGGGTGATCGAAGCCGAGGCGATATGCATGGAGGGCGGGATGCGGAAGAATGTCGAAGAGGTCCGCGAAGAAATCCTCGCGGGCCCCGCCCTGGGTCCCGTAGCGGATCCGCTGCCCGTCGTATTTCGGATCGCCAAGCAGCGGGTGCCCCTGGGCACGAGCGTGTACGCGGATCTGGTGGGTGCGCCCCGTCTCCAGCTTGAACTCGGCGACGGACGTGTGGGCGTGGGCCTCGACCGTTTCGTAGTGCGTGCGAGCCCACTTGCCCTCGTCGTCAGGGACGACCGCCATGCGCTGTCGATGGTGTGGATCGCGGCCGATGGCTCCCTCAATTGTGCCGTTCGGCGGCGAGAAGTGCCCCCACACAATCGCTCGGTAGCGGCGATCCACTGTGTGAGCCTTGAACTGCTCCGCCAGCGGCCGATGGGCACGGTCCCGCTTCGCCACGACGAGCAGGCCGGACGTGCCCTTGTCAAGCCGGTGCACGATGCCGGGCCGCACGACCGGATGGTCCGGCGCCTCCGGAAGGGCGTTGACCATCGAGAGGCCCACGTCCTCCTCCGACACCTCCGTCCGCTCATCGTCCGCGGACACCTCGCCCCCGTCCACGTGGTGGAGCAGGGCGTGCACGAGCGTCCCCGACCGGTGTCCCGGCGCCGGGTGCACGACCATGCCCGCCGGCTTGTTCACCACGAGCAGGTCGTCGTCCTCGTACACGACGTCGACCGGAATGGCCTCCGGCTCGGCCTGCATTGGCGGTTTGCGAATGAGCCGGAAGACGATCTCGTCCCCCGGCTCCACTGGGTATGACTTTTTGACGTCCGCCCCGTTTACCTTGAGGTGCCCTTTCTTGATCGCCCGCTGGATCTTGGTGCGAGACGCCTCGGGGTAGAAGCGGACGAGGTACTTGTCGATGCGCGGCCCGCTGGTCTCTGTAGACGGAACGGTCACCTCCACCACATTCTCCTCCCGCCGCACGTCGGCCTCGTAGTGGTCCGGATCGAATGAATCGGGGGCCTGTCCCATCGCGTACCCGCTAGAAATCCGAGATACAGACGTCCGCCTCAACGCAAAAACGAGTCGATCGCATCGAGGACCGTCCGGAGGTCCTCGTCGGTGTTGTAGTACGTCGGCGCGAGCCGCAGCTTCCGGTTGCGCAGCGCCCCGGTAATGCCGTGGACCTTGAGGTGCTCGAAGAGCGCCTCCGGGGCCTCGGGCGCGACCGTCACGATCCCGCTGGTGTGGGCCGGGGCGTCGGTGCCGTAGCGGGGAAGCCCGCGGTCGCTCAGTTCGTCCGCGAGGGTCGCAGAGAGATCAAGCACGCGCTCCTCACACCACTCCGGGCCGGCGTCCAGATACAGGCCGAGGGCCGCGTGCAGGGCCGTAACCCCAACGCTGTTGAGGGTGCCGGTCCGGAACCGGCGCGCATCGTCGTGGAACGTGAGGTCGTAGTCGTCGAGGTGCTCCCAGTCGACCGGCCCGTGGAGCCAGCCCGTGGGCGGACGAACGTGATCCTGGATCGCTTCGTCACAATACAACACCCCGATGCCCTGTGCAGCCATCAACCACTTGTGGCCCCCCGCGGTCAGGAAGTCGATGCCCGCCGCCTCCACGTCCACCTGGAGCGCCCCGAGTCCCTGGATCGCGTCGACGCAGAAGAGGACGTCGTGCTCGTCGCAGAGCGCACCCAGGGCCTCCAGGTCGGCCCGGAAGCCCGAGAGAAAGTGCACCCAGGAGACGCTCAAGAGCCGTGTTTCGGGCCGGAGGGTGGCTTCCACGTCCTCGACCGTGTACGCCCCCGCGTCCGTCGGCACAAAATCGACCTCGACGCCCTGCGCCTCCAGGTTCAAAAACGGGTAGACGTTTGTCGGGAAGGCGCCATCGGGCACCGCGATCCGGTCGCCCTCGTTCCAATCGACCCCACGAGCGAGCACGTTGAGGCCGGCGGAGGTGTTGGGGACAAACTCGACCCGACCCGGGTCGGTGCCCAGGACCCTACCCAGTCGCTCTTTCGTCTCCTCCATCACCGGAAAGAAGGACTCAAAGTTGGCAATCGGGGCGTTGGGATCGGCCCCGTGCCGCTCCGCCACGTAGGCGTCGATTGCCTCGCGCACCGGCTGGCTCATGGGACTCACCGCCGCATGGTTGAGGTAGGTCTGGTGCTCGGTGTGGGGGTAGTGACTGCGAAGCGTTTCGGGCGTCATGGAGACAAAGGTCGATTACAGAAAATCCGACGCTTTCACGCATCAGTCCCACCAGCGTTCGGCACTCCCGAGGGGCCGAATTTGCGCTGGGCTCTGCGGTCGGCGGGCGGCCGTGGGGCTCGCGGCCAGCGAGGAGAGATCTCCGGGCCCATCGGCACCGCGACCACGAGAGGGCTTAGGGGAAGCAGCCTATGAGCGCCGAAACTGCTTCCCCGCCAACTGGCGCACCAGCCCCTTAAACTCCAGTTCGAGCAGCGTGGGAAGGGCCGTGGACGGATCGAGGCCCGTCTCGTCGCAGAGCGCATCGATGTGAACAGGCGTGTCCGACAGGGCCTCGTAGAGCCGCTCGGCCTCGCCCGACAGGTCGTGTAGATCGGCCTCCCTGCCCGTGGCAACGGCGTCCGCATCCACCTCTGCAGGCTCCTCCACCGTCACCTCCGGGAGCTCTTCCAGCAGGTCGCCGATCTCCAAGACGAGCTTGGCGTGGCCCTTTTGGATGAGCCGATTGGCCCCGCGGCTGGAGTCTTTCGTGATGGGGCCCGGCAGGGCAAAGACCTCTCGGTTCTGCTCCAGCGCGAGACGCGCCGTGATGAGCGCCCCGCCCTCCGCGTACGACTCTACGACCAGCGTGCCGAGCGCGAGCCCACTCACGATGCGATTGCGCTCCGGGAAGTGGGGCGCGTCGGGATCCGCGTCGAGCCCGTACTCGGACAGAACCGCCCCGCTTTCGATGATCCGCTCCGCAAGAGCCGTGTGTTTCTGTGGATAGATGCGCCCGACCCCGGACCCCAGGACGGCGATCGTGCGGCCTCCCGCGTCGAGCGCCCCCTTGTGCGCGGCGGCGTCAATGCCGTAGGCCAGCCCGCTCACCACCGTAAAGCCGCGGCGAGCCAGCTCGGCCCCAAAGTGGTGGGCCTGAGCCCGCCCATAGTCGGTGCATCGGCGGGTGCCCACGACCGTCACCATCGGACGCGCCCCCTCGGGCAGTGTGCCCCGCATCCACAAGAACGCTGGCGGGTCGTAGATTTCGCGGAGGCGATTGGGAAAACGCTCGTCCCACGGCGAGATCAGAGAGGCCCCCAGGTCGTCAGCCCGGTCCATCTCTCGCCGCACCGCCGCCCGGTCGTCAAACGTGAGGATGGCCTCGGCCGTCTGATCGCCCACCCCGTCCACCTGGGTCAGGGTCGAGCGCGAGGCCCGAAAAATTGCGCTTGGGGCCTCGAACGCGGCCAGGAGGGCCCGGAGACGCTGGGGCCCCACCCCCTTCACCAGAGAGAGACCGATCAGGGCACGCCGCTCGTCGGCCCGGTCCCGCTCCGGCGGTTCATTGTCGTCCGGAAGAGGAAGTCTCATGCGTCAATCGTGTCCGCCGAACGCGTAGAGCTGACAGAGTCGAAAAGGGTGTACTTGAGCTGATCGAGGCCCACGTCGGCCACGGCGCTGATCGGGAGCAGGGGCACGTCGTCCGGAAACTCGTCGGCCACGACGTCCGGCAGCAATTCCCGCTCGTCGGGGGCCAGGATGTCGATCTTCGACAGCGCCACGACGCGGGGTTTGTTCAGCAGATCGGCCTCGTGGGACTCCAGTTCGTGGAGGAGCGCCTCGTATTCGTCGCCCAGGTCCTGCGACGTAATGGGAATGACAAACAGCAGGACCGACGTACGCTCGATGTGACGGAGGAACTGGAGCCCAAGGCCCTTCCCCTCGTGCGCGTCCTCGATAATGCCCGGGATATCGGCCATCACGAAGGTTTCGAACTCGCTCACGTAGACCATCCCCAGCTGGGGCGTGAGCGTCGTGAACGGATAGTCCGCCACCTCCGGCTCCGCGGCCGACACGGCCGACACGAGCGTGCTCTTGCCCGCATTGGGGAAGCCCACGAGGCCCACGTCCGCCATCAGCTTCAGCTCGAAGGTCAGATGCCGCTCCTCCCCCGGCTCTCCCGGCTGGGACTCACGGGGGGCCTGGTTCGTGCTCGACTTGAAAAAGGCATTGCCCCGGCCGCCCTGCCCCCCTTCGGCCACGCAGATGCGCTGGCCCGATTCCACGACCTCCCCGATGACCTCTCCGGTCTGTTCCTTGACCACGGTTCCGGGCGGCACCCGAATCACCTTGTCCTCTCCGGAGGCACCCGTCTGCTCACGGCGCCCGCCCGGGTCTCCGTCCCCCGCAAAGACCTGTGTATTGTGGCTCAGGTCCATCAGCGTGTACAGGTGTTCGTCGGCCTCCACGTACACCGAGCCCCCATCGCCGCCGTCTCCGCCCGACGGCCCCCCCTTGGGCACAAACTTTTCTCGGCGCCAGGCGACAATGCCCTTCCCCCCGTCGCCACTGCTTACTTTGAGGTCGACCTGATCGAGAAACTTCATGCGGGCCTCGGCGCTCGAACGATCGAGCGGGTTTGCATAGAGATGATGGCACACAATTCCACGCCCGTCCCCGACGAAGGTTTTCACCGGGCTTTGTCGGCCCGCCCCTGGACCTGTCCGCCCCGACCGCGTACGTTTAGTCTGTTCACGGTCTTTCTCTTGACCCCTCGGCTCCATGAACGACGTCACCATCTACACCGACGGCGCCTGCAGTGGCAATCCCGGGCCGGGCGGCTGGGCCGCCCTCGTCATTCCCAACGAGGACCCCGACGCCACCGAACGGCTCACCGGCGGCGAGCCCCACACCACCAACAATCGAATGGAGCTGACAGCCGCCCTCGAGGCACTCCGCGCCCTCGAGGCCCCGAGCCGGGTTGCCCTTCACACCGATAGCAAGTATCTCTCCAAGGCGTTCAACGAAGGGTGGCTCGACAGCTGGCGGGCGAATGACTGGCAGACCTCTTCGAACAATGACGTCAAGAATCAAGGCTTGTGGAAGGCGCTTCTCGACGAAGCGGGACGGCACGAGATCGACTGGATCTGGGTCAAGGGCCACGCCGACAATGAGCTCAACATCGTGGCCGACGAGTTGGCGGTGGCCGCGATGGAGCAGTTTAGGTAAAGCAAGGGGCATGGGAAAAGGCGTGGCGCAAGGGCCTTCTCCCCTTCAGGGTCTGTGTTCATTTGTCTCTCGGGCCCCGGGAATGGTCCTCGCCCCGCTCGGGGCGATGTGCGCGGCCGCAGTGGGCCACAAATCGGCCCTTCCCCCGACCGGTAGCACTCTCACGCTCAGGGCACACCACTACAGGCCTCGTTCAGGCTTCGAGTTTCGCGCCGTCAATTCTCGATCTCGCGAACCGGCCCAGCATCAACCCAGTCTCTCAGTCTCAGCCCTCCGTGTCCCCCTCGGGGCCGCCCACGCGGAGCAGCTCGCCACGATCCGACAGGGCATTCCGGAACGCGTCGACAAACGCCTCGACCTGTGATTCGCGAACGCCGACGGTGAGGGTCGTCACGTCTGTATACTCGCTGTCGTGCACGAGCGCATCAAACTGTTGGAGCACGCGCTCCGCGGGGGCAGTGTCGTCGTACGCGTACCGAATTTGGACCGCCGTCCGCACGACTCGCTGAACAAGGTCCGCCCGCTCCAGCGCGGCGGCCGCAGCGTGTCCGTACGCCCGAGCCAAACCCCCCGTCCCCAGCTCTGTGCCCCCGAAGTAGCGCGTCACGACGACGAGCGTGTTTGTGAGATCGTGCGCGTCGATTCGGCGAAGGATGGGCGGGCCCGCCGTTCCACTCGGCTCCCCATCGTCGTTGTACCGAAACGTGTCGCCGGCCGCGCCCACCCGATAGGCAAAACAGTGGTGTGTGGCCGCGTGCTCTCGGGCACGGACGCCGGAGATTGCATCCTCGGCCGCCGTCTGGCTGGTCACGGCAACTGCCTCCGCCAGGAACCGGGACCCATCGACGGTGTGTTCTGCCTGACCGGGCGCCTCAAGGGTGAAGTACGTGTCAGCCATGACGCGAGGCTCGCAATAAAAAAGTACGCCTGCTGTCCCACACGTCGCTGTGGGTAGGGGTCACTCGTCCGGTCCGCGACGCCGAGGTGTCGTTGGCCTCTCCACGCATGCAACTGATCGCCGGTCCAGAAACCTACTCTGGACGGCCCGGTGGAGGGGCCTATGCAGCACATGCGTCCAGAAGCCCCTGGTTTGCAGGCGGAAACGCGCAACATTGTTGCTACCCTTCAGTGTCGGTAGGCACTTTACAGTGGTGGCCCTGATAGCATGCCTTCCGCAGCAGATTGCTCTTGCCAGAATTGCACGCCTGGTCGCTCCGGGATCGTTCCGAAGCCGCCTCCCATCGAGCGACATATGCATGTACCCGACGATCCGTGGCGCCCCGCACTGTTTCTACTCACTTTCTCAGCTCCCCTGCACTCATCATGGCCCGATTGGCTGTCGTCGGTCTTACGTTCCTGCTTCTGTTGAGCGGCTGCAGTTCCTCCTCCGACGAGGACGGCGCGGCGCGGCGCGGGCAGGGAAATGCCTCCCCGCCGTCCGTGGAGGCCGTACAGGCCCGCAGTGGGGCCCTTCCGCTGGAAGAGCGGATGAGCGGGACAGTGCGGGCCCGCAACCAGGTCGCCATTTATTCGGAGTTGAGCGAGCCGGTGGTCGCCGTGGAGGCGCAGACGGGCGACTACGTGGAGGAGGGCGAGCCGCTCGTGCGCCTCCGACGCGTCACCTACGAGCAGCAGGTTCGACAGGCGGAAGCGGCCCTCCGAACCGCCAAGGCCGAGGCCCAGGGCGCCCAGGCCAGCCTCCGCGAGCTTCAGTCCCAACTGAAACGGACCGAACGCCTTGCCGACCAGGACTTTGAGAGTCAACAGCAGCTCGAATCGCTGCGGGCCCAGGTGGAACAGGCCGAGGCCTCCTACGAGCAGGCCCAGGCCCAGGTGGAGCAGGCCGCGTCTACCCTCCAAGAACGGGAGACGACCCTCCGCCGCACCGTCGTGCGTGCCCCGATCAGTGGACACGTTGGGCAACGCAACGTGGAAGTGGGCCAGCGGGTGGGCCCCGACACCCGCCTCTACACGATGGGCGACCTCGACTCCGTAAAGGTGCGCGTGGAAGTGACCGACCGGATGTTTGGCCGCATTCGCCCCGGACAGACGACCCGCATCCGCGTGCCGGACGAGGACACGACCCTTACAGCGTCGGTCACCCGCAAGTCGCCCTTCCTCAGCGAAGAGTCCTACAGCGCCGAGGCCGAAATCGTGGTCGCCAACCCAGATCGTCTTCTGAACCCCGGCATGTTCGTGGAGGTCGATGTGGCCTACGGCGAGAGCGAACGGGCCACCATTGTTCCTCTCAGCGCCCTGTACGAGGATCCGGCCTCCAACACCCGCGGCGTCTTCGTCGCCCCAACGCTGGGATCCGAGATCCCCGTGGAGGTGCCGGACGAGTTCGACGAAGACAACCCGCCCCCGCTCACCCCTCCGACCCCCACCACCTTTCGTGAGGTGGAAGTCCTTGCGGAAGGCCAACAGACCGCCGGGGTTCGAGGCATCGACCCGGGCGACTGGGTCGTGACGGTGGGCCAAAATCTGCTCGACAACGACAGCGGCGATCGGGTCGACGCCCGCGTCCGTCCCCAGCCCTGGTCCCGCCTCATGGCCCTGCAGCGCTTGCAGGACACGGACCTCTTGAATCGGGTGCTCGAACGCCAGCAGCGCCTCGCCAAGCAGCGATTTGGGGCCGACTCGGCCCGGGACGACTCGGCCCAATCGTCCAGGACGCGCCCTGACACGTCCGCGTCCACCACCGCCCCCCACATGGCGACGACCCAGCGCCGGTAGTCGTCCCTCGTCCCTCATCCCTCCCCATCGTCTGATCGCTCCCGCCCATGTCGCTCTACGACGTTTCCATCCGACGCCCGGTCGCGACGGCGATGACGTTTCTGGCCATCATCGTGGTCGGAAGCGTCAGCTTCTACTACCTGCCGGTGGACCTGCTGCCGGAGATCGAGTATCCCCGCGTGACGGTATACACCAACTACCCGAACGTAGGGCCGGAGGAGGTGGAAAGCATCATCACCGACCCGGTATCAAACGCCGTCTCCAGCGTGCCGAACATCGAGCGAATCACATCCAGCTCCTCAGAAGGGTCGAGCCGGGTCAACCTGGAGTTCGCGCAGGGGACCGACCTCAACGCGGCGGCCAACGACGTACGGGCCGCCCTCGACCGCATCCGCGACGACCTGCCGGTGGAGGCCGAACCGCCCGGCATCTGGAAGTTTGACCCCAACAGTCAGGAAATCGTGACCCTCGCGGTGGAATCGAGCCGTGACATGGAGTCGCTCACGCGCCTGCTGGAGCGCAACCTGGGGAAGCAGTTCGAACAAATCCCGGGCGTGGGGACCCTCAACATTCAGGGGGGCATCTATCGCCAGATTCGCGTCAACATCGATCGCGACCGGCTCAAGGGCTACGACCTGTCGGCCGCTCAGGTGCAGCAGGCCATTGCGCAGTCGAATGTGGCCCTGCCGGGCGGCAACGTAAAGGAAGGCCTGAACGACCTCTACGTGCGTACGCAGGGGGAGTACGAGTCGCTCGATGAAATCCGCCGGTCCGTCGTGACCACGGTCGACCAAACCCCGGTCCGCGTGCAGGACGTGGCCGAGGTCGTGGACGGCTACGAGGACCTCGGTCGTGTCGCGGAGCTGAACGGAATTCCGGTCGTCCGCCTCGAGATTCAAAAGCAAAGCGGGGCCAATACGGTTACCGTTGCAGACAACATCCGCACGGAGGTGGAGCGTATCAACAAGGCGCGCTCCGACGTCCAATTCACGGTCGTCAGTGACCAGAGCGACTTTATTCGCAAATCGATCAACAACGTTCAGAACTCGGCCATCTGGGGCTCGCTGTTGGCCATCTTGGTGCTCTACCTTTTTCTGCGCAACGGGTCGACGACGTTTATCATTGCGCTGTCGATCCCCATTTCGATCATCGCGACGTTCGCTCTGCTGTTCTTCAACGACCTCACGTTGAACCAGATGACGTTCGGGGGGCTGGCCCTGGGGGTGGGCCTCATCGTCGATAATGCGATCGTGGTCTTGGAGAACATTATCCGACAACGGGAGGAAAATGGGCGTTCGCTCAAGGAGGCGGCTTCAATTGGCACGCGAGAAGTGGCAGGTGCTATCGTCGCCTCCACGCTTACCACCTCGGTCATCTTCTTGCCCCTGGTGTTTGCCCGCACCACCACGGCGGCCCTCTTCCAGTCGCTGGCCCTGGTGGTGGTCTTCGCGCTGGTGTGCTCCCTGCTGGTGGCCCTCACGCTGGTGCCCATGATGGCGAGCCGCTTTCTGACGGTCGACGCCGGCGAGCAGACGAGTGACCAGGACGCGTCGAAGTCGTGGTTCCAGCGCGCATTCGCTCGGCTGGAGAACCGCTACTCTCGTCTCATCGAAACGCTCCTCGGCCGGCGCTGGCTCGTGTTCGGCACCACGGCGGTCTTGCTCGCCGGGGCCGTGGCGCTGTGGCCCATGGTCTCGATCGAGCTGGCGCCCCAGACGGATGCCAACGAGATTGACATCGATCTGGACATGGCGCAGGGGACCAACATCGCCGTCGTCATGGAGTATCTCGACGAGCTGGAACAGAATGTGAAGCCCCTTCTTCCCGAAGAGGACATGGACAACTTCGCCAAGCAAGTCCAGCCCTGGGGCGCAGAGGTCGAGATTCGTCTAAAGTCGGCCAGTGAGCGCTCCCTCAACACCTATGAGCTGGCCGATCGCATCCGATCCGAGGTGCTCGGGTCCGTGCCGGGGGCCGACATCCGGGTGAGCGCTCAGTCGGGGCTCTGGATCCTGCGGCGCGTCTTCAGCACCGGCGGCGGAAATCAGGACCTGCAGGTCGAGCTCCGCGGCTACGACCTGGACCAGGCCCGCTCGATCGCCGAGCGCGTTGAGGCCCGTCTCGAACGGGTCGACGGCGTCGGCACGGCCCGCACCGGGCGGCGGGAAGGGCGCCCCGAACAGAACATCCGGTTTCTCCGCGACAAGATCTCGTCCCTGGGCCTGTCGACCCAGGAGGTCGCCGCCGCCGTACAGACGAACGTAGGCGGGAGCCGCGCGGCGTCCTACCGGTCAGGAGGCGAGCAATTTCCCATCAACGTTCGCCTTCGCCCCGAAGACCGCCTCTCGGTGAAGGACCTCGATAACGTCTCGATCCAGACTCCCAACGGCGAATCGGTCCCCCTCTCCACGCTTGTCAACACCGACCGCGGACGGGGCCCGACCGAGATCCAGCGCATCAACGGCCAGCGGGTTACGTACATATCGGCCACCCTCAACAGCGACGCAGTGCTCGGGGAGGTCGTGCAGCGCGCGCGCACCGAGATGGCCGATCTCAACCTTCCGGAGGGCTTTTCCATCACCTTCGGGGGCGAGTATCGCGAGCAGCAACGGGCCCAGACAGACTTTCTGATTGCTATTCTCATGGCCCTCGTCCTCATCTACATGGTGATGGCCGGCCAGTTTGAGCGGTTCCTCGATCCGCTGGTCGTCATGTTTAGTGTGCCACTCGTGCTCATCGGCGTCCTCCCTACCCTCGTGCTTACCGACACCACGGTGAATATCCAGAGCGTGATGGGGCTCGTGATGCTGATTGGGATCGTGGTCAACAATGCAATTGTGCTGGTCGACTACATCAACCTCATGCGGCGCGAGCACGACATGGACCTTCTGCCGGCAGTGGCGGAGGCGGGCCGGCTGCGCCTGCGCCCGATCCTCATGACCACGCTCACGACCGTGCTCGGCCTGGTGCCGCTCGCCCTGGGCATTGGGGCCGGGGCCGAAATTCAGGCCGCCCTCGCCCGCGTCGTTATCGGCGGGCTCCTGGCCTCGACGCTCGTTACGCTCGTCCTTATCCCAGCCGCCTACGTCAGCCTTGAGCTGACGGCCCGCACCGTGCGGACGAAGCTTCCGGACTGGTCGTGGCTTCCTGACGCCCCGGTGCAGCCGCGGCGCGCGTAGCGCAGACCTCGTCGCCCTGTCTCCTCCTCGGCCTGTCTCGTTTCCCCTCCGGCCCGCGCCATGCCTCCCGTCCGCGCCCGCACCCTTCTCGTCCCGCTTCTCGCGTTCAGCCTGATGGGGGGCGGTCTGCTCCTCTCCGGCTGTGCGCAGGAGCAAGAGCCATCCTCAAGCAGCGAGCCAGATACCGCAGCCACGCCGACATCCACCTCCGCCTCGTCTCCCTCGATCATTGACTCGACGGCCGAGGCCGACGTACCCTTCGTCGTGAGCCCCGAAAAGACGGTCGAGGGCATGCTGGAGCTCGCCGGCGTCACGGAGTCCGACACGGTGTACGACCTCGGCAGCGGCGATGGACGGATCCCCATTGCGGCTGCCAAGCAGCATGGCGCCCGCGGGGTGGGGATTGAAATTAAACCCGACCTCGTCCAGCGGGCCCGCAAGCGGGCCAAGCTCGCTGGCGTTCAGGACCTCGTGGAGTTTCGGCGGCAGGACCTCTTCGAGGCGGATTTCAGCGACGCGACCGTCGTCACGATGTACCTCTTCCCGGAGGTGAACCTGAGACTCCGCCCCATGCTCTTCGAACAGTTGGACGCGGGCACGCGCGTCGTCTCTCACAGCTTCGACATGGACGGCTGGCAGCCCGACTCCACGGTCAACGTGGCCGGGGACGTGTTGTATCTCTGGACCATCCCGGAAGAGATTCCCGATCACCTACAGGAGTAGGCCCCCTCCCGTGCCAATACCAAACCCCCACTCTTGCCATCGGGCAGGAGTGGGGGTTTCGTGTCGCGGATCTAATCGGCCAAGAAAGTGGAGCCACTGGGATTCGAACCCAGGACCTCTGGAGTGCGATTCCAGCGCTCTACCAACTGAGCTATGGCCCCAAACGGAAGGACGACCAGCAGAAGGCGTTGCTGGCTTGCCTAATAAGACATGATTGGCTACGGCCCTTTTTTCGAGTCTGTTCCTGACGCGGCTCGTTCAAGCACCTCGCACCGTCCAATTTGTCATGAGAACCGTGCGAAGTCGAGCGGACTTGACGAGCGTGTAAGAAGCCCAATCCCGCTGGCACGCCCCCCTCTCCAGGCCGTATCTGGAATTGCCGTTTTTCGACCACAAACGTCCAGGTGTCATGAGTCACCAGAATCTTCCCACAAAAACATGTCCCGTGTGCAATCGCGAGTTTGAGTGGCGCAAGAAGTGGGAGGACGACTGGGAAAACGTGAAGTACTGCAGCGAGCGCTGCCGCCGCAACAAGGACCGCGACCACATTCCCTGGGCGAAGGAGGAGTAGCGAACAGCCCGACCGGAGGGCCTCTGCCCCCAGCGCCCGAGCAATTAGGATTCACCATTCCACCACGTCCGCATCGTGCTTTCAACCGCCCTCGTCTGGATTCGGAACGACCTCCGCATCCGCGACCACGCCCCGCTCCGCTACGCGGCCGATCACTACGACCAGGTCATTCCGGTCTACTGCTTCGACCCACGCCACTTCGGCACGACCATGTTCGACCTGCCGAAGATGAGCGCCATCCGGGCCCGCTTCCTCCGCGA
>NZ_JAZKRW010000083.1:0-14143 GCF_036626415.1 Salinibacter sp.
AGCGTGTTCATCGCACTCAGTGTGCTCATCTATGCACCGCTCGTGTCCGTTAGAAGTTGAACGAGAGCTCCGTCAGGACGCCGCCGAAGTTGTCGGCGTCGGCCGGGCGGGTGATTCCCGTATCCCCGTGACTCTGGGTCACGCCTTCGACCTTAAGGAGCGCACGGTCAAAGATCATCCAGCCGATCCCGCCCTGAAAGCGAGTCAGGGTTTCATCCGGGTCGCCCGAGAGGTCATCACTCTGGTCGTTTACAACGGTGAAGCGACCGGCGAGGTAGAAATTCTCCGAAACATTTACCTTCGCACCGACGCCGCCAAAGACAGCCGTGGCGTCTACGTCACTGTCGTTGGCGAATCCACCCCAGAGATCAATGTCGAGGGGATCCGGGGTGATCTTTGCGTCGGCCTGCGCGATCACACCTCCGGCCGGAAGTGCGGCGTGCGTGTTACGGGCAGAGATCGCCTGACCGGGAAGGTTCAGGTTGTAGTTCTCACCGTCCCCTTGTGCAAACACGATTCCCTGCTCACCGGACTGAAAGGCCAAGCCTGCCCCGACCTGAAAGATTTCGTCTTCTGTGCCGGTGTATCGGACTTTCCCGATGTAATTCAGGCCGGTTCCTCTGTTGCTGGCGTCTCCCGGTGCACTGAGGACCTCTCCAAACCCTTTGTTCACCGTCAGGTCGAAGCCAAACTCCTCAAACGAGCCGATCAGCTTCACGCCCTGTCCAGCGGTGATGTTGTCCGCCGGCGAATTTCCGATCAGCGGATTACCCTGCACCGCAGGGCCGTCGGAAAAGCCACGGAAGTTCAGCAGGCCCGTCACCGGGGTTCCTGCCTGCAACGTGACCCCATCGTTGACCTGCAGGTTCATGACGAAGAAGTCGACCTGCGGCTGGAACTGACTGGCGCCTGACGCGCTGCCAAAGTCGTTCGGCTCGCTCTCGAGCATCACCAGTCCACTCACGTTCTCGGAGAACTGTACGCTGGCGTTCAATCCAGCACGAGCGGCATGAAAGCCGGACGCGGTGTTGTCGAGGCCGTCAATTGAGAGGACCTGCGCCGACTGCATCATGTTGACACTGAAGTCAATCTCCGGCAGTTCGCCGTCCTCCATTTGGGCTTGTGCGGGGACGGCCGTGCCCACGAGAAGCAGAAGCGCGAAGAGGCTCGCGGTTAGCCATTGAAAGGTGTTAGATAGAGTGCGCGAAATCGTAAACTGAGACATAGAGAGTGTTGGGGGTTGGTCCGTGATTCGTGTAAACAGGCGCAGTGGAGCGCCTCGCAATGAGGGCTGAAGCGCGCCTGGCTGCTAGGGGTCTCTCCGCAAAGAAGCGATTTATCCCTCAGAGAGACACGTAGAACTGTGCATCGCAACGCCGGGAAGGCCCCGGCCGCAGCTCGAGCCAGCGGCTCGTGGTTGACACTGCGGCCGGGACAGGCTCCGGCTGGAGGAAAGACTACTCGCTTTCCCACTGCTTGAGAAGTTCATCGTACGGCACGGTTTCCGGCTCTTCCGGGGGCCGTTCGGCCTTTGGCGCACCCGGCTGGTTGAGCCAGTACTCCCGGGAACGCTCTTCGTTGAGCTCCGGCGAGTACTGAGACATCCGCAGGCGGTCCATCAGCGAGTTCTGGATGCTTGCGAGATCATCCATCGCCTGCTTGACGGTCTTCTCACCGGTCACGGCGCTGGCCACCTGCTTCCACCACTGCTCGGCCAGAAGCGGGTAGTGGGGCACGTTCGGTCCTGAGTCCGTCCACTGGTCCTCCACGGGGGAGGTGTAGAAGGAAATCAGGCCGCCGAGGTCGCCCTCGCGCTCTTGCCAGTACTCGGAGTTGACCGTGGAGCTGCGGACGGGCGTCCGGCCCACGTTAAACTTGTTCAGCGACACCGTCTTGGAGGAGGCAAACTGGGCCCACATCCAGGACGCGTGTCGCTTGTCGCCGGTCGTCTGCTTCGGAATGGTCCAGCTGCCGGCGTCCTGGTAGCCGACCTTCATGCCTTCGTCCCAGTAGCGGCCGTGGGGTGTGGGGGCCACGCGCCACTTCGGGTTGCCTTCGTCGTCCGTCACGGCCGACTCCGGCGAGGTGAAGGGCTCGGCCGAGAGGAAGGTGATGTACTGGAAGACACGCTGCGCCACGCTGCCGCGAGAGGGCACGGGGCCGGCCTCCGACCAGCTCATCGACTGGGCGTAGGGCGGGGCGTAGTCGTTCAGCCAGTCCACGTACTTCTGGGTGGCGTAGTAGGCCGCCGGGCCATTGGTGGCGCCGCCGCGATCCACCGACGAGCCGACCGGAATTCGGTCCTCGACCCGAATGCCCCATTCATCGACGGGACGGCCGTTCGGAAGGCCCTGGTCTCCGGCGCCCGCGATCGACAGCCAGGCGTCCGTAAAGCGCCAGCCGAGCGAGGGGCCGCGCCGACCGTAGTCCATGTGGCCGTACACGCCGTCTGTCTCGGCCCCAACGTCGGAGGGGGAGACCGACTCGGTGAAGAACTCGGCGATGTCTTCGTAGGCGGCCCAGTTGCGCGGCACGCCCAGCTCGTACCCGTACTCGTTGCGGAACTGCTCCTTCAGGTCCGGGTCGGTGAACCAGTCATAGCGGAACCAATACAGGTTCGCGAACTGCTGGTCGGGAAGCTGGAGCTGCTCTCCCTCAAAGTTTTGTCCGAACTCCGGATTCATCCAGTCGTCGAGGTCGAGCGTCGGGTTCGTAAATTCGCTTCCTTCGCCGTTCATGTAATCGGTGAGGTTCACCGCGCTCTGGAGGCGGATGTGCGTCCCGATGAGGTCGGCGTCGTTGACGTAAATGTCGTAGACGCTCCGGCCGGACGCGAGCTGCGTCTGCAGCTTCTCCACCAGGTCGCCCTCCCCGATGATGTTGTGCGTCACGTTGATGCCCGTGATCTCGGCAAAGGCCTCGGCGAGCGTCTCCGATTCCCAGGTGTGTGTCTTAATCGTCTCGGCGACCGACTCGACATCGGTCCCACGAAGCGATTCGGCGTTCTCCGCGAACCACATCAGCTCGTCGATTTGCTCCCGGAGGGTAAGCACCGACGGCTGAAACTCGAAGGCCCATTTCACGGCGGCCCGTTTGCGGTCGTTCATGGGGCCGTACTCGCTCTGGGCATACTCCCGGGCTTCCTCCCGCGTGATGTCGGGGTAGTTGGGTTCGTCCGGGAAGTCCTGCGCCTGGGCGGGGGTGAGAGGTTGGAAGAGAAGGGCTGCGACGCAGAGGGCCACTGGGATCAGCCAGGGGCGGTGCGCCACATAGGATTGGTAAGGGGTGCTCATAACAAAGCCACCGTTGGTAGTGAAAAAAGGTATCGAGAACGATCAAGCGTAAAAGAACAGGAGACGTCCCCCGCGGAGACGGTCTGGGGAACGGTGCAAGCGCTTCCGTGGCCGAGCGAGACAATCGCGGCTGCTCGCATGGATACACCGAGAATGATAGGAAGCGCTTTTTTTCATCGATAGTCTAATCTTCCAAGAAAATGATTCCATCTTCCCAAAGTGCCGGCTCCCGGGTTTGAGGTCTTTCGGAGCCGGGGCCTACCGCGTTAGAAAAAGTTGATGGTGCCGATGATGGAAAGCGCCCCCAGCACGAGCACGCTCCACACGGCCGTCGTGCCGACAAAGTACATCCAGAGACAGAAGATGCATCCCGTAATCAGCAGGCCCATGAAGAACCGGTCTCCCCGGGTGGTCTCAATGGGGAGGAGGCCCTGGCGCGCCCATCCGGGGGCTTTCATGTCCCAGATTGTCAGTGCAAAGAGCAGCAGAATGATCGACCCGAGGAAGAGGAGGGTTGAGATCGTCCAGTTCATCCAGTCGGGCGGAAGAGAAAGCATGGCGGCAGCGCGGTCAAATGAAGCAGGAGAGGGATTGGGCATCGGCCAAGGGCCTACACGCGGCCCATGGAGAAGCCAGTGGCGAGCAGGTCACGGACGAGGTACACGATGATGGCGCCCGGGATCATGGCGATGACGCCCGCCGCAGCCAGCACGCCCCAGTCCCAGCCGCCGGCGCCGAGGCTCCGGGTGAGGGTCACCGTAATGGGCTGGGCGGCCTCATTTGTAAGAGTACGGGCGAGCAGCAGCTCGACCCACGAGAACATGAATGTCAAAAATGCGGTCACTGCGATGCCGGGCTTGATCAACGGGAGGAAGATATTCCAGCAGAAGCTGGTGAAGCTGTGCCCGTCGATGAAGGCCATCTCGTCGATCTCTTTCGGGATGCCGGACATGAAGCCCTCCAAGATCCAGATGGCCAGCGGCAGGTTGAACAGGCAGTGCGCCAGCGCGACCGCCCAGTAGGTGTCGATCAGGTTCAGGTTCGAGTAGAGGATAAAGAACGGCACCATGAAGGCCGCGGGGGGGGCCATCCGGTTCGTCAAGAACCAGAAGAACAGGTGCTTGTCGCCCCGAAAGCTCCACCGCGAGAAGGCGTAGGCCGCGGGGAGGGCTGCGATGGTCACAAACACCACGTTCATGGAGGCCATGATAATGGAGTTGATGTACCCGGCCCGCCAAAACTCCGAGGTCAGGATCTCCTCATAGTTCGCGAGCGTGAACTCGTGCGGGTAGAGCGTCAGCCGACTCAGAATCTCGGAGTTCGGCTTAAACGACATGTTGACCATCCAGTAGATTGGTATTAAAAGAAATACCAAAAACAGGATGAGGTAATATCTCTTGTTCATTGGTCACCACCTGCGCCTTGTCCAAGATTAAGCATGACGATGTAGATCACGAAGGAGATAAGGATCACGATGAAGAAGTAGATCAGCGACGTCGCCGCGCCTCTTCCCATCTGAAATCCCCCAATGGCCATTCGTGAGGTGTACGTGCTGAGGAAGGTTGTAGAGCTCCCCGGGCCGCCGCCCGTGAGCACGAACGGTTCGGCGTAGATCTTAAACGAGTCCATGAGCCGCAGCAGGACGGCGATAATGAGGACGCCCCGCAGGTTTGGCAGCGTGACGTACCGGAATGTCTTCCACGGGGAGGCCCGGTCGATTTTGGCCGCCATGTAGTACTCTTCGGGGATGGCCTGAATGCCCGCGTAGCAGATGAGGACCACCAGTGGGGTCCAGTGCCAGATGTCCATCGCGAGGACGGTCCACCAGGCGTCGATGGTTGAGCTACTGACGCTATACGTGTACCCGAACCAGTCGAATGCGGCGGGGAGGACCCCAATGTCCGACCGGGTGAACACGCGCCAGATGATGCCAACGACATTCCATGGAATCAGCAGCGGAATGCCCAGGAGCACCAGGCTGAAGCCAACCCCTGGGCCCTCTTTGGGCATGGCCATCGCGAGGCCCAGCCCGAGCGGGATTTCCGTGATGAGCACAAGGAAGCTGAAGATGACTTGTCGTCCCAGTGCATCCCGAAAGGCCTCGTCTTCCAGGACGGCGACGAAGTTCTCCAGTCCCGAAAAGTAGGGCTCAGTGCCCGGCAGGAGGGTGAGCTGGGAGTAGTTCATGACCGTGATGAGCGGGATAAAGGCACTGATCGAAACCAGGAGCAGTGCCGGCAGCAGAAAGAGCCAGGGGCGTTGTTTCATCGGTGTAGGAGGGTCCTAACGGAAAGTGCGGAAGGGACGCCTACTCACGAGGCGTGCACGGCCTGTTTCTCGTGGAAGAACTGGATCGTGCCGGGGGGGAAGCTGAGCCAGATTGACGCGCCTTCTTCGATCATGAAGTCGTGCGCCACCCGAGCCTTTACTTCCACGTCGGTATCGTCGAGGCAGGTCGTCAGGATCTGGTAGCCCCCCACCATCTCCACCTGATCCACCGTCGCGGGAATGTAGTGGGTGTCTTCTTTGGGGTCGGCCACCTGGACCGTTACCGAACTGGGGCGGATGCCGATCTGGCAGTCCGTCCAGTTCAGGTCGATCTCGGAATGGATGTCCTCGGACACGGAGATTTCGTGAGGCCCAATCTGCGCGTGGGGCGCGCCGTTCGTCTGCGTCAGCCCGCAGTCGAGGAGGTTCATCCCGGGGCTCCCGATAAAGTGGCCGATGAAGGTGTTGACCGGGTTCTCGTACAGGTTCTCGCCGGTGTCGTACTGCACGAGGTGTCCGTCTCGCATGATGGCCACCTGCTCGGCGAAGGTGAGGGCCTCGTGCTGGTCGTGGGTCACGTACAGCGCCGTGATCTCGAACTCTTGCTGGGCCTCCTTCACGCGGCGGCGGATGGTGAGCTTCCGGGCGGGCTCCACGTCCGTCATCGGTTCGTCGAAGAGGATCGCGGAGGTGTCCGCACGAATGATGCCGCGCCCGAGGGCGACCAGCTGGTTGAGCTCGGGGCCGAGGTTGGACGGACTGCTGTGCAGAATGTCGTTCAGCTCCAAGAGGTCGGCAATTTTCTGGATGCGCTCCTCAATTTCGGCCTCCGGCACCCCGCCGTTTCGCAGGGGAAAGGCGAGGTTGCCGTAAACGTCCATCGAGTCGTAGATGACCGGGAACTGGAACACCTGCGCAATGTCGCGCTCCGACGGAGGCTTGTCGGTCACGTCCTCGCCGTCGATGAGCACCTGTCCCTCGGTGGGCTGTAGCAGTCCGGAGATGATCTGGAGGAGGGTGGTCTTCCCACATCCAGACGGGCCCAGCAGCGCGTTGGCGGTGCCGTCTTGCAGCGTCAGGTTTACCTGGTCGACGGCCACCGTTTCGTCCGCGGTGCCCTGGTCGTAGACGTGTCGTATGTCACGCACTTCGATTTCAGCCATGTACCAGCGTCGGCGTTATGAGAAGGAGGGAATACTGCTGCCCGTGGCGATCAGGTCGCCCGCCTCGGGATCGTAGACGTAGAACTTCTGAGGGTCAAGCGCAAACGAGATGGACGTGCCGGTATCCAAGTGCACCGGGTCCGGGTGCAGCGCGTAGATCTCCCGTCCCTGAAAGTTCATGTGCAAGGTGCTGGTGGACCCGACTGTCTCCACGAACGAGAGGGCGGGGGAGATGGACGCCTCGCCGTTTTCCGACAGGCGCATGTCCTGGGGCCGAAAGCCGAGCAGGTAATCCTCGCCGGGCGAGAGAGAGTCGAAGCCAGTGGCCGGAATCCGCGTGTCTTCGTCGACTTCAAAGTAGCGGTCGGTGGACGTCGACTCCTGGACGAGCGTCACCGGCACGATGTTCATGGGCGGCTCCCCCAGGTACTCGGCGACGGGGAGGTAGCGGGGCCGGTAGTAGATCTCGTCCCGCAGCGCCTTCTGAATGATCTTGCCGTCGTGCAAAAACCCGATGTGCGTCGACATGGCCAGCGCGTCGCCGGCCTGCGGGGTCGCATAGATGACCGTCGTGTCCTGCTCGGAGAAGAGACGCTCGAAGTCGCCGCGCAGCTGCTCGCGCAGCTTGTAGTCGAGGTTGGCCAGGGGCTCATCCATGAAGAGGTAGTCGGGCTCCTTAATGAGGGCCCGAGAGATGGCCGTTCGCTGCGCCTCCCCGCCGCTGACCTCCTCCGGGAGGTTGTTGAGAATGTGATCGATTTTCAGCATTTCGGCGGTCTCCTGCACCCGCCGCTCGATTTCCTCCGCCGAATAGTTCTCGTCGCTGACCTGCAGGGGGGAGGCGAGGTTCTCGCGGACGGTGAGGGAGGGGTAGTTGATGAACTCCTGGTAGACCATCCCGACGCTCCGGTCCTGAACGGCCACGTCGGACATCTCCGTCCCGTCGTAGTAGACGGTGCCTGCGTCGGCGGACTCGATGCCGGCCAGGATGCGGAGCAGGGTGGTCTTGCCGGCGCCCGTGGGGGCCACCACACTGAAGAAGCTCCGGTCGGTGATGTCTATGGTGATCCCGTCCAGGACCTTTTCGGTCCCAAACGACTTGTGGAGATTTTCGACACGAATGCCCATGGGGCAGATCAATGGGATTCTGAAAGAGAGCGTCCGCGACGGCGAGAACCCAGGAAGCGGCTACGAGGCAGCCGCGGATTCCTCGCCCGCGAAGGCGTTCGAGGAACCGTTTGTGGAGGCGTCGGAGGGATGGGGAGAGGCTTCGCTGGAGTCCGGGTCCTCCCAGGCCCGGGCCCGATCCAGCGCTTTCGACCAGCCCTCCCGGAGGGTCTGGACGCGCTCATCGGGCATTGAGGGGGTAAACATCTGGTCCAGTTCCCACTGGTCCTGAATTTCGGATTGACTGTTCCAGAAGCCGACGGCAAGGCCGGCGAGGTAGGCCGCCCCGAGGGCTGTGGTCTCCAGGATTTTGGGGCGGACCACCGGAATGTCGAGGATGTCGGACTGAAACTGGAGGAGGAGGTCGTTGGCCGCCGCCCCGCCATCAGCGCCCAGCTCCGTCGTCTCGATGCCGGAGTCCGCCTCCATCGCGTCGATCACGTCGGCCACCTGATAGGCCATGCTCTCGATCGCTGCCCGGGCGAGGTGGCCGCGGTTTGCGCCCCGGGTGAGGCCACTGATTGTGCCTCGGGCGTACTGGTCCCAGTAGGGGGCGCCCAGGCCCGTAAAGGCCGGAACGAAGTAGACCCCGCCGTTGTCGTCGACCGATCGTGCGAGCCGCTCCACCTCGGAGGCCTCGCGGATCATCTTGAGCTCGTCCCGGAGCCACTGCACCACCGCCCCGGCGATAAAGATCGATCCCTCCAGGGCATAGTAGGTGGTGTCGTCGATCTGATAAGCGATCGTGGTGAGCAGGTTGTGCTCGGAGGTGACGGCCGTCTCGCCGGTATTCTGGAGGAGGAAAGCCCCCGTGCCGTATGTGTTTTTGCCGAGGCCGGGGCTCGTGCACATCTGTCCAAACAGGGCGGCCTGCTGATCCCCGGCGATGCCCGCAATCGGAACTTCGTCGTCAAATGGGCCGCTTTGGGTCATTCCGTACACGTCGCTGCTGTCCCGTACCTCGGGAAGCAGGGAGGGAGGGATGTCCAAGAGATCAAGGAGCTCCTCGTCCCACTCGCCCTCGTGAATGTTGTACAGAAGCGTTCGGGAGGCGTTGGTGGCGTCGGTGATGTGCTGCTTCCCGTTCGTCATGCGCCAGACGAGCCAGCTGTCGACCGTGCCGAAGGCCAGCTCGCCGTTCTCAGCCCGCTTGCGGGCCCCGTCCACATTGTCCAGCAGCCATTTAATTTTCGTCCCGGAAAAGTAGGCATCGATGATCAGGCCCGTCTTTTCCTGGATGAGATCCAGATGGCCTCGGTCTTTGAGCCGGTCGCAGAGGCCCGAGGTCCGCCGATCCTGCCAGACGATGGCGTTGTGAATCGGAGCGCCCGTGGCACGGTCCCAGACGATGGTCGTCTCCCGCTGGTTGGTGATGCCAATGGCGGCCAGGTCCTGGGCCTCAACGTTGGCCCGGCTCATGGCCTCAGAAGCGGTCCCCATCTGGGTGGACCAAATCTCGTTCGCGTCGTGCTCCACCCAGCCGGGCTGGGGATAGTGCTGCTCGAACTCTTTCTGGGCAACCGTCTGCACCTGTCCCTGGGCGTCGAAAAGGATGGATCGGGAGCTCGTCGTACCCTGGTCGAGCGCAAGGATGTACTGCATCGAGTCGATGGGATCTTTGAAAGTCTGTGGGGGGACGGGAGCACAGGGCTGAGCACCGTGCTGTCTCCCCATCCCGTACGTTCAAGCTCCACAGGGGGGCTGGAAGGGCTTTCGTCTCGGCGGGGGCTGGGCCGTTACACCCAGGCTCATTCGCCGCCGACGTTTCTACTTCGTCGCAAATGCAGTATAGGAAGCGCTTTTTCGGGTCGGTAGTGAGATCTTCCGAGAAAATGCTTCCATCTTCCCAAATCAGCTTCGCCCCTGGCTTTTGTCCGTTGCAGACTGCTACTTTTTCTGCTGTATTTGTAAGACTTCGTCACTACTTTTGCAAACAGACAGGTCCACTGGTTTGAAGAGATAGACGTCGCCCATTCGGGTTCTCCACCGTCCGTTTGGTGCTCGCAGCCCCGCCCACCCGATCCGATCTACGGCCCATGTCCCGGTCTACTCGTCCAACGCCTTACGGAGAGACGTTCGACTCCTTGACGCAGTACCGGTCGGGCGTAGGAGGCGACGAGACCCGGCTCTCCTTTTACGTCGTAGAAGAGGCGGCGCGGCGTGTGTCCTTGCGGGCCCCGCACCTGACCTACTACGGCCTGGTGGATGGGGAGGCGAAGGTGGACGTGGAAGAGGATGATGTGCTGACCGTAGGGGCGGGCGAATCGCTCGTGGTTCCGCCTCTGCAAACCATTACCGTTGACTTCCCGGCGGCGGGCGAGTCCCCGGCCCAGTACGTGGTCCTTCGGGTGGACCGGTCGCGGGTCCGCTCCCTCCTTGACCGCATCGCCAGCGGTGCAATGTCGGTGCGTCAGGGATGGACGCGGGACGAGCGCTCGTACTGCCACGTCGACGAAACGGAGGGCATTGCCCGCGTCTTAAACATGCTTGCGTATCTGTTTCGGGAGGATCCCCCAAACCGTGATCGCCTGATCGACCTGAACGCGATGGAACTGCTCATCCAGATGCTTCAGACCCCGTCGCGCCCCCTTCTGATCGGCGATTTTTCGCGCAGCACCTCCACCGGCGGTCTCGCTGCGGCCGTGCAGTACATCCAGGACAATCTCGACCGACACATTTCTATTGATGAGTTGGTGGAGGAGGCGTACATGAGCAAGTCCAGTTTCTACCGCCACTTCAGCGACGAATTCGACATGTCTCCCCTGGAGTACATTACGCGGGAGCGGGTGGTCCGGGCCCGGGAACTGCTGGCGGACCCGGACAACACCGTGACCAATGTGAGCCATGCCCTGGGCTTTAGCAGCACGAGCCACTTCATCGACATGTTCAAAGAGCACGAGGGCGTGACGCCGAAGCAGTATCAAATGGACCTCCAGGATTAATTTTTTTGCGTATAGCAGGAAGCGCTTCCGCCGTCCCTCGGTTTCGGGGGGCGCTCTGACCACACCCTTTGTCCCCGTTCGTTTTATGTCTGCCATTACGCTGTTCGGAGCCGGAAGCTGGGGCACAGCCTTGTCGGTGCATCTCGCCTCGGCTGGGCGTGACGTTGTGCTGTGGGCGCGCCGCCCCGAGGTGGCCGAGGAAATTCGTCGGACCTCCCACAACCCCACCTACCTGCCTGAGCTTTTGATTCCGTCCTCCGTGTACATTACCACCGACCTGCAGACCGCTGCGGAGGCGTCTAACTTGTGGGGCATGGCCCTTCCGTCTCAGAAGCTGCGGTCGCGGGCTGAGGCTCTGCGGCCGTATGTGCACGACGAGGTGCGCATGGTGGCCTTGTCGAAGGGCATCGAGAATGAGACGTTGCTCACTATGTCGCAGGTCCTCGACGACGTCTTCGACATGGTGTCGTCCGACCAGATCGGCGTCTTGTACGGCCCGAGTCACGCCGAAGAGGTGGCCGAGGGGCGCCCCACGGCGGTCGTGGCGGCGGCGCCCGGGGTGGCGGAGGCCAAGCACATCCAAAAGGCGTTTATGACCGAGCGCCTCCGCGTGTACGTAAACACGGATGTGCTCGGCGTGGAAATTGGGGGATCCGCCAAAAATGTGCTGGCGATCGCGGCGGGGATCGCCGATGGCGTGAGCTACGGCGACAATGCCAAGGCGGCCCTCGTCACGCGGGGGCTGGCTGAGATTCGGCGGTTGGGACAAGCCCTCGGGGCCGACCCGCAAACGTTCGCCGGCCTCGCGGGCATTGGGGACCTCGTGGTGACCTGCATGAGTCAGCACAGCCGCAACCGGTACCTGGGCGAGCAGATTAGCTTAGGGAAAAGCCTCGACACGGTGCTCAACGAAATGGCGATGGTCGCGGAGGGGGTGCGATCGACGCGGGCGGTGTACAACCTGGCGAAGCATCATGGTGTGGAGATGCCCATCACCGAGGCCGTTCATGCCATTCTCTTTGACGACAAGAGCCCCCGCAAGATGGTGAAGCGCCTCATGACACGCTCGGCCAAGCACGAAAACTGGCTTCCGACCACCCTGGAGCAGTAGGTCGGCTCGTCCCTCCATCAGTGCCGGTGCACCCACGTCCTTTTTCCCACAGTCCGTTCGTCTCATGTCGCACGCTTCGTCGGCTGACCAGGCGTCTCCCGGGACCCTGGAGTCGGTCATGACGCTCGAGCAGTTCATTCTTGACCGCCGTGAGCGTTTTCCGCAGTCCACGGGGGCATTCTCGCGACTCTTGCGCGACGTGAGCGTGGCGGCCAAGATCATCAACCACAACATCCGGCGGGCTGGGATTCTCGACGTGGTGGGCGAAACCGGCACCGTGAATGTGCAAGATGAGCGCCAGAAGAAGCTGGATGAAATTGCCGATCGGGAGCTCGAGCGGGCACTACGCCGGGGCGGGGAGTGCTGCTTGATCGGGTCCGAGGAGCAGCCGGATACGATCCCACTCTCCCCTCAGGGCAATTTTCAGGAGCGGTTCGCAGTGTTCTTCGACCCGCTCGACGGATCGAGCAATACAGACGTAAATGCGTCGGTGGGGACGATTTTTAGTGTCTACACGCTCCCCGAAGATGTCGACGAAAAGGCCTCCCTCGACGTGACCCTTCGGCCCGGGTCTGAGCAAGTCGCGGCCGGCTACGTGGCCTACGGCTCGTCCACCATGTTTGTCTTCACGACGGGCAACGGTGTCAACGGCTTTACCCTGGATCCGGGCATCGGCGAGTTTTTGCTGACCCACCCCAACCTCCAGATTCCGGAGGCGCGGGCGATGTACTCGATCAACGAGGCCGACATCGAGGACTTCTCGCCGGAGCTCCGCTCGTTTCTGAAATGGCTCAAAACAAAAGACCCGGAGACCGGGCACCGCATCCGCGCCCGATACATCGGCTCGTTTGTGTCCGATTTCCATCGGAATTTGCTGACGGGCGGGCTGTACATGTATCCCGCGACGGTGGACCACCCCAAGGGCAAACTGCGCCTCATGTACGAGGCCAATCCCATGGCCTTCTTGGTCGAGCAGGCCGGCGGCCAGGCCTCCACGGGACATCAGCGCATTCTTGATCTCCATCCTGACAATCTACACCAGCGCACCCCACTGTTCATCGGCAGTTCGCCGCTGGTGGAAGCCGCTGAGGCATACCTCCAGGGGCGAGAGGAGGACATCCCTGACCTGCCTTGAACGTCCCCCCGGATGGACTGTTAAGCATGATCCCCATCGCTCCGCGTCCTGTGTTTGTCAATCATGTCGACCCCGACCCCGAACGCGTCGGATCCTTCCCACATGCCGGTGGAGAAGATGCGTCGTCCTCAAGAATTTGACCGGTCGTTCGAAGGCTGGTCGGAGGACGCCTTCGCACTGCTGGACCGGCTCCGCGCGGAGCCGCACATCGAACAGTACAAGCAGGAGAAACCCGGGGTCACAAACGACTTGAAAGACCCGTTTCGCCGCTACCGGGACGACCTCGTGGTGAACTGGGTGCTTCCCAACCGGCTCGGGTTCGAGACCGAAAAGCACGTCTTCAGCCGCCTGCTCAAAAACGATTTCGGTGCCGGCGGCTGCCACGACAACCTCTGGATGTCGTTTTATCGTCCAGAGACGCGCCGCCTAGAGGACGTGCAGATCACACACCGCATCTCGCCCGATGGGTTTGCGGTGGGCATCTATGTTGGCGCCTACGCCACGGACCTGTTGTCGCAGGCCAAGTCCCGCATCCGCGATGCCCCCGCGACCTATCTCGATCTGGTAAATCCGTTATTGCAGACAAAAAACTGGCGGTTTCAGACTCATGGCGGGTCGAGCAAGGGCAAATCGGAAGAAGCCTACGACGCGCCCCTGGATGCGGTGCCCGAAGGTGTATCAGTCGCGGATGGAATCCACGTACGGCACTACATTGACCGTGCGGAGACGCTCGATCTGGGCCCCAAACTGGTCGACCGGGCCCTTGATCTGGTTTTCGACGTGTGGCCGATTTATCGGTTCTACCTGGCGGAGCGAGCAGGGGAAAAGGATGCTGCTGGGAGGTAGGAGGGACGCGGGGGGTTCGTGTCGTGCGTTTCGTATTGCGTATTTCGTATCGGGCAAGAAATCAGTCCCACTTACGCACTACGCAATACGGCTGCGGCTGAAGCACATCCGGTGATCGTTGCTCCGTTCCTCTCGTATCCTGTTCTCGCAGAGATTCTCGTACAGAAACGCTTCCCCATGTCTAGCCTCGTCCAGACCACCACCGACGGCCCTGTCCA
>NZ_JAZKRW010000084.1:0-14094 GCF_036626415.1 Salinibacter sp.
GTTGACGCGAGTGGGCTGTCCAGCGGGGCGTACGTCGTGCAGCTGCGGGCAGAGGGGCGCACGCAGACACAGCGCCTGACGGTGGTTCGCTAAGTTCAAGGCTCCATGGCCGTGTGCATGGCCGCTTTGACACGAGAAGCGCGCACGTCTTTCGATCCCTGGCTCCTAATGGACCACGGGCTCGTGGCGAATCACAGTTGAGTTCCCGTGGAGATCTGCCCGCTAAATGCGCCTTTGAGGCTGGCATCTCAGTTGACGCCCCACGCCTGTAGACGCCCCTTGCGAGGCTGCCCTTTCTTGAGAAAATGCCCGGCCCATGTGACCGATGGTTCTTTTCTCTCTGAAAAGTCAGGTGCTGCATTTGACTCGTGATGGTTCGTTCCTCACCTCTCTGGTTCGTTCAGGGCGCACTCATGCTCGTGGTACTTGGAGTCTTGGGCCTTGCGCATCCGACTCGGGCTCAATTTGAGCCCCTCAACGTCAACCTCGACGGCGTGGCGGGGGGCGATGTGGCATGGGCAGACGTGGACGGAGATGGCGACCGTGATCTCCTGTTGATTGGCAACGAGACGGGCGACCCGGAAAATGTGCAACCGTCGGCTACGCTCTACGAGAATCAAGGGCAGGGCACCTTTTCCCCAATGGATGCGGGCGTGACCGGTGTCTCGGTCGGGTCGGCGGCATTCGGCGATTTCGACGATGATGGAGACCCGGATCTCGTCATCACGGGCAATGAGGGAGGGTTCTCCGCGGAAAACCTTCCGGAGAACTCAGCCCGGATCTACGAGAACGAAGGAGGTGGCACCTTCACGCCGCTGAATGCGGCCATCGAGGGGGTCACGGTCGGGGCGGTCGACTGGGGAGATGTGGATGGAGACGGCGATCTCGACCTCGTCGTGGCGGGGAACGTGGGGGGCGTAGGAAACTTGTGTCCAGATTTGCCCCCGATCATTACTCCCCCCATATGTGATGATCCGGATCCGTCCATCCGGATCTATGAAAACGAAGGTGGGGGCTCTTTCTCACAAATTGGCGCCGGGATCGAAGAAGGGGTCGCGCTCGGCGCGTCGACTTTTGGCGACATCGACGACGATGGAGATCCCGATCTCGCAGTCACGGGGGCACAAGGTAACTTGGATACTCCTCAGCCCTTCTCGGCTGTTTACGAGAACGACGGAACCGGCACCTTCACGCAGCTCAACGCGGGCATCACGGATGTCGCGGGGCGCAGTGCGGCGTGGGCCGATGTGAACGACGACGCGAGCCTTGACCTGATCGTGGCCGGCGTCGAGGCAGACAGTACGCAACGAACGCGGCTCTACCTAAACGATGGAGACGGCGGCTTCTCGGAGTCCGAAACCGGCCTTGAAAATGTCGCCGCCGGGGCCATTTCGCCCGCCGACGTGGACCTGGACGGCGACACGGACCTTGCCCTTTCGGGGCGCGACACCACAGGCGCCCCGGTGGCAACAGTCTACGAGAACGACGGGACGGGCCAGTTTACGCCGTTTGACGCAGGCCTGACGCCCGTAGAGGGAAGCGCGGCGGCTTGGGGGGATGCCGGGGGAGACGTTGCGCCAGACCTGGCGCTCGTGGGGCGGGACGCCGACTCAACGGCCACGGCGACCCTTTACGAAAACCAGCTCGGGGGCATTGCGGAGGCGCAGCTGATTCACAATGCCGCGGATCCGGCGGCCGACACCGTCGACGTTTACTTCGGAAATGAGCGAGCCTTCGACGACATCGCGTTCCGGTCTGCGACGCCGTTCACCGCGGTTCCGTCGGGGCTGGACATTGAGGTCGGCGTTGCGCCGAGCGGCTCCGATGGGCCGGGCGACGTCGTCGCCTCGCAGACGCTGACGTTCGACGCTGGCTCCGCCTATACGGTCGTGGCCAGTGGGGTGCTCGATCCGTCCGAGTTTGCGGACAACCCCGACGGGAAACCGATCGCGTTCGAGTTCTTGGTCGAGCCGGAGGCCGATACGACCGCCCCCGACGGCGAGGTACGCCTCCGGGCCGTTCATGGGGCAACGGATGCCCCAACCGTCGACATCGAAGACAAAGAGACGGCTCTGTTTAGCGCGTTGGACTACGGGGCCATCACGCCGGACTACGTGTCGGTTGACGCCGAGGACACGCGCTTGGCGGTGACGCCGAGCGGCTCCGACGACCCACTTGCGGCGTTTCAGGCAGACCTGTCGGTGCTAAGTGGACTCGGAGCCACGATGCTGGCGAGCGGGTTCGTCGATCCGACGGCCAACCAGGACGGGCCGCCCCTTCGGCTGATTGCGGCACGGCCGAACGGGGAAGTCACAACGTTTCCTCCCAATCAGGCCCCCACGGTTGCCGCCCCCCTGCCCGACGACACGCTCAAGACCCCCGGTCCCTCACTGCAGTTGGTTGGCCTGGGCGTCACCGTCTTTGACGATCCGGACGGGGACGCGTTGACGTTTTCGGCCGCGTCGGACAATGCGTCCGTGGTGGACGTGGTCGGGGATGCCGCGCCGGTGCTTCTTCAGCCGGTCGGTACAGGCACCGCCGAAATCACGGTCACGGCGAGCGACGGGGTGGGTGCCGCGAGCACCTCGTTCCAGGCAACGGTGGAAGAACGAGAGGGCGACGAGCCGGTGGCGGACGCCCGGGCATTGATCAATGCGTCGGCGGAGAGCCTGGCACTCGACTTTGGGGATACGGGCAATAGGGTCGTCCCCGTCGGGATCGACGGAAGTGGCACCATTGAGGCCCGGCGGTTTGACGAGGCGCCAGACAGCACGGAGGGCATCGAAGAAAAGAATGTGAGCCAGTATCGGGCGGTGATTGCCACGGACGGCGGTCTCGACCTCGGGGACAATACGGAGGTTCGGTTCCCGGTCGAAGATTTCGACGGCATCGAAGATCCGACGCAGGTGACCGTCTACAGCCGCCCCATGCCGGGGAGCGGGACGTTCGAGGCCCTTCCGACCTCTGTGGACGAGAACGGCACGCCCGGGGATCTCACCGACGACGAGATTGTCGCCATGACGGGCGCGTTCAGCGAGTTTGTGCTGGCAAGCGACACGCAGCCGCTTCCGGTGGACCTTGCTGATTTCACGGCGACCCGGAGTGGAGAGGCAGTCATTGTGCAGTGGGCGACGACCCGCGAGACCAACAATGCGGGCTTTCGCGTCCAGCACGAGCAGCCCAACGGCTGGCAGGACCTCGACTTTGTCCCGAGCAAGGCCGGCGACGGGACGACGGGGCAGGCCCAGTCTTACCGCTACACGGTCGACCGGGACCTGGGGCCGGGCACCCACCGCTTCCGGCTCGAGCAGGTGGACCTCGATGAGACGACGGCCCTCAGCGACACGGTGCAGGTGGAGGTGGGGATGGAGGGGGCGCTGCACCTGAGTGCGCCGGCCCCGAATCCTGCCTCTGAGCGGGCGACGCTCTCCTTTGCGGTGCAGGACGGCATGGAGGCGGACATCGTGATGTATGATGTCCTGGGGCAGCGGGTGCGCACCCTGTACGAGGGTCGGCCGCCGGGGGGAGAGGCGAAGCGGCTGACCGTGGCAACGGGGACGCTGCCCAGCGGGGTGTACGTGGTGCGGCTCCGGGCGGGAGGACAGACGCGGACCGAACGTCTCACCGTCGTGCGGTAGGGACGTCCCCCACCGCGGGGAGCTACACCTCGTCCCTAAACGACGTTCCCGCTGAGGATTCGTCGAGGGGCGGGGAGGTTGGCGCGTCGGGGTCGTCTTGAAGGCCCCGATGCCGGAGGTCTTGGCCCTCCACCATGAAGACGATGCTTTGCGCGATGTTTTTTGCGTGGTCGGAGATGCGCTCCAGCGCCTTGCTTACGGTCAGCAGGTGGGCAATGACCTCGGACTGCTCGTGCCCCTCCTCGCACATCTCCACGAGGGTTGCGAAGGTTTCTTCGTGCAGGCGGTTGACCTGCAGGTCTCGAGCGATCACCTTGCGCGCCTTCAGCCGGTCGTTTTCCAGGAAGGCCATCTCGGCCTCCCGCAGCATCGTGCGGGACATGTCGGCCATCTTGGGGAGTCGTGTGTCGGCGAGCAGCCCCGGGGCGTCCGCCAAGTGACGGGCGTTGCGGGACAGGTTGCGGCAGTGGTCCCCAATGCGCTCAAAGTCGGTATTGATCTTCACGGCCATGATGAGCATGCGCAGGTCCACCGCCACGGGCGAGTGAAGGGCAAGGATGCGCTCGCACTGCTCGTCGATGCGCAACTCGAGGGCGTCGACGGCATCGTCCCCGGCCACGACCTCCTCCGCGAGGTCCACGTCGCCCTGCAAAAGGGCATTCATCGCGTTTGCGAACTGTTCGTCGACACGGTTGGCCATGTCGGCGATCAGGCCGCGTAGCGACGCCAGTTCCTGGTCGAGAGACGATCGGTTGGACATGTCCGAGCGGAAGAGGGGCAGTACTGAAAAGAGAACGGAAAGCGACGCTACCCGAAGCGTCCGGTCACGTATGCTTCCGTGCGGTCTTGTTCGGGACGGGTGAAGAGCTGATCCGTCGGGTTCATTTCGATGAGCCGGCCCATGTAGAGAAAGGCCGTCTCGTCGCTGATGCGGGAGGCCTGTTGCATGTTGTGAGTTACGATCACGATCGTGTAGTCCTGCTTCAGCTCCGTGATCGTCTCTTCGATTTTTGAGGTGGCGATGGGGTCCAGGGCGCTGGCCGGCTCGTCCATGAGCACCACGTCGGGCTGCACGGCGAGGGTTCGGGCAATGCAGAGACGCTGCTGCTGGCCCCCACTCAACTCGAGGGCACTGCTGTGGAGCTGGTCTTTGACCTCGTCCCACAGGGCGGCCTGGCGCAGAGCTCGTTCTACGAGGGCGTCGAGGTCGCCGGTGTAGCCGTTAATCTCGGCGCCCCACGCCACATTCTTGTAGATGGTCTTCGGAAAGGGATTGGGCTTCTGAAACACCATGCCGACCCGTCGGCGCACCATCACCGGGTCGGTGTCCGCCGCGTAGATGTCCTGCCCGTCCACGTGGATGGTCCCTTCGAGCGTCGTGCCCTGAATGAGCTCGTTCATCCGGTTGAGGCACCGGAGCAGCGTGGACTTGCCGCAGCCGGAGGGCCCAATGAGGGCGGTGACCCGGTTGGGCTGAATGTCCATGCTAATGCCCTGCAGGGCGTGGGTGTCGTCGTACCAGAAGTGCAGGTCTTCGATGTGGAGCTTCGGCTGCACCGTCGGGGCGGCAGGCTCGGACGCGTCCACTTCGCCCTCCGAGGCCTCGGGGGGATCGAGGCGCCCGTTGGGGGACGGAACGTCGGGAGACGTTTGTGAAGGCGGGGCGTCGTCGGTGGACTCGTCGGTAGGCATGGCGGGCACAGTCGGTCGTGCGAGCAAAGTGGGAGTGCGGCGGCCCTAGGTGCCGGCGCGGCGCTCTTCGAAGTAGTTGCGAAGCAGGATGGCCGTCAGGTTCATCGTGAACAGGAGAATCATAAGGATCACGATGGCGGCGGCCGCGAGGCCCTCAAACTCCGACTGGGGCCGGGCCGTCCAGTTGAAGATCTGAATCGGCAGCGCCGTAAACTGATCCAAGGCCCCCTGGGGCAGGAAGGGAACGAAGGTGAGCGCGCCGATCAGAATGAGGGGGGCCGTCTCCCCGATGGCCCGGCTGAGGGCGAGAATGACGCCGGTAAAGATGCCGGGGGCCGCCATTGGAAGCACGTGGCTGTAGATGACCTGCCAGCGCGTGCCCCCGAGGGCGTAGGCGCTTTCCCGGATGCCGCTCGGGATGCTTCGGAGAGCTTCCTGGGTGCTGATGATAATGATGGGGAGGATGAGAAGACTCAGCGTCAGGGCCCCGGCCAGGAGGCTCTGGCCCAGCGCCGCGAAGCGGACGAAGAGGGAGAGTCCCAGAATGCCGTATACCACTGAGGGGACGCCCGCGAGGTTGGCGATGTTGATCTGAATCAGCCGCAGGAACCAGCCGTCCTGGGCGTACTCCTCCAGGTAGACGGCCGAGGCCACGCCGAGCGGCACCGAGATCAGGGCGGTGAGGCCCATCAGCCACAACGAGCCGAACAGAGCGGATTTGATGCCGGCCTCCTCCGGGAAGCGCGAGGGAAAGCTTTGAATGAACTGGCCGTCGAGCCAGGGCCGTGCCGAGAAGATCACGTCCACGAGGAGCGTGATGAGCACCACGACGCCGAAGATCGTGGCCAGGAAGAGAATGCCGGCCAGAATCATGCCGACGCGCTTGCGGCGAGAGCGGCGGGTCTGAAATGATCCGTTCGGGGAAGGCTCCATCGGGGGGAAGGGGACGAATGTTCGGCGGGTCGAACGGGCAGCGGCGCGGGCGTACAGGCGAACGGCGCCACCCTCGAATGCGGGGCGTCAGTATTCTTCCTGGTAGTGGAGGGTAACCCGGTTGGCAAAAATGTTCAGGGCGAGGGTGATCAGGAAGAGCACCAGTCCGACGGCGAAGATGCTCTGGTACACGATCGTGCCCTGGGGGGTATCGCCCTTGCTCACCTGCACAATGAACGCCGTCATGGTCTGGATGGATTGCGTCGGGTCGAGGGTGGCCTTGGGGGTGGCCCCTGCCGCCAGCGTCACAATCATCGTCTCGCCGATGGCGCGACTCACCGCCAGGATGAAGCTGGCCATGATGCCGCTGAAGGCGGCGGGCACGTTCACGCGGACCACCGCCTCGTACTTCGTGGCGCCGAGGGCGTAGGCCGCCTTTGTGAGGCTGTCGGGCACGGCCTGGAGGGCATCCTCGCTGAGGGAGGCCACCATCGGGATAATCATAATGCCGACGACGATGCCCGCGCTGAGCGCGTTGTATACGCCAAGGCCCGGAATAAAGGCCTGGAGCAGTGGTGTCACGAAGGTCAGGGCGAAGTAGCCGTACACGACGGTCGGTACGCCGGCCAGGAGCTCCAGGCTTGGCTTTAGGGTCTTCCGAAGCCACCGGGGGGCGTATTCCGAAATGAAGATGGCACTTGCCAGGCCCACCGGCAGGGCGACGATCGCCGAAATGACGGTCACGAGGAGCGTACCGGCCAGCAGGGCCCAAATGCCAAAATGCTTCTCCGAAAACTGCGGCGTCCACTGGGTGTCGCCGAAGAACTCGGTGAGGGCCACCGTTTGGAAGAACGGAATGGACTCAATCACCAGTACGGCCGCGATGCCCAGGGTCGTGAGCACGCTAACGAGCGCGCACGCCCCTAGGGCGTACTTAATGAGCTTCTCCTTCGGGCTGTCGTAGACCTGCTGCCGAAGGTCCTCAGCCGGACGTTCCGCAGCCTTCGGGTCACGCTCTTCCGTCGGTGTAGGGGCGGATGTGCTCATGGAGGGGAAGCCTGGTCAGGACGCTCGCGAGTGGACCCGATCTCACTCAGTAGCCGTCGTGTCGGACGTGCTCGAGCCCCCGGCCGCCGTGCGGAGCATCTCTTCCACCCGCGTGCCCGTCGCGTCTACGCCCTCTTTCCCAAAGACCGTTCCGGTCGTTCGGTTTTGGAGGCGCTGAAGGGCGAGGTCGTACGCCTCGTCCGGCATGGCCACGTATCCAACATCGGCGGCCAGTTCGGCGGCGTTCTGAAGGTAGAACGTGACGAACTTCTCGACGGTCGGGGTGATCTTGGCGGGATTAACGTAGATGAAAAGTGGACGCGAGAGGGGCCGGTAGCGGCCGCTGTTCACGGTCTCGGCACTCGGAGTGACGCAGGAGGCTCCGCTGTCCGGGCCGTCCGGGTCGACGCCCAGGGCGGTCAGCTCCGACACGTTGTTCTCGTAGTACGCCAGTCCAAAATAGCCGAGGGCCGTTTCCGTCCCGCGAATGCCCTGCACGAGCACGTTGTCGTCCTCACTCGCGGTGAAGTCGGAACGACTGGCGCCCGACTCGCCCACAATCGCCTCCGTGAAGTAGTCGTAGGTGCCGCTAGCGGTGCCCGGCCCGTACAGGTCCAGGGGCCGATCGGGGAAGGAGGGCCGGATCTGGGTCCATCGGTCAATCGAGCTGCTGGGCTTCCAGATCTCGCGGAGCTCATCGGCGGTCAGACAGTCGACCCAGTCGTTCTCCGGGTGGACCACGACGGCCAGCCCATCGTAGGCGACCGGAATTTCGATGAACTCGATGCCGGCTTCCTCGGCCTTCTCCATCTCATTCGGGGCGATGGGGCGGGACGCATCATTGATGGCCGTCTCCCCACGCAGAAATTTTGAGAACCCACCGCCGGTGCCACTCACGCCCACGTTTACCCGGGCGCCCTGACTGTCCTTCATAAATTCCTCTGCCACGGCCTCAGTAAGCGGAAAGACCGTGCTGGACCCATCGATGCTCACCGAGTCGACCGATCCCCCGCCGCAGCCGACCAGCGTGACTACCAGTGCGAGGGCCCCGACGAGGGCGGGGAGAGACAGTGGGGGACAGGAAGAAGCAGTCCGCAATTTGGGCATCCTATGAAAGATAGGGTAGGTAGAATGGCGGTGGTGGATGGGCTGCATGAATCATAACGCTCATTTGGGCCAAGAGAAAGCCCTCAGGCTCCGACGAGACTACTCCTTCATCCGGTAGCCGACGCCCTTGACCGTCTCGATGTACTCGCTGCCGATTTTCTCTCGAATCTTTCGGATGTGCACGTCTACGGTCCGGTCCACGACGTAGACGTCGCGCCCCCAAACCTCGTCGAGAATCTCTTGACGGGAGAACACGCGGCCGGGGTGGGAGGCCAGAAAGTAGAGCAGCTCGAATTCCTTCCGGGGAAAGCGCATTTCCGTCTCGCCGTCACCATTTTCTTGGTAGACGAGATAGCGGTCCCGGTCCACGCGTAGGTTGTGTACCTCAATCTGATCAGGGGGATCTTCGTAGCGGTGGGCGCTGCGCAACAGGGCCCTGGCTTGGCTCACGATGACGGACACGGACACCGGCTTCCCGAGGTAGATATCGGCGCCTACGTCGAGGCCCCGCACCTTGTCGTCTTCCTCGTTTCGGGCAGTGAGCATCATGATCGGAATGGTGCGGAGGTGCGCATCCTTGCGCAGCTTCTCGCACACCTCGATGCCGTCCATCTTGGGCATCATGATGTCGAGGACGATGAGGTCCGGCTCGTGCTCGCGGGTCTGCTCGATCGCCTCTACGCCGTCGCGCGCGAGGACCACCTCGAAGCCCTCCTGCTTCAGATTGTACTCCACAAGACTGAGCAGGTCTTCCTCGTCGTCGACGACAAGAATCGTATGTCCCTCTGTTCCGAGCCGCTGTTCCGCCACGATATGGAAGACTGTCCGCCTCGAAGAATTTGTAACGCTCATTTCTACCCTCCAATCCGCATGGCTGTTGTTATCGAACTATTATCATCGGTTCCCAGCGACACCCCTTTGCGAGTTTTTTGCGGGGGAGCGGCGCACGCGTGCCCTGGGTGGGGCGATCTGAGACGCTGACAACAAACCCCCACCGCAGAAGGGGGCAACAGAAAACGCCCCTCCCGGGCACGAGGCCCAGCCGGTGGCGCTTGGGGAGAGCGAAGGGCATCGGCGCCGAAAAATGAGGGAGCCTCAAATGAGGCTGCGAGGGGCCGTCTATGTCAAAGCGAGCGGTCCTATGGCCTGCCGGTGAATTATAGACAGATGGTCCGTGCACCAGTGCGGAGGTGAATCTATCGGTGGCTGGGCTCGTGGGGAGGAGCGAATTTGTCTCCCAGTTGAGCACCCGTTTGGTTCGGTGAATCTGACCCTCACGAGTCCCCACGATCGCGAGATTCTAGACCTGGCGGTACCGGCCCTTGCAGGGCTGGCCGCGGGGCCCCTCGTCTCGCTGGTCGATACGGCATTCGTCGGGCAATTGGGCCGCGTGCCCCTGGGGGCCCTTGGGGTGAACACATCGATCTTTTCGATGACGTTCGTCGTTTTCAATTTCCTTGCGTACGGCACTACACCGCGGGTGGGGAAAGCCGTGGGCAACGACGATCGGAAAGAAGCAGGGCGCGTGGTGGTGCGGGCCCTTATGCTCGCGGTTGGGGCGGGGATTGTGGCCCTCGGGGCCCTCCAGGCCCTGGCCCGTCCCATCCTCATGCTCATGGGAGCGGGGGACGAGCTCATGGCACCGGCCCTCTCCTATCTGCGCATTCGCGCGCTGGCCGGGCCCGCGGTGCTTCTCATCACGGCCAGCCACGGGGCGTTTCGGGGCTACCAGGACACCCGCACGCCGATGGTGGTGACGCTCGGCTTCAACGTCGTCAACGGCGGCCTCGACCCCCTCTTCATCTTCGTTTTCGACTGGGGGCTGGTGGGGGCCGCGGCGGCCACGGCCATTGGACAGTGGGTGGGGGCGCTCACCTTCCTGTACCTGCTCCTCCAGGCGCGGCGGGACGAACTCGGCATCGAGCTTCGGTGGCCGGACCCGCACACGCTGGTGCCGTTTCTGAAGGTGGGGCGCGACCTGTTTTTGCGAACGGCCTCGCTGGTGGGCACCATGACGCTCGCGACGGCCATGGCAGCCCGCGTGGGGGTCACGGCGGTAGCGGCCCACCAGGTGGCCGCCCAGCTCTGGACCTTTCTTGCCCTCCTCGTCGACGCGCTGGCCGTGGCGGCGCAGGCCCTCGTGTCGAAGCACCTCGGGGCGGACGACCGAGAGACGGCCTGGGAGGTGTCCCACCGGCTGGTGCAGTGGGGGCTGGCCGTGGGGGTGGGACTTGGGCTCGGGTTTTGGGCGCTGCGGCCCGTCCTGCCCGGCTTCTTCACGGACGACCCGGAGACGGTTCAGGCGCTGCTCGACGTGTACTTCTTCGTGGTCGTCCTGCAGCCCCTCAATGGGCTCGTCTTCGTGGGGGACGGCCTGTACATGGGCGCGGAGGCGTTCCCCTACTTGGCCAAGGCGATGATCGGGACGGCCCTCGCGGCGGCCGTCGTACTGCTCTTGGTGAACCCGATGGGCTGGGGGCTTGTGGGGGTGTGGTGGGGCATCACGACGCTCATGGTGGGCCGCCTCGTGACCCTGGCGGGGCCGTACGTGCACGGGGCCCTGTTTGCGCACCGAAGCGAGTAGGAGAACGTCGGCCCTACAAGAAGGCCTCCAGAGGAGCGGTGTACGAGAAGCTGGCGGTGATCACGTCGTGGCGAAGGGCAGAGGGAGAGGCGGACAGCGGGAACCCCTCTGCGTTCGTCGAGGGGGGCAATGCATTCTCGGGGTTGGAAAAGACGGAGCGGAGGCCCGGGTTGTACCGAAGATTGATGCCCAGGCGGCCGCCTGCTCCGATCCCGTATCCGAGCCCCGCCCCAACGACGAGTCCCACGTCCCAGCGTCGCAGATGGCCGGAGTCCATGAGGTCGATGCGGTCTTCGAACGTGCCCTCCGCGGAGCGGGCGTTGCGCTGGACGGTGCCATCGAGGGCGAGATCGATGGAGAGGCCTGCGGTGGCGTGCGCGGACAAACGGCCCCGAATGGGCAGTGCGCGTCGCCCCAGCAGCAGGCCCTGCACGTAGGACAGGCGGTACCGCTCCACGGAGTAGCGCTCGGTCAGCGGCTGGGAGAAGTGCCCGCCTTTCTGGGTGTAGAGCAGTTCCGGTTGGAGCGACAGCACATCGGTGAGGGGGACGTCCAGAAAGGCCCCGGCGTGCAGGTCGAGGCGCGGGTTTGCGTTGGTCGGGCCTTGCCCCCCGGCAAAAAGACGTGCGCCGTCACTCAGAAAGCCAAACGTGGGCCCCGTGCGGAGTCCCACACGTGCGTCCTGCGCCGCTGCGCGGGGGACTGAGTTTCCGACGAGGAGGCAGGCCCCCGCTAGAAGGGCGACCGCGAGGGCCCGCGTGGAGGGGGGGAAGAGAAGGCGGGGAGGCATTCGTGGGACGGGCGGCATGATACGATTGGGGTTCTCTCCCGAACGGCGGCGGCCCGTGAGAGGGCATGTTCGGGTGCCTGGGGGGCACATCTTCAGCGAAGGAAGGCCCGGCACCGTGCAGGTCCCGGGGCCCTCAAGAATTACGAGGACGGGGGGCCAGGCGACGCGAAAGGATCGCCCCAGTCGACGTCGTCGGCCGTCCAGGCATCCTGGGTCGGGGTCTCGTCCACCGGGTCGGCATCTGGAGGGGGGGCGGAGCGGGTTGCATCGTCGATGCTGTATCCGGTGGCTTCGTCGACATGGGTAAGCAGGGTGTCGCGAACGTCCGGCACATGCTCCTTGGCCTCCTTCAGCGTGGCGAGGGGCCACGCGTTGCGCCCGTCCGTCTCGTCCTCGCGGCCCATGGCGGCGTTGAGGCGGCGGTGCAGCATGCGGATGATGACTTCAATGTTGCTCGTCTCGTCGCCTGTGCCGATGGCCCCCACGAGGTCGTCGCCTTCGGGAATGTCGAGCCGGTATAGAATCGTGCCCGCGGCGCGGCGGACGGCGTGGTTTAAGATTTTGCGGTAGGCGTGCCGCTCGCGGGCGGGTCGGTTTGGGGGAGGCGGCAGGTCCTCGTCGCCGAGCGGATGATTGCGCTCGACGATCTCCTGCCTGATGTCGTCGGCCTCGGGCACGTCGAGTCCTTTGTCGCGCAGGTTGTCGAGGGCCTCCTCCATGGCGTCGAGGTCTTCCTGCGCCTCCTCCGCCTCCGTGCCCTCCACCGGCAGGTACGCGTCCACGTCGAAGCCCTCGATCTCCTCGCTCGTCACCTCCGCCGGATCGCTGTCGCTGCGGTCCCGCGACGGGCCCTCGTCGGATTCGTTCGCCCCGCCTTCGTCATGCGCCTGCGCCCAGGCGTCCAGATCCGCCAGCACCTGGGCCTCTTCCGTCTCGTGCTTGAAGTACTGCCAGTGGTGCTCCTGGTTGAGTCCGGCGTGGGCCACGACGTGGGCAAGGTTGTCGGTGGGGTTGCCGTCAGGGAGGGCGCGGAGGGCGCGGCCCACGAACTGGGTGTACGGGGCCACGGAGCGGAAGGGCCGGAAGAGGGCGGCGATGGAGATGTGCTTGTTGTCGTAGCCCTCGCCGAGAATGCCGACGTGCACCATGGCGTCAAGGTCGCCGTGCTCGTAGGCGCGGAGGCGGTCTTCGCGTTCGTCGGTCGTCATGCCGCGGCTGGCCACGAACGAGGCGTCGATCCCACGGCCCCGGTACAGGGCGGCCACCTGCTCGGCGTGCCGGATGGAGCAGGCCGCGGCGAGAATCTGATGCCGCTCGCTGCCGCGTCGGGTCTTGGCCTGCAGGAGCTGGACGCTGCGGTCCACGATGGTTTCGTTGCAGACGTCCGACAGCGCCACCCCCCGCGAGAACCACGTCTCCTCGCGCAGGTCCATAATTTCCTCGCGGGCGAACGACCGCTCTTCGTCCTCCACGGTAAACGTCATCTCGGACGCCACGGCATTCACCCGTACGATGTTTTTGACGTACCCGGCGCTGATGGCGTCGGCCAGGCGGTAGCGGTAGACCGGCTCCGCGCGGATGGGCTGCTCGTCGCTGCGGAAGGGGGTGGCGGTGCAGTAGATCGTCTTCGCGTCGGGGAAGGCCGCATCGATGTTTTGCCACGAGTCGGCGGGGGCGTGATGCGCCTCGTCCACCACGATGAGGTCGAAGAAGTCCGACGGAAAGAGGGGGAGCCATCCCTGCATCTGCTGCACGTTGGTAACGATGACGTCCGCCCGGCGGCAGTCCTCCTCGTTCACACGGCCCCGTTCCAGCGCGACCACGCGGGGCAGGCGGGCGTCGGTGGGCAGCACGTCGCAGAAGTGGTAGAAGTTGTCGGTGCCGCTGAGGGTGCCCTCCGCCAGTCCGTCCTTGATTGTGAGATTCGGCGCCACCACGAGCACACGGCCCTCCGCAATTCCGAACGGCGCGCAGGCAATGAGGCCGCTCTTGCCACAGCCGGTGGGCAGGACGACGATGGCGGGCAGGGTCGTGGGGCGATCCGCCTCAAAATAGTCGCGGAGCGCGATGTATCCTTCTTCCTGCGGCGTGCGCAACTGCTCGTTGCCGACGATGCGGGCGTCGGTCTCCCCGAAGTAGCGTCGGGTGTCCTCGTGTTGCTTCTCGTGGTGCCTGCGCAACTGATCGGTCCGCTCGGTTGCACCCGCGCCCTTCGCCTGATTGCACTCGTGGCAGAGCGGATCGAGGTTGAAAACCACATGCTCACCGCCCTCGCTGAAGGCCTCGCGATGGTCGAGGTGTTT
>NZ_JAZKRW010000085.1:0-14079 GCF_036626415.1 Salinibacter sp.
TTCATCCCCATCTACAGCCGCTTCCTCGAGGAGGACCGGCCCGAGGCGGCGGGGCGGTTTGCCGGGGCGATCTTTGGGCTGCTCCTGGCCGCGGCGGGCGGCGTGGCGCTGCTCGGCGTCGTCTTCGCGGAGCCGATCGTGACGGTGCTGGCACCGGGGTTTCTCGACGACGCGGCGCGGGTGGCGGCGGGCACACTGCCGTTTAACCGGTTTGACCTGGCAGTGCGGGCCGTGCGCATCATCTTTCCCATGGCGGGCGTGCTCGTGCTCTCGGCCTGGGCGTTGGGCGTGCTCAACAGCCACCGGCAGTTCTTCGTCCCGTACGTGGCGCCGGTGCTGTGGAACGCGGCCATCATCGCCACCCTCTTCGGCGGCGGCTACGCGCTGGCGGGCACGCCGGGCGCGCCGGACGCCCTCTCGGGCGACGCCCTCACGCGCCTGCTGCTCGTCGCCTGCGTGGGGGCTTTCGGGGGCGGGCTGCTCCAGTTTGGCGTGCAGGTGCCGTTCGTGGTGCGGGAGATGGAGGGCTTCCAGTTTTCGGTCTCGACGCGGGTGGAGGGCGTGCGCGAGGCCCTCGGCGCGTTCGGGCCCGTGGTGGCGAGCCGCGGGGTGGCCCAGCTCTCGGCGTACCTCGACCTTTTTCTCGCGTCGTGGCTGGCGGTGGGCGCCCTCAGCGCACTTCGCTACGCGCAGATTCTCTACATGCTGCCCATCAGCCTCTTCGGGATGTCGGTGGCCGCGTCGGAGCTGCCGGAGCTCTCGCGCCTGACGCAGGAGAAGATGGCGGCGTTCTCGGCGCGCCTGCGTCGCTCGCTGCGGCAGATCGCGTTCCTCACGGTGCCCACCGTCGTGGGCTACCTCGCCTTCGGCGTGCTGCTGGTGGGGGCGCTCTTTCGGACCGGGCAGTTTCAGGCGGCGAGCACGTGGCTCGTGGCGATCGTGCTGGGAGGGTATAGCCTCGGCATCCTGGCGACGACCTTCTCGCGGCTCTTCCAAAACGCCTTCTACGCGATCGGCGACACGACGACGCCGGCCTGGATTGCGGTCCTGCGCGTCACGGTCTCGACAGTCGTGGCGGTGCCGGCCATGTTTTGGCTCGACACCGTTGCCCTTGAGCGGGTTGTCGGGCCGCTGCCGGGCGATGGGCTGTTTCTCGGGGCGCTCGGGCTGAGTCTGGGCGCGACGGTGGGGGCGTGGGTCGAGGTGGCGGCGCTGCGCCAGTGGCTTCGGGGGCCGCTTCCCAATGCGCGCACCCCATGGGGGCGTGTCGGGCGCATGGGGGGACTCGCGATCATATCGCTTGGGCCGGCGGCGGGCGTGTGGGGACTCCTCCCGAGCTGGCATGTGCTCGTCGTGACGCCGGTCGTGGTGGGGGCGTACGCGGCCGTCTACCTCGGGGCGGCGTGGGGAGTGGGCTTCGATGAGGTGGAGGTGTGGACGCGGCGGTTCTTCGGGTGAACGGGCGTAGGGAGGGCAGGGGTCAGCGGAAACGGATTTCGTCCCGGATGTGCATCGACGCGAACCATGCGTCGAGGGCATCGGTAGCACCTTGCTCAGTGCTTCACAGGCGCAATCCCTCCGGCCCAATCTGCCTACGTTTCCCCTCATGCCCGATTCCGACGAGGTTGACCTCGGCCCCGGCACGCTGCTCATCTCGGCGCCGATGATGCAGGACCCCAACTTCCGGCGGTCCGTGGTGCTGCTCTGCGAGCATAACGATCGGGAGGGCACCTTCGGGCTCATCCTCAACCGGGAGCTCGACGTGAGCCTGGGCGACGTGCTCGACGCGTACGTGACCTACGACCCGCCCCTCTATATGGGCGGGCCTGTGCAGCGCGAGACCCTCCACTTCCTCCACACGCGCGACGACATTCCGGGCGGGGTGTCGCTGCCCGGCGACGTGACATGGGGCGGGGACTTCGAGGTCGTGCAGCAGATCGCGAAGGGGGGCGACGCCGCGCCCGACACCCTGCGATTCTTCCTCGGCTACGCAGGGTGGGGGCCCGGCCAGCTCGACGGGGAAATCGGGGAGGAGGCCTGGATTCCGGTGCCTGGGGCCGCCGCCGACCTTCTCTTCGACACCGATCCCGACCAGCTCTGGCGCACCATCCTGCGGCGCATGGGCGGGGAGTACGCGGTCCTCGCCAACTTCCCCGACGACCCGCGCATGAACTGATCTTTCTGCGTTGGGCGTTGAGGGTTGAGGATTCGGCGGGAGGGGACGGAATGAATTGGCTCTTGACGATGAAGATGAGCGCGGCGCGGAATCCTTCCTTCTACAGTGCGTATACCCCGTGTGCCTCTTGACTCTTAACCCTTAACCCTCAACTCTCTACGCCCATGCCTGGCACCCCCGAGAATACCAAAAAAGAGAACGAGCGGGACCTCAACTTCTGGGAAAGCCTCTACCTGCCGGAGCTGTTCAAGGGGCTCGGCTACTCGTTCGACCGAATGGCCAACGAGCCGACCTACACGTTCGAGTACCCGGAGGAGCAGTGGTACCCGCCGGACAGCTACCGCGGGCGGCCGGTGCTCGTGGAAGAGGACGACCGGCCGCGGTGCGTCTCGTGCAACCTGTGTGCCCGCGCCTGCCCGCCGCTCGCCATCTCCATGCAGTCGAAGGAGGTGAACAACGTGAAGGAGCGGGAGCCGGAGTGGTTCGAGATCAACATGCTCCGCTGCATCTACTGCGGCTTCTGCGAGGAGGTGTGTCCCGAGGAGGCCATCGTCATGTCGAAGGAGCACGACCTCACGTTCCAGAGTCGCGACGAGGCGGTCTTCGACCTCGAAGACCTGCTGCGGCCCACCGAGCAGGTCCAGGACCGGCTCGACTACCTCGATCAGTACAAGAACAAGCAGTTTGGGCAGCAGTGGGAGTTTCAGAAAGACAACAACCTCCACAGCGTGAAGGATCAGCACTTTCTGGACTGGCTCGCCGAAGAGGGGATGGACGAGTTGGACACCACCCACCAGCGTGAAGAGCGCATGGCCACGGACGGCGAGCAGGACTGGGGCGCCGAGCGACAGGGGCCGCCGCAGACCCAGCACGCCGCGGAATGAACGGGCACCGGGCGCCGCGGCGGGGATCGCCGGGGCAGGGATCGCCCGCCCCGGCCTCTCTGCATTCTCGCTCCCCCTCCAACACGCACACACGTCGCCACACAGATGGAAGAGACAATCGACATCGACCAGGCCCGGGCCGACGACCCGGAAGCGCTGCGGGAGGCGCTGATCGACCAGTTCGGCTACCTCGTCGACGAGATTACGGCGCTCCGGACGGTCGTGGACAGCCTGCCCGACGCGATCCTTAACGGCCGTCCCGAGCCTGGGGCCCTCTCGATGAAAGAGCTGTACGGGGCCATCGCCACGCTTGACGCAGAAATCCGGCAGGCGCGCGTCGACCGAATTGTGGACGAGGAGGGGCCCTCGCTCTCGCCGGTCGACATCGACGACGAGGTGTACGACGCCGGCTGGAATGAGCGCGCCATCCACGACATCCTGGAAGAGGTGAAGACGGCCCGGCGCGCCCTCACCGAGCGGCTCGAGGACCTGCCCCTCGACGCCTGGCACCACGCCGCCACGCTGGAGGGCGAGACGCTGACCCTCTTTGGGCTGGTCCACCGCATGACGAAGAGCGACTTCCAGCGGCTCCGGGACCTGGGCTACCGCCTCCACGGGGCCCACCTCTCCGAAGACGACGAGCCCCTCCCGACCTGATCACGCCGAATCTCGAATTGCGAGCGTCGACCCGGGAGTCGCGCCGGCGTTCTCATGTGCAGCTCGACAGCCGAACCTCGACAATGGCAAAAGACACGGGCCCGTCGTACGACAACCTGGCCACGGCCTTTCGGCACCAGAACTTTGAGCCCCTCTACTTTTTCTTCGGCGAGGAGACGTTCCTGATCGACGAGCTGCAGGAGCTCCTCATCGAAACGGCCCTCGACCCGAGCCAGCACGACTTCAACCTCGACGTGGTCTACGGGTCGGAGGCCGAGGCGTCGGAGGTGATCGGGCTGTGCCAGGGCTTCCCCGCGGGGGCCCCCAAGCGGGTCGTGATCGTGCGCGAGTTCGAGAAGCTCAACAACAACCGCCAGTTCAAGGAGTACGCCGCTCAGCCCAATCCGCAGGCCATCGTCCTCCTCGCCTGCACCGGCAAGCCCAACCTCAGTGCCCACCCGTACCGTGCGCTCAAGGAGCACGCCACGTGGTCCGAGTTCGAGTCGCCGTACGACAACGAGATGCCGGGCTGGATTCAGGACTACGTGCAGGGCCAGGGCTACGAGATCAAGCCGAAGGCCGTCCAGATGCTCGCCGACTACGTGGGAACCGACCTGCAGCGGGCGGCCAGTGAGATTGAGAAGCTCATCACGTTCGCCGGCGATCGCACGCGGCTCACGGCCGATGACGTGCTCGACGCCAGCGGCCAGACCCGCGACTTTAACGTCTTTGAGTTGCAGAGCGCGCTCGGGGAGGGACGCCCCGCCGACGCCCAACGCATCGTCGATCGCATCCTCCAGCAAGCCTCCAACCCGCGCAGCGAGGCCATCATGATGGTGGCGGTGCTGAATGGCTACTTCGACAAGCTGTGGAAGCTGCAGAAGCCGGGGGCCCTGCGCGAAAACAAGTACGATCTCGCCGGCTACATCGGCGTGAGCCCCTACTTCGTGGAGGAGTACAAACACGCGGCCCAGCGCTACGACCGCGCGGCGATTGCCGACGCCTACTCGGCGCTCGTGGCGGCGGACTACGAGCTCAAGGGCGGGGCCTCCCGGGCGGCCTCGCTCGTGATGACGCTGCTGCTGCGGCGACTGCTCCCGCCGGACGCGCGCCCCGTCGCGGCATAGGAGGGAACGTTTTGGAGGGAGCGTCCCGTGATGAGGGTCCGTTGCTCCACGGCGCCGCCCCGTTCCTGCCGGACAGAACCGGAATTCACAGAAACAAGGAGCGTGCACTCGAATACGTATCGGCGACGGCTTGCATTCCGAATCCGCAGCGCATGACCGCACCGCACGGGGCGATCGTTTTGCCTGCCTCGGGCCGCGGGGGGAATAGATCAACGGAGGGCCTCGTACCGACGGGCCCGACGCAAACGTACACCCGGCCAATCACTGTCTTATGCAGTTCCCTGAGCGCCCCTTTGACGGAGAGGCCCCCGGCGACGGGGCTCCTTCCTACGAGTGGCTCGACGAGTGGCTCTGCGAGTACGTGGATGGCACCATGGACCCGTCGGTCGAGGCTGTGTTTGAGCAGTATGTGGAGGCCAACCCTGAGCTGAAGGCACACGTGGAGCGCCTTCGTCAGACGCGCGAGTTGCTTTGCGGCTGTGAGGGGGAGAAGCCGGAGTCGTCCCTGACGGCCACGGCCGTGGAGGTAGAACGGGACGTAGACGACGGCCTGCGTCAGCGCCCGGTCCCGAGCTTGTTTTCGGCGCAGGGGGACGACCGCGCCGTCCTGGCTCTGGCCCTCGCCTCCTCCGTCGCCGTGGCTCTCGTCGTGGGGTTTCTCGCCGGGTCGGTGCTCGTGGAGCCGTCGACCCTCTCCTCCGGGCCGGCCACGGCGATCGAACGCTCGGATGCGCCGCTGGAGGGGCAGAGAGAAGCGTCGCCGCGGTCGGGCGCGGTGCCCTCGGGTCCCCTGTCGGGGGGAGCAGCATCCCCCTCCGACGAAGTCCCCTTTGCGGCCCCGATGGATGCCCCGGCGCCGAGTGCCGACACGGGCCGCACGGCCTCGACGTTTATGACGGTCCGAGAGCGTTGAGGCCGATGGCGGCTTTGCCTCATCTTGGCCGAACACCGCTCGCCCGCCCCCGTTGTGAAAGGCCGACATTTGATGCGGGCTCTTAGCTCAGCGGTTTAGAGCGCTCGCCTCACACGCGAGAGGTCCCTGGTTCAAATCCAGGAGGGCCCACCGCTTCGGCTCGAGCCTCCGGGAGACCGGAGGCTTGTTGTCTTTCTGGGAGGATTGGGGGGCTCGCGGCTGATCGTTCGACCCCGCCCATCGCGCTGTGCTGCCCGCCCTCATTCGCCTCGACTTTGTCCTTGCCACGGCGCTCCTCGTCGTGGCCCCGCTGGGGCTCCTCGCCGCGGCTGTGCGGCGGCCCGCAGTGCGGGGCCACCTCCTGGCCTACTGGCGGGCCTCGTCGCTGCTCATGGGGACGGTCTACCTGATGATCGATGGCCGCCCGGAGGCCTTCGTGGCGGGCAATGGGGCCCTCGTGGTGATCCCGCTTGCGCTCTATGCCGGAGATGGGCTCTTTGTGGCGGGGCGAGCGCCCCTCGGCGCGAGTACGGTGGCGACCTGGTTCCGGCGCTGGCGGGTGGGGGCCACGGCCTTCTGCGGCGCGAGCCTGCTGCTCACACTGCCTACTCTTCGATGTGTGGGGGGCGTTGAGGGCGACGCTGTCTGTGCGGCCTGGCTGGCGCCCCCGCGGGCGCTGCACCGGGCCCTCCACCCGTCGGCGGACCCGGCAGCCCTCGCCGACGCCGCCGCGATTGGATTGCTGGTGTACGGGGGGTACCTTGTGGCGTCCGGGGCGCGCGTTGGGCGGGAGGCCTGGCGGTCGTAAGGACGTGCCTCCTGGGGCTCTGTCTCTCCACGTGCGCTCGATCTCTGACGGGCCGCCATGAGCACCTCCCTTCTCTTTGTCTGCACCGGCAACACGTGTCGCAGCCCCATGGCCGAGGCCCTCGCGGAGGCCCAGGGCGTGTCGGCGGAGAGCGCGGGGGTCTCGGCGGCCCCGGGCGACGGGCCTGCGCCGAATGCGGAGCGGGCCCTGCGCGAGGCGCGAGGACTCTCGCTCCGGCCCCACACGCCCCGAGATGTCTCGGAGGTGAACCTTTTGGCGGCCGAACGGGTCGTGGCCATGAGTCCGGCGGTGGCACGCCGGCTCCGGGAAGACCACGACGTGCCCCCGGACGTGCTGGTCTCCTGGGCCGTCCCCGACCCCTACGGCGGGTCGCGCGCCGACTACCGGTGGTGCCTCACAGAGATCAGCGCGGCCCTCGATGCCCTGCTCGCGTCGGAGTAGGGGCCCGTGCACGCGGTCCGTCCAAGGGCCTGGTGGGGGCGGGCGCCATTCGTAGAAGTGCGAGGATCGGTGGACCCGTTCCGAGCCATGGGCGCCGAAGCGGGGGCTACCACTGCTCGTAGTGGTCAACGATCTCGTTGAGGTTGTCGTGCTCGCCCTCGATGATGCCGACCACGAAAAGCCCGGTTTCATTTTCGAGCTGGGCGAGGGCCTCGGCGTTGGGGGGACGTCGGCCCTGGGTCTTGATGAACGTATCCTGGATGGCCTTCTGGGCCGCCTCGGTGGGGGTGTCGGCGGTCGCGACGCTCGAGAACGGATCGAAGCCGTCCTTTTCGAAACCGATAATTGTGTAGGTGGGCATAGAAGGCAAAAAGAAGGTGATAGACACAAAAGAAGCGCGATAAGCCGTCGGGGCTCAATGCATGTAGATCGTCTCCGTTTCCGGACCCATGGGGGCCGAAGGGCGTGGAGAGACAAATCGTTGGGGAAAGGAGGGCAAAAATCCCGTTCCGGCAAAGAAAAAAGCCCGGACCCCCACCAAGAGACCGGGCTTTGGGAGAAATGAACCCCAAAAGAAATGGACCCGATAGACACGCGGGCAGCCCAGAATCTAACGTCGTTTCTCGTTTCTTAATGTTAACCGGGCACAGCGGGCGCAGCGTCAAGGCCCGAGCCACTCGTACAGCAGAATGCCCCCGGCGACGGCGACGTTGAGCGACTCGGCGGCCGGCCGGTTGGGGGCGCCGGGAAGGGAGACCGTGAGGTCGAGCCGGTCGAGCACGGCGGCGCTCAGGCCGTGGGCCTCGCTGCCCAAAACGAGCGCCGAGGGGCGGTCGGGACGCCACGCGTCGGCGCGGGTGCCCTGAAGATCGGCGCCGTAAAGGGCCGCGCCGTGCCGGCGCAGGCGGTCGAGGAAGGGGCCGGGGGCGTCCGTGCGGGCAAGGCGGAGGGCCCAGTGACTGCCAGCGCCGGCACGCATCACCTTGGGGCCGTACAGGCCTGCGGTGCCGGGGCCTGCCACCACGGCCTCCGCCCCGAACCACGCCGCCGTGCGGAGCAGCGTGCCCACGTTGCCCGGGTCCTGTACCCCGTCCAGCAGCAGGACGGTGCCGGCATCGCCGATCTGCTCCGAGACCGTCTCGGGGTCGAGGAGGCGGCGCTCCGCCACGGCCACGAGGCCCTGGGGCGTCGCCACGTCGGCAAGGGTTGCCATCGTGTCGGGGTCCGTCTCGTACACCGGAACCGACAGCCGCTCCAGCAGGGCCTGGACGGAGGTATCGTCGAGGGCGTCGGGCGTAACCACCACCTCGACGAGCGGGGCCTCGGCGTCGAGGGCGGCCCGGAGGGCGCGAGGCCCTTCAACGAGCGTCCGGTCGTGGCGCCGGCGGCCGCGGCGACGGGTGAGGGCGGCGACGGCCTTGCGACGGCGGGTGGGAAGGGGCGTGGGCATGAAAATTGGGCGATGGGAGTGGGGGCGGACGACGCTTCGTACGCAGCGGGCAACCGAAGCCCCCACGAATCGTTCGTTCTTTTCGAAGACGCGCCGCCGCCTGTTCGACTTTTTGGCGGAGAATCCGGATCTTTCCTGTTGCTTCTTCCGCTTTCCTCGAGAGGACGAAGGCGTCCTCGCCTCGCCATCGTCGCATTTTGTCCCGCAGTGCCATGCCGTTCAAGTTCGACGTCTACGAGCGGTCGGCGTACCGCGAGCCGGCCCCCATTGACCGCGACAGTCCGTTCCAGTCCATGATGGAGCGGTTTGACGTGGCCGCCGAAATTTTGGAGCTCAGCCCTGGCTTCTACGAATACCTCTGCCGCCCCGCACGGATGCACGTGACGTCGATCCCGGTGGAGATGGACTCGGGGCGCGTGAAGGTCTTCGAGGGATACCGGGTGATCCACAACAACGTCCTGGGCCCCAGCAAGGGCGGCATCCGCTTCGCCCCGGACGTGACGCTGAATGAGGTGAAGGCGCTGGCGGGCTGGATGACGTGGAAGTGCTCGCTGGTCGACCTGCCGTTTGGGGGGGCGAAGGGCGGGGTGGCGTGCAACCCGGAAGAGATGAGCCCGAAGGAGCTGGAGCGGCTCACGCGCCGGTACACCGCCGAGTTGTTCGACGTGTTCGGGCCGGACAAGGACATTCCGGCCCCCGACATGAACACGAATGAGCAGATCATGGCCTGGGTGCTGGATACCTACTCGATGCACGCCCGCCGGACCGAAAACGCCGTCGTGACGGGCAAGCCGGTGGGGCTGGGCGGCTCGAAGGGGCGCCGCCAGGCCACCGGGCGAGGTGTGATGACCGTAACGCTCGCCGCGATGGAGCAGCTCGGGCTCGCGCCGGGCGACTGCACCGTGGCGGTGCAGGGCTTCGGCAACGTCGGGGCCACGGCCGCCGAGCTGCTGGGCCAGCAGGGCTGCACCGTGGTGGCCGTCAGTGACGTGACGGGCGGCTACTACAATGAGAACGGTCTCGACCTGCAGGCGATGCGGGCCTATACGCAGCAGAACGGAGGCACGCTGGCGGGCTACGAAGAGGCCCAGCCCATCACGAACGAGGAGCTCCTCACGCTCGACGTCGATGTGCTTGTCCCGGCGGCCAAGGAGGACCAGATCGACCGCGAGATTGCCGAGGGCCTCAGTGCCCGCATCGTGGCGGAAGGCGCAAACGGCCCCACCCGGCCGGGGGCGGACAAGGTGCTGGCGGAAAAGGAGGTGCTCGTCGTCCCCGACATTCTGGCAAACGCGGGGGGCGTGACGGCGTCGTACTTCGAATGGGTCCAGAACCGCCAGGGGTTTTTCTGGACCGAAGAGGAGGTCAACCGCCGCCTCGACCGGATGATGCGAAAGGCGTTCGACAAGGTCTACGCGACGGCGGACACGTACGACGTGTCCCTCCGCATCGCGGCGTACGTGGTGGGGGTCCGCCGCGTGTCCGACGCGCTCCAGATGCGGGGGATTTATGCGTAGAGGGAGGTGCCGAGCCACGACCGCGCAGTTCTTTGGCCTCGACTGGTGGGCACGATGAAGTGGAATGCACGGTCGGCACGGACGGGGGCGGGGCGTTGCTGCCGGAGGAGGGCCATGGAGCCCTGGAAGGCGTTTCCTGTGGGAGGCGCTGTCGGACTGCTGGTCCTGCTTCTCGTGTCGTGCGCCAATCCGCAGGCCCCGAGTGGAGGGCCGAGAGATTCGACGCCCCCCTCAATCGTCCACACCCGCCCGGTGCGCGATACCGTCAACGTGTCCACGGACACCGAAGCCCTGCGCATCGAGTTTTCGGAGTATGTGGAGCGGAGCACCCTCTCGCAGTCCCTGTCCATCACCCCCACCTTCGAGCAGCGGCCGCAGTTCAGCTGGGATGGGCAGGCCGTCGACATACAGTTCCCCACGCCTCTGCGCGACAGCACGACGTACATCTTTACGTTCGACACGAACCTGAGCGACGTCCGGGGCGTCTCGCTCGAGAATCCGATCACGGTGGCGTTTTCGACGGGGCGGCGCATCAACCGGGGGCAGATTGAGGGACGAGTCGTAAATGGACGGCGGGGCATCACGCAGCAGGGCGTGGACGTGTTTGCGTATGCCCGGCCGCCCGACGCGGAGGCCGTTCGGCCGTTGCCCGATGCGCCCAGCTACCGCACGCAGACGGGAGAGGGAGGGCGCTTTTCGTTTGACTACATGCGGGAGGCCCCCTACTACGTCGTGGCCCTCCGCGACAACAACCGCAACCGCCAGCCCGACCCGCAGGAGCCCGTCGCCGTGCCGCCCCGACGGTCCCTCCAGGCCGACAGTGGGGCCGCGGCGGTGCCGGTGCCCTGGCGCTTGGCCCGGAGGGACACGACGGCCCCGCGGCTCCAGGAGGTGCGGCCGGTCAGCCAGCGGCGCCTGCGCGTGCGCTTCGACGAACCGGTGGCGTTCGGTGCACGCACGCCGGCGGCCTGGGCCCCGCGGGATTCGGCCACCGGCAGGGCGGTGGCGGTGCAGGGCGTCTACGCTGCCCCCAACCGCCCGAACGCGGTGGTGGTGCGGACGGCCCCGATGTCGGATGCGCGGCATGTCCTCCCGCTGCGGCGCGGGGCGGTGGTTGACACCCTGGGGCAGCCGCTTCGTCCGGACACGGCCCGCTTTCGAGCGTCCCCGCGGGCCGACACCCTGCGCACGCGGTTTCGGGGCTTTGCACCGACTGGCCTTGGGCGCGATTCGACGGGCGCGCGGCCCCTGTTGCCGGGCGTGCAGCCGAGGGTTCGCTTCAACCAGGTCCCCGACAGCGCGGCGCTGCGAGAGGGGGTGGGCGTCCAGGACACCACCGGCGCGTCCCAGGCGTTCTCGGTTGCGACCGACGATGGCACTGCGTACCGGCTCCGGCTCGACCCGCCCCTCTCGCCCGGGCAGGTCGTCGACGTGACGGTGGCAGGAGAGGTCTTCGCCCGGCCCGACACGACCTTCCGTCGCCGCTTCCGGCGCGTCACAGACCGGGTGCTCGGCGAGCTTGCGGGCCGCGTCCGCGTCGTCGACACGACGCGGGCCGAGGACGAAAATACGAAAAGGGGGCCCCCAGCCGCCCGTCCGACATCCCCGCAAACAGACTCACTTCAGACGGACACCCTTGCGACCCCGGGCGACTCGCTGAAGAAGCGAGAGCGGCGGGCACGGCCGGATTCGCTTCTCCACAGCGGCCCTGTCGTGGTGGGGCTCAGGGCGGTCGAGTCCTCGATTCCGGTGGAGGACCGCCGCCTCACCACCTCGTCTGGGCAGCCGTTCGAGTTTGCGGAGCTTCCGGACGGGCAATACCGATTCCGGGCCTACCTCGACCGCAACGACAACGGGCGATGGGACGGCGGACAGGTCCAGCCGTACGTGCCCGCCGAGCCGGTCACGTGGCTGGACGAGCCGCTGGAGGCACGCCCCCGCTGGACGACAGAACTGCCGGCCCCGCTGCGAATTCCAGTCCTTGGGCCCAGGCCCACACCGGATTCCAGGCAGCCCGATTCGTCCGAGGCGTCGGAGCAGGACCGATGAGAATCACCCTGCGCGATCATTCAAACTGCAACTGCCCGTCCTGAGCCATGTCCTCCGTCCACGCCAACCCCTCGTGCCCGCCCGTCCTCACCGCAGAGGCCATGCGGGCGGCCGACCGGTACACGATCGAAGAGTACGGCCTGCCCGGTTTTACGCTCATGGAGGTGGCCGGCCGTGGCTGTGCCGAGCGCATTCAGGACGCCTACGGGCCGCTGCGGGACGAGGCCGTGGGGGTGCTCTGCGGAAAAGGCAACAACGGCGGAGACGGGCTCGTCGTGGCCCGGCACCTCTTGACCCGAGGGGCTCGGGTGCACGTCGTTCTGACGAGTCCGCCCGACGAGCTGAGCGACGATGCGGCCCAGAACCTGTCGCTGCTGCGCCGGCTTGGAGCGCAAGAGGCGACCGGGGCGCGATTGACAATTCACCAGTTGGATGGTCTCGACTCGTTGACAGAGGCAGTGGCGCCGCTTCAGCCTCGCCTCTACGTGGATGCCCTCTTGGGCACGGGCCTCACGAGCGACGTTCGGGAGCCCATCCGTAGCCTCGTACAGTGGGTGAACGAGCGGGCGGCCCCGACGGTGGCCCTTGATGTGCCCACCGGCCTTCACAGCGACACGGGCGCGGTCCTCGGCGTGGCCGTGCGGGCCGACCGTACGCTGACGATGGCGGCCCCGAAGGTGGGGCTAAGGGTGGGGGAGGGGCCGCAGCGGGCCGGGCCGGTGGAGGTCGTCAACATTGGCATTCCGCCCTTCGTGCTCGACCGGGTCGCAGAGCAGGCCGGCTGCGTGCGCGAGACAACCGACGCGGCGGTGCGGGCGTGGTGGCCGCCCCGAGCGCCCGACGCATACAAGTACAGCGTGGGCACGGCCCTGGTCGTCGGGGGCGCGCCCCAGTTTGCGGGGGCGCCGGCCATGGCGGCGCGGGCCGCAGGCCGCAGTGGGGCCGGGTACGTGCGCTGCGCGTGTCCCGAGACCGTACACGCCCCCCTTTCGAACGCGCTCACGACCGTTCCCACCCTCCCGCTCCCAACCACGGACGACGGCGGCATCGCCCCGGACGCGGCCCTCGACGTGCTACGAGAGCCTCTAGACACCGCCGACGCCCTGCTCGTGGGGCCGGGCCTCGGACGGGCCCCCGACACGGCGCAGTTCGTGCGGCAGCTGGTGCGGACGGTCGACACGCCCCTCGTGCTCGACGCCGACGGCCTCAACGCGCTCGCCGGGCACATCGACGAACTGGCCGACGAGCGAGAGGGGCCGTGGGTCCTGACGCCGCACGCCGGCGAATTTCGGCGGCTCGCGGGGGACGACGTGGACCTCACGGATCGGGTGCGCGTCGCCCAAACCTACGCGGAGCGGTGGGGGGCCGTGTGCCTGCTGAAAGGCATGCCGAGCGTCGTCGCGGGGCCCGACGGCCAGGGCTTCCTCGGGAGCATCGCCACACCGGCCCTGGCGACGGCCGGCACGGGCGACGTGCTGGCCGGGCAGTGCGTGGGCCTGATGGCCCAAGGCGTGCCGCCGCCCAGGGCCGCCGCTGCGGCCCTCCACGTGGGCGGGGCCGCCGCGGAGCGGTACGGGGCCACCCACGATTCCCGGTCGATGGTGGCGACCGACCTGCTCGACATGATTCCCCGCGTGGCGGCCGAACGGTTTGGGGGCGCGCGTCGACGAGACTGAACCCGCGTCCCTGAGCCAGAGTCTCTCTCCTCACACCCGCTCCGCCCGATGCGCATGTTCGCTTCGCTTCGCACCGTTCACTACCGCCTGCTGGCGACGCTCTGGACGGTCGGCATCCTCGTGGCGTTGACCCTCCCAACGGGCAGCATGCCGGACACGCAGGGCACGAACGTGGACAAGATCGTGCACGTGGGGCTCTTCGCCGGGTTTGGGCTTCTCTGGCTGCGAGGCCTGTGCCCACCAGACAGCCAGAGACTGTCGGCCTGCTTCCGTCGGCGCGGGGGGCTGCTCTTCGTCGGGGGGGTCCTTTTTGCCGTCGGGACGGAGGTGTACCAGCACTGGCTCCCCGTCCAGCGGATG
>NZ_JAZKRW010000086.1:0-13990 GCF_036626415.1 Salinibacter sp.
CCGGGAAGCTGCAGCCGACCACCACCGTCTTCGACTTCGAACAGGTGCAGACGGCGATCGAGAACGACGACTTCCAGGGCGAATTCCGGGGCGTGCCCGTCCTCAACTACGACAGCATCGTGGAGGGGGAAGTCCCAGTGGGCCAGGGCCCGCTGCACACGCAGTACGACGGGGAGGGCAACGCCTACACGTCCCTCTTCATCGAGTCGGCCGTGGCAAAGTGGGAACTGCCCCCGTGGGACGACGCCACGCAGGAGGACATGAGCCAGGCCATCGTCGACAAGATTGGTGTCCAGTACAACATCGGCCACCTCGTCATTCCGGGCAGCGACTCGCAGGAGCCGTACGGCGACTGGCTGGTGGCGATGAACAAGCTCCAGAAGGACCGCGGCCTGAACGTGGGGCCGGAGAAGCCGGAGACGAGCCAGCTCATCGACATCTCCGGCGAGGAGATGGAGATGATCGAGGAAGACTACACCCGGCCCGAGCCACACTTCGCCCAGGTCGTGCCCGCGGACATTATCGATCCGATCGAGGTGCACAAGCAGGAAGACAACGACCACCCCGAAGCCCGCTGGGATCCGGAGAACACCGGCCAGACGCGGACCCGCGAGGGCGTGGAGGTGCACATGGTGTCGCAGCGAAGCCAGTTCTTCCCGGACAAGATCGAAGCCCGAGCGGGCGACGAGGTCACCATTCACCTGACGAACGTGGAGCAGGTGTCGGACATGATCCACGGCTTCGGCGTGGCCGAGCACAACATGAACGTCGTCGTGACGCCCGGCCAGACGAAGACCATGAAGTTTACAGTCGACGAAACCGGCGTCTATCCGTTCTACTGCACCAACTTCTGCTCGGCGCTCCACCAGGAGATGCAGGGCTACCTGGAGGTAGAGCCTAGCTAGACGCGTACAGGCCGGCCCTGCAACAGGCCTTCGGGCGCATGCGAGTGGGGGGCAGGAGTCCCAACGTTTGGGCTCCAGCCCCCTGCGTCCAGGCCCCGAATGAGCCGCCCTCACCAGAATGCTGGTTTTCCTTACGACGCGTTCCATCCATGCGTGACTTCGTCGATCGCCTTCCTGAGATCACTGATCGGTCCATCCCCAATCGGGGACGGTTCTTGATGGTCACGGGGGCAGTGCTGCTGGCCGTATCGATTTTCCTTCCCCTGTGGCAGATTCACCTGGAGGCGCCTCAGTATCCGGAGGGCGGGCTCGACATGTACATTTACAGCCACAAACTGGACGCGGGCAATGACGGACAGGACCTCAAGGAAATTAACAACTTGAACCACTACATCGGCATGGCGCCGATTGAGGAGGAGGACTTTGCGGAGATGACGTTCATTCCCTTCCTCCTCGGGGGCTTTGTGCTCCTGGCCCTACGGGGCGCGTTCTTTGGCACCGTGAAGTCGGTGGTCGACACGCTCGTGCTGTTCGTGTACTTCGGGGCGTTTTCGATGTGGCGCTTCTACTATCAGCTGTACACCTACGCCCACAACCTGGACCCGAAGGCCGCGATGGACATCGAGCCCTTTACGCCGATTCTTATCGGCTGGAAGCAGATTGCAAACTTCACGCAGTACAGCTTCCCGCGCGAAGGCTCGGCCCTGCTGCTCGGGGCCACGCTCTGTTTCGTCGGGGCCCTCTGGATGGGCGTCCGGTCGGAAACAGGGACGGACGAGACGGAAGCGTCCGAGCCCGACCCCGCGACTGCCTGATCGCCTGCGTAGGAGGCGGGGACGAATGTCGGAGGCGATAAAGTGGGTCGACAACCTTCCAACCTTCAATCTTCCAACCTTCACTCCGATGAGGGCTTTCTGGGCACTCACATTCGGACTGTTGCTCAGCGCCGGGCCCGTGTTCGCCCAGCCGTCGTTACAGGCTCGCATCGACGCCGCGGCGCCCGGCGACACAATCGTCGTGACGGGAGGCACGCACGAGGGGCCGTTCGTGGTTGACACCCCACTGGTCCTGCGGGGGCGTGACCGCCCGCACCTGAAGGGCGACGAGCAGACGCACATCGTCGCGGTCGACGCCGCCGACGTGACCGTCGAGGGCTTTCGAATTACGGGGTCCGGAACGGACCTGGGCGAGGACCACGCCGGCGTGATGGTACGGGCCCCGCGCGTGACGGTCCGCGACAATCGCCTGTCCGAGGTCTTGCATGGGGTGTACGTGAAGGGCGAACCCCGGGCGGTGGTCGTCGAGAACGTGATCGAGGGGCCGCCCACCGTCACGCGACGACTCGCCCCCGACGAGGCCCGGCGCCACGACTGCTCGGTGCCGCCGGAGGGCGGCGACTGTGCCGTGCCCCTGCCGGTCCCGCAGCGGGGCAACGGCATTCACCTGTGGAACGCACTCCACAGTACGGTAACCCACAACACCGTCCACCACACGCGAGACGGCGTGTACTTCTCGCACTCCGACCACGCCTACGCGGCCCACAACACGATTCACGACGTGCGCTACGGGCTGCACTACATGTATTCGGACGACAACACGTTCGAGCACAATCGCTTCTTCGACAACGAATCGGGGTCCGCGCTCATGTACTCCGCCCGCATTGCGGTGCGACACAACGTCTTCCGCAACAACCGGTCGCAGCGGGGCTATGGGCTGCTTCTGCAGACGGTGGACGAGAGCCGCTTCGCGCACAACCGCATGGTCCAGAACGGCACGGGCGTCTACCTCGAAAACAGCACGCGCAACACGTTCGCGGACAACGTCGTGGCGTCCAACTACCGGGGCGTCCGGTTCACGGGAAGCTCGATGGAGAATCGGTTCGGCCGCAACGTCATCCGCGGCAACCTGAACACGGCGACGGTGGCCGGGGCCAGCGCCACGAACGAGTGGCACCTCGACGGCCGCGGCAACTACTGGGGCCCGCGCGGCCTGCTCGACGTAAATGCCGACGGGGTGAGCGAGCTGCCGCACCGGACGGTCGACCTGTTTGGCGCGCGGCGCGAGACATTCCCGTACGTCGACCTACTGGCGGGCAGCCCGGGCCTCTCGCTCCTCGCCGACGCCCTGGCGCGCGTGCCGGACACGGACATCCCGACGCTCACCGACACGCACCCGCTCGTGGAGCCCCCGGACCATTCCGAGGCGGAAGAGGCGGCGGGGCTCGGGGCGGTCGGCACGCTTGGCATTGTATTGTTAACCGTCGGCGCGGTCGCGCTGCGGAGGCGAGTGGCATGATTGACGTGGTGGATCTCTACAAATCGTTCGGGGACGCGTCGGTCCTGCAGGGCGCGTCGTTCTCGGCGGCGCCGGGCACCGCCACGGTGCTGGTGGGGCCCAACGGGTCGGGCAAGACGACGACCCTGCACGTGCTCGCGGGCCTCGCCACGCCCGACGCCGGCACGGCCGCCGTGGACGGGCGGGACGTGACGACCGACCGCTGCGCGGCCCAAGAGCGGCTCGCGTTCTTGCCGCAGGATGTCCGCTTCCACGACGCCCTCACGCCCCGGCAGGTGCTGCGGTTCTACGCGGGACTCCGCAACGCCCCCGCCGCGCGCCTCGACGCGCGCCTCGAGGACGTCGGGCTCGCCGACGCCGCCCAGAAGCCGTGCGGGACGCTCTCGGGGGGCATGCGGCAGCGCCTGGGGATCGCGGTCTTCGAGCTGGCCCGCGCGCCGGTGCTCCTCCTCGACGAGCCGGGCTTGAGCCTGGACCCGGAGTGGCGCGGCTTCCTCATGGACCGGCTCCGGGCCCGGGTGGAAGAGGGCGCGGCGGTGCTCATGGCCACGCACCTGCTGGACGTGTGGCGGCCCCTCGCCGACCGCGTGCTCCGCTGCGAGGGCGGGCAGATTCGGGACGTGGAACAGAGTGATCCGGTCCCTGCGCCGTCTCCATAGTGCGTAGTGCGTATTGCGTAGTGCGGATCAGTTCGATTGGGCCCCACACAATACGAAATGCGCAATACGCAACAGACACCCGACTCTCGATTCTCAACCCTCGAACCAACCATGCCGCTGATGCAACGACCGACCTCGGCTTACCGCGCCCTCGTGCGCCGAGAGGTCACCACGACGCTCCACAACCGGTTCGTTCAGGTGTTTGCGATCGTCGCGTGGGCGGGAAGCAGTGCCGTGGCGGCCCTCAGCGGGCAACCCGAGGCGGTGCCGTACGGCCTGCTGCTGCTCTTTCTGTATCTGGTGCCCCTGTTTGGGCTGCTCGTGGGGGTGAGCGCCGCGCACGAGGAGCGCGACGAGCGGGCGTTCCTCTGGACCCAGCCGGTGCCGCGGGCTGCGTTCGTGCTGGGCAAGGCGGTCACGCTGGTCGTGGCGCTGGCGGCGGTGCTCCTCGGGGCTCTCGTGGCGGGGGCCGTAATGGGGGCGGGGCCGGGGACGCTGGCGCTCCTGTGGGGCCTGGGGACGGGCCTCGTGCTGGTGAGCGTGAGCGCGGGCCTCGCCGCGGGGCAGTACACCACGAGCCGGGCGCGCGGACTGATGGTGGGGCTCGTCGTATGGGTCGTGGCCTTTGCGCTCTACGACGCGGCCGCCCTGGGACTGTCGGGGCTCGGGGCGGTGCAGGCCCTGCCCGCGTTCTGGGTCGGCCTCCTGCTCCTCAACCCGATCGATGCGGTGCGGCTGGCCGGACTCTTCGCCCTCGAAGACGTGCCGTTCTCGACGCCGGGGGAGGCGGCCTGGGTCGCGGACCTGATGGCGGGGCTGCCCGCCTGGGTCGCGGGGCTGACGGTGGCCTGGACGGCGCTTCTCCTCGTGCTGGCCTGCCGGCGCCTCCGCCGGCTCGACCTCTAGGGTCAGTGGGGATCGACGAGGTGCCGCAGGCCCCGCACGTCCGTCAGGGCGATCTCCGCATCCTCGGTCCGGATGAGGGCTTCCTCCTCCAGTGCGCGCAGCGCCCGCGAGAGCGTCTCGGGGACGGTGCCCAGCTCGGCGGCGAGCACGGATTTGGGAATGTCGAGCTCGACGGTGGGGGCCGTGTCGGGGGCGTCCGGAACCGTGGGGACCTGCTCGACGAGGTAGCGGGCGAGGCGCTCCTGCACGTCCTGCAGCGACACGGCGTCGAGCTGGCGGACAGCGCTGCGGAGGCGCCCGGCCAGTTGGCCCAGCATATGCAGTGCCGAGCGGGGATGGGCGTCCACGAACGACAGAAAGGCGTCGGCCGGAAAGAACAGCAGGGTGCTGTCCGAAAGGGTTTCGGCGGTGGCCGGGTACGTGTCGCCGTCGCCCATTTCGAACAGCGGCACTTCCGCAAACGACTCGCCGGGACGGATGACGTGCAGGACCAGCATTCGGCCCTCCGGGCTCAGCCGGTAGATATGGACGCCGCCCTCAATCAGAAGATAGAAGCCCCGATACGCATCGCCACGCTGGAACAGAATCGTGCCGCTTGCCGCCGTACAGACCTACCCGAGATCGATGAGGCGTTCCCGCCCCTCCGCAGACAGCCCGCCGAAGAAGGCGTGGTGCTCCGTCGCGTCGGCAATGTCGGCGAGAGACACGTCCATGCAGGGGGGCGGGGCGGCGGGGCCTGGCGGGCGCTGAGGGGAAAAGCACGTTGACCATGCAAAGTAACGCGTTCGAGTCTCTATGTCCACCGCCGCGCCCACGACCCTCGACGTTCGTCCCGTGGATGCCGCCCGAAAGCTCGAATCCGTCCTCTCGGTGGTTGACGGCCTCAGTGCGGGGGCGTCGTTCGTGCTCGTAGACGACGTGGACCCGGCACCGATGCGCCTGCAGGTTGAGAATGAGCGCCCCGGGGAGATCCGCTGGATGTATTTGAAGAGAGGCCCGCACGTGTGGTGCGTGCGCGTCGAGCGGGGGCCGAGCGCGGCATAGGGGCGTGAGCGACAACGTGGGGGAACGCCCCACCCAACGTTCATGCGAGGGCGGGTTGCAGGAAGAGATGCTGGATAGTACCATAGTTGTGAAAGATGTGGCACGTGCCCCCTCGCGCCCGCCACCACCGTTCGCCGTTCTTCCGAATTACGTGTCTGCTCTCATGCCGACCAACGAGTCCGACGCCTCGCCTGAGATCAGCTCCGTGGGAGACGATTCGGGAAAGGTCCGAGACATTTCGCTCGACGAGTTCCAGCCCTACGGCACCCTCGCCGTCAACGGGGCCTACTTCGTCCTTCTCCTCGTGCTGTACGCACTGCTGTACTTTGTCGAGTTTGCTACGCACGCCCCCCACATCATTGAGTAAGTCCTGATCGACCATGCACGTTCATCGTTTTGAAAAGCTCTGGATCGGGCTCTCCCTCCTCCTCATCGCCGCCTTCATCGGGATTGTGCTCTTCGGGTTCACGGTGATGAACCTGAAGGTGCCCGGCGTAGAAACGGGCGAGACCGTCGACCCGGCGACCGTCCTGTCGGAGGGGCCGTTTGCACAGCCGGGAGTGCGCAAGGTGAGCGACAACCACTACGAGGTGTACATGCTCGCCCAGCAGTTCCTCTTCCGACCGGGGAGCACCCAGCCCCTGACCCTTCCGGCCGAGACCAAGGTGACCTTTCACATGACGAGCCCGGACGTCATGCACGGGTTCGAGGTGCCGGGGAGCGGGTTGAATGCGACCGTCATCCCGGGACAGATTGCAACGTTTAGCACCCGCTTTCCAGAGGCGAAAACCTATGGCATCATCTGCCACCAGTACTGTGGCTCGGCCCACCACAACATGCAGGGTGAAATTGAGGTCGTTCCCCCATCCGAGTTTGACGAGAGCAATCTGATATCACAATGACGTTTGTCAACCACTACCCGAAAGCGGCGCGCATTGTCAAGGCCAACTTGATCGTCGCGTTCGTGGCCCTCAGCATTGGGGGCTTCTTCGGCCTTATCCAGGCGCTGCACCGCACGGACGTCTTCCGCGGGTTCGTCTCCTCGGTGGGGTACTACGACGTGCTCACGGGCCACGGCGTCCTGCTGGCCCTCGTGTTCACCACCTTCTTCATTACGGGGCTCTACCAGTGGGGCGTTACGCGCACCCTGGAGCGCGAGCCGGAGAGCTCAACGTTCTCGTGGAGCTGGTTCGTGATGATGCTGGTGGGGACGACCATGACGGCTACTGCCATCCTCGGCGGGCTCGTGCCGGGCAGTGGCCTGAGTGCGGCGGTCCTCTACACGTTCTATCCGCCGCTGCAGGCCCATCCGCTCTTCTACATCGGCGCGGCGCTCCTCATCGTGGGCTCCTGGCTGGCCGGGGCCGACTGGTTCTGGACGTACCGCAAGTGGCGCGCCGACAACCCCGACGCCCGCATCCCGCTGCAGACCTACATGGTCATCTTCACGTGGCTCATGTGGTACCTCTGCTCGCTGGGCGTGGCGCTGGAGGTGGTCGTGCTCCTCATTCCGTGGTCGCTCGGCATCGTCGAGAAGATTGATCCGCTGCTGCCCCGCACGCTCTTCTGGTACTTCGGGCACGCGGTGGTCTACTTCTGGCTGCTGCCGGCCTACTTCGTGTGGTACACCATTCTGCCGAAGCTCTCGGGCGGACGCCTCTTCAGCGATCCGCTCGCCCGAATCGTCTTCATCTTCTTCCTGCTGCTCTCCACGCCCATCGGCTACCACCACCAGTACGCCGACCCGGGCATCTCGCTGGTCTATAAGATGTGGGCGCTCATCATGACGCTCGTCATTTTGCTGCCGAGCCTCATGACGGCGTTTACGGTCATCTCGTCGATGGAGCACGGCGCCCGGCAGCGGGGCGGCAGTGGCTATTTCGCGTGGATGGGGGCGCTGCCGTGGGGGCAGCCCGCCTTCGTGGGCTGTGCGCTGGCCGGCATCATGTTCGCCGCGGGCGGCTTTAGCGGCATGATCAACGCCTCGCTCAACATCGACATGCTGGTGCACAACACCGCCTGGATTCCCGGCCACTTCCACCTCACGGTGGGCACGGCCACGGCCCTTACCTTCATGGCCATCACGTACTGGCTGCTCCCCCAGCTGACCGGGAAGGAGATCAAGTTCAAAAACCTGGCCCTGGCCCAGCCCTACACGTGGTTCATCGGAATGACGCTGATGTCCAACGCGCTCCACCGGCAGGGCCTGGCGGGCGTGCCGCGCCGCGTATCGGAGCCCCAGTACGCGGGCATCGACTACGAAGTGCCGTTCGGCACCATGGCGGAGATGGACTGGCAGGTGGCGATCGGGGGCACCATTCTCTTTGTCTCGCTGGTGCTCTTCATCACGGTGATCGGAGGGACGTGGTGGAAGGGGGCGCCCGCCACCGACGTGGACGACGTGATCCCGCCCGCCCTCTCGGGCCCAGAGCACTCGCCGAAGATTCTGGACAACCTGACGCTATGGATGGGCGTGGCCGTGGTGCTGGTCCTCATTGCCTACTCGCTGCCGCTGGCCGAGATGGTCATGGATGGGCTCTTCTCGCCGGGGGCGTTCCCGGCGCCGATGTAGGCGCGTGGTGGCGCTGGAAAGGAGGCGCCCGGCGCTCCTGTGCTGGGACGGAGAGGCCTATGTAAACACGCAGAAATACGTTTATTCGAGCGTCATTCTGAGTGACCGACGACCGGAGGGAGGAGCGAGTCGAAGAATCTTACTGGGTCCAGCGCGAACGCTGATTTGGGAATATACCGGTCTGAAGGTCGCTTCTGCTGATCTTCGAAGAGATTCCTCGACTCCGCTTCGCTGCGCTCGGAATGACTTGTTGTTAAGGGTCTTTTGCGTGTCTACTTAGATTGCACCCGTCCGGTGGCTGTCTCGACGATTCCTGGACTTCTGTTCGATGGACGATCCCCCTTCTCCCGAGCCGGACGATGCTTCGTCCCCCTCTGCGCCCGACGGGGCCGATGAGGTGAATCCCTGGGTGGTCCGCTTCTTTCTCATCCTCGCGTTCGGGCTGGCGTTCGGGATTGAGGGGATGACCCTGGTCCGCAGCTACCTTCTGAGTGGGGACGACGAGTCGGCGCCGGCCGACGAGACGCAGGAAGCCTCGAGCGCGCCAGGGGCACGGTCCGGCGGCCCCCTTCGGATCGGGGACGACCTCCTGCCGGCCACGGACGTCACGGAGCGCGTGGCGGAGCTGCAGATGCGGGCGCAGTCGTCCGGGCCCTGGGCCTTTCGGCTTGCCGTCGTGGTGAACAACCGCACGGAGGCGCCCTACCGCCTCACCCTGCGGGCCCTGGAAACGGACGGCGGCACGGTGCTCGACGACGTCCACGGGGCAACGTGGGCCCCCGGCGACTCGACGCGGTTCCGGGCCACCTGGCCGATGGGGGCCGATGCCCGCCCGCAGTCGCTCATCGTCGAGGCGGAGCTGCGGCGGAACGGCGATTCGACCCGCACCGTGCGCCGGCGCGTCTCGTTCGGGCACGTGCCGGTGCAGATGGAGCGATAGTGGGGGTGGGACACGCGGGGAAGAGGGGCGAGAGAGGAAGATAGATGCGCCCGTTCACCGTCTGCGGTCCGCCGACGATCGACACTACACCGGCCACTCCTGCTGAGTCCAGGCCTGGTCCCAGAACATCCACTCGTAGCGGACGCTGGTGGTGAAGGCCGTCTTGGCCCGGGTGCGGGCCGCCTCGTCGGCGGCGTCGGCAAACCGCTGCAGGCGCGCCAGAAGGTTCTCCATGTACGTGTTGAACTCCGGGTCGCGGTACATGGCGAGCCACTCGGCGTAGGGGTGGTCCTCAGGGATCTCGCCCATCTCGCGCTCCAGGCGCTGGCCGAGCTCCACGTAGAGCCAGGGGCAGGGCGTGAGGGCGGCCGTGCCCTCCACGAGCGTGCCGCGCTGGGCCCGCTCGATCATGTGGTTCTGGTAGGCGCGGTTGTTTGGGGTCAGCTGGAGCTCGCGGATGTCTTCGGGGCCGTACCCGAGCGCCTCGCCGTAGCCCTCGTGGAGCTCGCCCTCCACGACGAGGGCCAGCCGGGCCGCGTCGATGAACCAGAGCGTGTCGTCCGGGTGTGCGCACTGGGTGGAGAGGAGGGAGGCGGCGTCGGCGAAGGCCTCCAGGTAGCGCGCGTCCTGCATCTGGTAGAACTTGAAGGTGTCCGCGTCCAGCGTGCCCTCGGCGAGGGCGTGCACGAACGGGTGGTCGAACGCCTCCGTCCACGGGTCGCCGGCGTGCTGCAGGCAGGCCTCCGCGAAGGGGGGCACCGAGAAGGCGCGGGTGTTGAGGGGGGCAGTCAGGTCCATGGGTTGGGCTTCGCGTGATCGATGCGTTGGGGGGCGAGCGCGAAGCCAGAGACGCGGTGCCGACGGGGCGACGAGGGGAGGTGTGCTTTCCTGCGCCGGCATGACCCGGATCAGGTTCGGAGGGTCTCTCTCAGCCCGGCCGCCGCGTGGCGCCGAACACCCCTAGCTTCGTCCCAAACGATAGGCAGCAGAGACGAAAGCGTCTACCGTGCTGAGGAGGATCGGCCAACGCTCCGGGCAAATTTCCCGAACCTTTCTCCAGGTGGGGGAGCGCGGCGATGCTAGGCCCGGTCCGGGGGCGCCGTCGCGGGAAATTGCACGGTGAAGCAGCTGCCCTCGCCCTTTGCGGTCTCGACCGCGATGGTGCCGCCCATCTGCTCGGTCGCCTGCTTGGTGACGGCCAGGCCGAGGCCGGTGCCCTCGTACGTCCGGCCGGGGCCTTCCGACTCCTGGCGAAACGGCTCGAAGAGCTCCGGTACGCGGCCCGGATCCATGCCGACGCCGGTGTCCTCGACCTCCAGGACCACAGCGTCGTCGTCCCCGTCGGCCCGGACGTGGACCGCGCCGCCCTCCTCGGTGTACTTCAGCGCGTTGGAGATCAGGTTTTGCAGGACAATCCGCAGGCCGCCCTCGTCGACGCAGGCCCAGAGGGGAGCGTCGGGCGTTTCTACCTGCAGGTCGATGCCTTCGGTGTGGGCCTGAGGCTCGAACAGGCCGGCGGCCTCGCGCACCTCTTCCGTCAGGTTCAGGGGGATGCAGTCGAGTTTCATCTCGCCCGCCTCCAGGCGCGAGAGATTGAGGACCGCGTCGAGCGTCTCCAAGAGGCGATGCCCGCTCTCCTCAATGAGCTCGGAAAATTGGTGGAGGGTGTTGAAGGTGGAGCCCTCGGGCGCTGAACGGCCCGACAGGCGTGCCACCTCGTCCCCGATGACCTCCGCAAACCCGATGATGGACGTTAGCGGGGTGCGAATCTCGTGGCTCATGTTCGCGAGGAAGGCGCTCTTCATCCGGTTCAGACGCTCGGCCTCCTCCTTCGCCGAGACGAGCTCGCCCTCGTACGTAATGCGGTCGAGCACGAGGGCAGCGTAGGTCGAGAGGATCTCAATCAGGCGTCGGTCGAAGTCCTCGACGGCCCCCGCCTCCAGGGCCGCCACCGAAATGGTGCCGTGCATCCCGACGGGCACGATGGCCGTGGCCCGTACCGCCCCGGGGTCGGCGGCATCGTCGGCGGCACGCAGGTCGTCGAAGACGGTCGTATCCCCGTCGCGGAAGGCCGTGGCCACGACGCTCTCGCTCGTCACGTCCAACGAGGACAGCTCGGGGAGGTGATCGGAAATATTGGGCGAGGCCTGGACGGGCGTGAGCCGGTGGTCTTCACGAAATCGAACGACGACAATCGGGTAGCCGAACACCTCGTTCACGAGGTCCACGATGCACTGGGCCACCGCGGCCTCGTCTTCGGCCCGCAGCACCTGGGCTGTCGTCGCGTAGAGGGCCTCGACCTTTTCCTGGCGGTCCTGCAGGGTCCGTTCACGGCGCTTCCGCTCGGTGATGTCGGTGTAGATGGCGTACCCCTCCACGGGGCCGGATTCGTCCTCGCGGAGGGTGACCTGGACCCGAAAGTCGCGAATGCCACGGGAGGTTTCTCGTTGCACCTCCCGGTCCACCGGCTCGCCATTCTGCAACCAGCGGCGGATCGAGTCTGCATCGTCCTGCGCGTCGGGAGGCACGATGTGGGCCCGGAGGTCCTCAGTCCGGAGGTGGTCTTTGTCGATCCCAAAAACCGTTTCGAATGTGTCGTTGACGTTTTGGGGGCGGACGCGGCCGTCGTCGTCGGGCCAGCCGTGCACGACCGGAGTCGGAAGGTTGTGAAAGAGGGTTTCGAACCGGTCGCGCTCGGCCTGGAGGGCCTGCTCGGCCTCCTTCCGGTCGGTGATGTCCAGGAGCACGCCGTTGAAGAGGATCTCGTCTTCTCTGCGCTCCGGCATTGAGGAGCAGAGGAGCCAGATGCGCGTGCCGTCGGGCCGGTCGAACGGCATCTCGATCCGGGCGGGGCACAATTCTTTGCTTGCCGTCCGCGTGTTTTCTACATACTGCTCCCGGTACTCGGGCGGGATGCACTGTATGAATCGGTCGTGGAAGCCCTCCGGCTCGGCCGAGAGGCCCAGGACGGATTCGGCCTTTTGCCCGACGAAATGGTAGCCCCAGTCTTCCCCGGGGCGGGCATAGAACTGGTACGTCACGCCCGGGAGGCTGTTGGCAAGCCCCCGCAGTCGTCCCTCTTTCTCCTGGAGGGCTTTCCCGGTCCGCCGGCGCTCCAGCGTCTGCTCTACGGCCCGCACGAGAAGAGCGAGGACCGCGGCGTCCGACTCCCCGAACGACTCCACCCGCGGCTCCCGGTCGACGAAGCAGAGGGTGCCGTAAAACTCGTTCTCCACCACCACCTTCGCCCCGAAGTAGGTGGACAATTCGAAGGCCTCGTAGGCGGGATCCCGGTTCCACCCCTGCTCCGGGGCATTCCCGACGGCCAGGGCATCGCCGCGCGCGACCACGTGCCGACAGTACGTGGTCGACAGGTCGCACGTACGCCCCTTCTCAAGGACAGGATGAGGCCCACTCACTTCGACGATCGTGTGCGTCCCGGCGGCCAGGTCGATGCGCGTAAGATGTCCGTGTTCGAGGCCCAGCCACTCGGCTCCGAGCCGAAGGAGGGCTTGTAGCGTCTCAGCGGGAGGGCGGGTTTCGTCTGCCCGAAGGTCGCGAAGGCGGGTCCGGTAGGCCTGATCGTCGATCGTGGCCTCTAGGGCGTCGGTGTTTCCATTGATGGAAAAGAACCGCCCTGAGGGCCGGCCGAGGTCTTTCATGCGGGGACAGAGCACTATGTCGGAGCACGAATGCTCCTCCTCAACGTCTTTGTGCTCACGTCAGGCCCCTGAAATGCGGGGCAGGGCCCCTGAGAAGGAGTGTTCTCTTTCTAAGTAATGTAACGCCCTTCAAACATTGAAGATTCGACGGAGGCACGCGTTCCGCCGGTCCGACGCCGCTCAAGCCGCGTCCGCCCCAAAAACATTCCAGGTGTGTCCACGGGGCCCGGCGTTCACGACGGCCGTCGGGCCGATCTCGGCGGTCTCGCCCCAGCTGCCGTGGATGTGGCCGCAGACCGTCAGGGAGGGCTCTGTCGCTTCGACGGCCTCGCGCACGGCGACACTCCCCAGCGATTGGCCTTTCGAGTCGCGATCGACGGCGTTCTTGGGCGGGGAGTGGGAGACGAGCACGGCGCCGTCCGGACAGTCGGCCAGAAGCTGACGGGCCTCCGCCTCGCTGAAGTCGTAGCTCCAGGGCCCGAACGGCGTCACCGGAATGCCCCCGCCAATCCCGTAGAACGGCTGGCCGTGGATCGTAACCCCGGTGCCGTGCAGCACGTGGGCCTCGGGCCAGTCGAGGGTGGACAGCTGCTCGGCGATCTCGTCTTCCGTTTCGGCGTTGCCCGGCACGAGGACCGTCGGCGTGTCGATGGCGGACAGGGCGTCGAGCGGGGCCTGGAGATTCCGGCGCATCCGGCAGAAATCCCCGGCGCCCACGACGACGTCCACCTCGGACGCGCGGTCCACGAGCTGGCGGCAGGCGTCGAGGTCGCCGTGCACGTCGCTGAAGAGGAGGAGCTGCATTGGGTTGAGCGTTGGGCGTTTTGGGGGGAGGGCTGTGTTGCGGTTCGCACCATTCAGGAGCGACGGGCTGCTGCGTGTCGTTCCTTACGGGCCGTCGTGTTCGCTACACTCATCATTGGTCCTGATCCGGCACGCCCGAGTCCGCGATGGGCAGGGGGCGGGCGGAGTTGCCGACGACGCCGAGGCTGCTGGCGGCCATGGCG
>NZ_JAZKRW010000087.1:0-13807 GCF_036626415.1 Salinibacter sp.
CGGCCCGCCCACTCCCGAGAACCCGTGGGCCAATCCGGAGGCCAAGCATCCCTTCAACGTCTTCAACGACCTGAACCACGAGAGTCCCCGAACGCAGGACTGGCTGGACCGGGCCAACGAGTACTGGCTGACCGAATTCAACGTTGACGGCTTTCGGTTCGACCTCTCGAAAGGGTTTACGCAGGGCCCCAACGACCAGGGATACGAGGACGTGGGGGCCTGGGCCGGACCGGATCAGGAACGCATCGACCTCCTCAAGCGCATGGCCGACGAGATCTGGTCGGTGGATGAGAACGCCTACATCATTCTTGAGCACTTCGCCGCGCCGGACGAAGAGCAGGAACTGGCCTCTTACAAGGTAGACCAAGGCCAACCGGGTATGATGCTCTGGAACAACATGAACGAGCCGTACAGCCAGGCGGCGCAGGGCTACACGGAAGGTTCGGGCCTAGCCAACACGTTTTACGAAAACCGCGGCCTCAGCGTCCCGAACTACATTACCTACATGGAGAGCCACGACGAGCAGTGGCTCATGTACCGGAACCGGGCGAACGGAAATTCGAGCGGGGACGGCTACGACATTACTGAGCTGGAAACGGGTCTGGAGCGCCAGAAGCTGGTAGGAAGCTTCTTCTTTACTGTGCCAGGACCGCGCATGCTGTGGCAGTTTGGAGAGCTCGGCTACGGCTATGGCGACGGAGGGGAACAGTGCCTGGAGGGGGCCGGGGACGAGTGTCCGAGTGCCGCCCCGGGTCGAACGGCCCCGAAGCCCATCCGGTGGGATTATCGGAACCCCGACCAGAGTCCGAACCGGGTGGCCCTCTACAAGACGTGGAGTGCCCTCATCAACCTGCGTCAAGAACACGACGTGTTTACCTCGCCCGAGACGAACGTACGTCTGCGGGTGGGAGCCGAGACACGAGGGCGTCGGATTGAGCTTCAGCACGCCTCGATGGACGCGGTGGTCGTAGGCAACTTTGGGGTGGAACCGCGCGACGTGTCGGCCGACTTCCCGTCTGCCGGTACCTGGCACGATTTCTTTACCGGCGAGGCCGTCCAGATCGAAGAGAAAGAGCGCAACACTGCGATTCCGATGGCGCCGGGCGAGTTTCACATCTATACCAGCGCGCCGGTCGACACGCCGGAGGCCGGCCTGGTGGCCTACGACGCCGTAGCGCCCCCTCCGTCTGCCCCCACGAGCCTGGAGGCCGCGGGCGACCTGGACGCGGGAACCGCCGACCTTTCGTGGGCCGCAAGCACGGCGAGCGACGTGACCGGGTATCAGGTGTACCGGGGCACCGCCGCTGCCTTCGATACGACCGGGGCCCGCATCGCGACCGTCGGCCCCGAGACGACGAGCTACACCGACTCGACGATCAGCCAGGGGACGGCGAAGTACTACCGTGTTGTGGCGCGCGACAACGATGGCATGCGGAGCGCGGCCTCGGCGGCGGCGCGTGTGCTCCTGCGGCCGTCCACCGTCCCGGTGTCGGCATCGCGGTCGTTTGGCGAAGGCAGTGCCAAGAGCGACTACCGCCTCGTCGCCCTTCCCGGACAGGTGAGCCGGGGGGTGGGGAGCACCCTCGACGGAGAGGCGGGGGAGGCCTGGCAGGTCTACTGGGACGACGGCTCCGACGAGGACTACCTGCAGAAATTTGACGGCTCGTCGACCTTTGACTTCGCCCCCGGACGGGGCTTCTGGGCCATCAGCGAGTCGGACTGGGGCGTCGAAGACGAGTTTGAGCCCGTGTCCCTCAGCGAAGACGCTGGTCGGCAGGTGGCGGTCGTTTCGCTCCGGCAGGGGTGGAACATCATCGCCAATCCGCTTGGCATCGACGTGCCGTGGAGCCGCGTCGAAAATGCCAACGACGGCTCCCTCCAGCCCCTCTGGCGCTTCGACGGAAGCTTTCGCCAGACCGACACCTTTGCCTCGGCGCGGGAGGGGGAGGCCTTCTACTTCCACAACCAGGAGGGCCGAGCCCGGCTGAAAATTCCGTACGAGACCGGCACCCAGGAACAAGAAAACACAACAGCCTCGGTCCAGACGGAGACCCTGCTTGCCCTAACAGCCCGGGGCCCGGAAGGGGCCGAATCGACCGTTCGGGTGGGGACGTCGCCGAGTGCCAAGGACGGCGTGGGGGCGGAGGACGTGATTGCCCCGCCGAGTCAGTTCGAATCCCTGAGCCTGCGTGTGCGGACCGAGGACGAAGACGCCTCGCGCCGGGCCCGGTCGCTCACGCGCTCCCTTCAGGCGCCGAGCGGCGACGAGGGCACGGTTCACGAGGTGTCGTTGCGGGCGGCCCCGGACACGCCCGTCCAACTGTCCGTCGAGAACATGCAGGCGGCCGGGGAGGCCGTGCGCCTCGTCAACCGGCAGACGGGAGCGTCTCATAACCTGCGCCGCACGACCTCCGTGGAGCTGTCTCCCTCCGAGGGGGAGCGTAAGTGGGCCCTCCTCAGCGGCTCCGAGGCGTTCGTCGAGGCGGAGCAGTCCGAGATTCAGCCGGAGTCGCTCGTCCTGCGCCCCAACTATCCCAATCCGTTTCGGGAGCAGACCACGATCGAGTACACCTTGCCGGAGGCCGACGACGTGCGGATTGAGGTCTACGATCTGCTCGGACGGCGCGTCCAGACGCTCGTGGATGGACGGCGAGAGTCGGGCCTGCACCGGGCCACCTGGAACGGGCGCAACAGCGGGGGCACAACCGCTGCCAGTGGACTCTACATTGTTCGCCTCCAAGCCGGTGGAACGACCCGATCCCAGAAAGCAACCCTTGTCCGGTAGGCGTTCTCTTCCTCTACACTTCGTTTCCCACCGTGGTGATTCCCATGCCCCACTCCGACCTTCGTCGATTCCTCGTTGCCGTTCTTCTGCTCGGGGCCGTCTGCACACTGCCCGCGTGTGGGTCGATGGGCGGAAACGGGGACAGCGGCGACGACGAGAAATTTCCGGAGCCGCCGAACCGGCCCAGCAGTGCGTTCATCGTGCCCGCGGCCGTCGTCCCTGCTCCCCAGCCGGCCGTAGAGGGACCCGACGACCGTGCGCTTGCGATTCAGGATCCGCAGCCCACGTCATGAGCCCCCGTCCCGTTCGTCTTCAGGACTACACGCGTTCGGTTGTGCTGGGGATACTGCTGGTGGGCCTTGGGCTCGGGGCCGTCGGGTGCCAGTCCAGTCCGGAGGAGTCAGTGGCGCCCCCCACGCCCGCCGAACGCACCCCCGCCTGGGCCCAGGACGCCGTCTGGTACCAAATCTTTCCCGAGCGCTTCCGGAACGGCGACCCGTCGAACGACCCCACCCGACAGACGCTGCAACGCCCGGTTGCGGACGTCCCTGCTGCCTGGCGCCCCACCCGCTGGACGCGCGACTGGTACGAGCAGGCCGAGTGGGAACGAGAGACGGGCGGCTTTTACGACGGCGTCTACGACCGGCGCTACGGGGGCGACCTGCAGGGCGTCCTCGACCGCCTGCCCTACCTCGACTCCCTCGGCGTCACGGCGCTCTACGTCAACCCGGTCTTCTCGGCCCGCTCCCTCCACAAGTACGACGGGTCGAGCTACCACCACATCGATCCCAACTTTGGCCCGGATCCGGCGGGGGATCGCGAACGCATGGCCCAAGAGAATCCCACCGACCCCTCCACCTGGCACGTCACCGCGGCCGATTCCCTCTTCTTTGCTCTCGTGCGGAAGGCCCACGCCCGCGACATGCGGGTGGTTATCGACGGGGTGTTCAACCACACCGGACGCGACTTCTTTGCCTTCCAGGACCTGGCCGAGAACCAGTCCGATTCTCGCTACGCCGACTGGTACGCGGTCAACGCCTTCGACGACCCCGCCACGCCCGACACCAACGAGTTCGACTACACGGGCTGGTGGGGCGTGAAGTCGCTCCCCGAGTTCGCCAACAACGAGGCCGGGACCACCCTGCAGTCCGGGCCCAGGCAGTACATCCTGGACGCCACCGAGCGGTGGATGGACCCGAACGGCGACGGCGACCCGTCCGACGGCGTGGACGGCTGGCGGCTCGACGTGGCCGAGGAGGTGCCGGTCGGGTTCTGGCGAGACTGGAACGCGCACGTCCGCGATCTGAACCCGGACGCCTACACCGTGTCGGAGGTGTGGGAGGAGGCGTCCGGGTATCTCGAAGACGCGGGCTTCTCGGCCACGATGAACTACCACGGCTTCGCCTTTCCCGTGAAGGGCTTCCTCGTCGACCACGCCATCGAGCCGTCCCGCTTTGCCGAGCTGCTGCGGGAGCGCCGATCGGCCCATCCGCCGCGGGTGCGGAACGCACTGCAAAATCTGGTCGGCTCGCACGATACGCCCCGTCTCGCCACGATGGTCGTGAACCGCACCGACACGGGCTACGCGCAGCCGGAGCGGTTTGACTACGACAACGGCGCGGTGACCGACCTGCGGCAGAACCCGGACTACAAGGTCCGCGCCCCGACCGCTCCGGAGCGCCGCCTCCAACGGCTCGTGGCGCTCTTTCAAATGACGTACGTCGGCGCGCCGATGATGTACCACGGGGACGAGGCCGGCATGTGGGGCGCCGACGACCCCGATGACCGGAAGCCGATGGTGTGGCCCGACAAGAGCTACGATGTGGAGGACGATCACCCGTTCGGGCACGACCGCCCGGCCGACCCGGTGCGCTTCAACGACGCCCTATTCGGGACCTACCAGAACCTCATCTCGCTGCGTCGCGAGCACGACGCCCTGCGCCGCGGGTCCTTTGGCGTGGTGCAGGCCGATGACGAGCGCGATATGCTCACCTACGCCCGCACCCATTCGCAGGACACGTTGGTCGTGACCCTGAACCGGAGCGCGGAAGCGCACAGTGCCCGCGTGCCCCTGCCCGACTCTCTTCGGCAGCCGTACGAGGTGCTTCGGACAGTGCCCGAGGGGGCGTCGGTGCGGCTCCAGCAGGACGGCACGGCCCTGCTCTTAGAGGTGCCGGGGCATACGGGCGTGGTGGTGCGCCCTGCCCCGTAGACGATCCTGCAGGATGCTCGGGCACGCAGTCAGGTAGGGTCAGACCACGTCCTCGAAGATCTGCTGCATCTCTGTGCGCATCTGGGCCGAGAGGGACAGCGTGGCGTCGCCCACGTGGAGGCGCATCCCGTCCTGCTCGGCCGCCGTGAGGAAGGTCTTTCGCGACAGGTACACCCGAGTGGGGCCCACCTCCTCTTCGCCGGGGCGGCTGATGTCCTCGATGGGAAGGGGCTCATCCCCGAGCGTGAGCCGGATCGAGTCCGTCCGGGCGATGCCGATGAGCGTGAGCGCCCAGCGAGTTCCCGTTGGACGTTCGATCCCAACGGCCCGGGCCGATACGTCGTCGTTCAGGACGTGGGGGGTGATGGTGAGGGTCATCTTCTCCCCGGGACTCGAGCCCTCGACGGTTTCGATGTTGGACGACTGCGCGGCGACTGTGGGGGCGAAGAGGACAATTCCCCCGGCAATCAGAAGACTGAGCACACGGTGTAGCATAGCAGAGACACTGGGGCTGGTGGCGGAGATGCGCAAAGGCTTGGACGCACGGGCGCGGCGAATGTGGCTCTCTTCACGGGGTCTTGTTCTTTCTTTTAAGGGCAGTAGGGTGGGCCGTGAACGCCCCGTGCGCCGGAGCGTACGGTCCACGTCGGAATTCCTGCTTTTCCTCGTGACGAGCCCGGAGGGGTCATGGACGCGCGATTCGACACCAAGTCGGCGGCGCGACAGGCCGTGTGGGATGCGCTGGACGAGCGCGGCGTGGCGCGCTTTCCGTTTCCGCCCCACGGCCGCATCCCTAACTTCGACGGCGCCCCCGCCGCGGCCGAGCGATTGTTCGAGCAGTCCCCGTTGGACGAAGCTCGCCGCATCAAAGTAAATCCCGACGCGCCGCAGCGCCACGTCCGCATCGAGGCGTTGCATCGAGGGTGTGAGGTGGTTGTGCCCACCCCTCGTCTACGCGGCGGGTTCCAGCGGCTCGATCCCGGAAAAATTCCCGACGACGAGCTCTCGTCGGCTGCCAGTCTCTCGAACATGGACCGGTGGGCCGAGCCCGTGGCCCTCGATGACCTGCGCCCCCTCGACGCAATCGTGACCGGGTCGGTCGCGGTGACCCGAGTGGGACATCGGTGTGGAAAGGGAGAGGGGTACAGCGACCTTGAGTACGCGATCCTCCGAGAACGGGGACACGATCCCGTCCCGGTGGCCACGACCGTGCACGCGCTACAGGTCGTCGAGTCACTTCCGACGGATGCGCACGACCTGCCGCTCTCCCAGATCGTGACGCCCGAGGAGACGATCGAGGTTACGGATCCTCCGGCACCGCCTCCCGGCATCGACTGGGACGCACTCTCGGAGACGGATCTGGAAGAGATGCCGGTGCTTCGGGAGTTGAAATAGTGCGTGTTGCGTAGTGCGTGTTGCGTAAAAGACTCCTGGGACACGCGATACGAAAGTACGCAACATGAGCCCGGAAACGAGCGCCCTCGTAGGAGGTCGACTGAGCCATTCGATGACTCTACGCCCCACCGAGATCGATGAATCCCAACGACCGGTCCATCGTCGCGCTCGTGATGACGGGCCACGGGCTGGTGCACACCTACGAGCTCTCCATCCCAATCTTCATGACGGCCTGGCTCGGGGAGTTGGGCGTCTCGGAGGCTGCGCTCGGTGCGGTGGTGGGGGCGGGGTACTTCCTGTTTGGGGCCGGGGCGTTGCCGGGGGGAGTCCTCGTGGATCGGTTCGGCTCGCGACGCCTCATTGCGGGCTGTTTCGTGGGGATGGGGGGCGCATTCGTGCTGCTGGGACTGCTGCCGGGACTGTGGGGCCTCGGGGCGGCACTGCTGGCGTGGGGGGCGGCGGCCAGCGTCTACCACCCGGCCGGGCTGGCACTCATTAGTACGGGGGTGCAGCAACGGGGCCGGGCCCTGGCCTACCACGGCATTGCGGGCAATGTCGGCATCGCGGGTGGGCCGCTCGCCACGGCCCTCCTCCTGCTCGCGTTCGACTGGCCGACGGTGGCCGTCCTGCTCGGCCTGCCGGCCCTCCTTGCGGCGGTGGGGGCGTGGCGCACGTCGTTCGACGAGCGGGCGGCGGTCGGCGTGCACGACGCACCGGACGCCGGACACGGAGAGCCAAGCCCCCGTCCCGACGACAGGGCGGCGCTCTGGACACGGTCGAAGGCGCTCTTTGCCTCGGGCTTTGCGGGCGTTTTTGTCCTCGTGGCCCTGTCGGGCCTCTACTACCGCGGCATGCTCACCTTCCTGCCGGACCTGCTTACGCCGCTGGTGACGGTCGACCTGCCGATCGACGTGGCGGCGGGCCGGTACGTCTACGCCGGCCTCCTCGCCGTGGGCATCGCGGGACAGTACGTAGGGGGACGTCTGTCGGATCACGCCCGCACGGAGTGGGCGCTGGCCGGAGCCTTGGCGGTGCTGGCCGCCGTGGCGGTCGTTTTTCTGCCGGTGGCGGGGGTCGGCACCGCGGCCCTGCTTGCCGTGAGTGCGGTCCTGGGCTTTTTCCTCTTTCTCGTGCAGCCGCTCTACCAGGCGACAGTGGCCGAGTACACGCCGCCCGAGGCTCGGGGGCTCTCCTACGGCTACACCTACCTCGCCATCTTTGGGGTCGGGGCGGCAGGGGCGGCGGGGGCCGGAGGGCTTCTGCAGATCGCGGGGCCACCCCTGCTGTTTGGGGCGCTGGCGGGCCTCGCGCTGCTCGGGGCGAGCCTGAGCGGGGGGCTCGCCGTGCGTCGGGCCCGTGTTGGTACGCACCCGTGACCCGGGACGCCGACGTGTCGTTGCGAAGCGGCGGTGCTCCCCCTATCCTGTGAAAACGCGTTTCGCTGATCGATCGCCCGCGTTCGTGACTCGCCTCGACTGGCTCTTCGTCGCCGGCTACCTGCTCCTCTCGTTCGGAATTGCGCTCTACTTTTACCGGCGGGCCGGCGAGGACACCTCGGAGTTCTTCCTCTCTGGGCGGTCGATGCCGTGGTGGGTGGCCGGGACGAGCATGGTGGCCACCACGTTCGCCGTCGACACGCCGCTCCTGGTGACGGAGATCGTGGCCCAAAATGGCATTGCGGGCAACTGGCTCTGGTGGAACGCCGCCATTGGCGGCATGCTCACCGTCTTCTTCTTTGCCCGCCTCTGGCGCCGCAGCGGTGTGATGACGGACGTGGAGTTCGTGGAATTTCGCTACAGCGGTGAGGTGGCCGCGTGGCTGCGCGGCCTCAAGGCACTTTTCTTCGGCCTCCTGCTCAACATCCTCATTATCGGGTGGGTGTCACTGGCGATGGAGACGGTGATCGACCGGCTCTTCCCGGACCTCACCCTGTTCGGGCAGGCGGCCTTTTCGGTACTGGGGCGGGAGATGAGCGCCGCGCTCGTGGTGACCGGCGGCCTCATTCTGGTTGTGGCCGTCTACGCCCTGCTGTCGGGGCTGTGGGGCGTGATGGTGACGGACCTGTTCCAGTTTGTCATCGCCATGGGCGGGACCATTCTGCTGGCGGTGCTGGTGCTCGACATGCCGGAGATCGGCGGGGTAGAGGGCCTCCGCGAGCAGCTTCCCAACGAGACGTTCAACCTGCTGCCCACGGTTGGGGGCGCGGCGGAGGGGGCGGCCACCTTTTCGCTCTCGGCCCTCGCGTTCGCGGCGTACGCGGGGGTGCAGTGGTGGGCGAGCTGGTATCCAGGGGCCGAGCCGGGCGGCGGCGGCTACATCGCGCAGCGCATGATGAGCGCCAAGGACGAGCCGAATGCCCTGTTCGCGACCCTCTGGTACACGATCGCGCACTTCTGCCTGCGCCCCTGGCCGTGGATCATCGTGGCGCTGGCCGCGCTGGTGCTCTACCCGGACCTCGATGAGCCCCGCGCCGGGTTTGTGCTGGTGATGAAGGACGTGCTGCCCCCCGGCCTGCTCGGGCTTCTCTTTGCGTCCTTCCTGGCGGCGTTCATGAGCACGGTCTCTACGCAGCTGAACTGGGGCGTCTCGTACCTCGTCAACGACTTCTGGGGGCGCTTCGTGCGGCCCGACGCGAACGAGGCCCACTACGTGCTCGTCTCGCGGATTCTCACGTTCGTGGTGGCCCTGCTGAGTCTCGTCGTCACGCTCTTCCTCAACACTATCGCTGAGGCGTGGGGCCTGCTGCTGTCCGCCTCCGCCGGCCTGGGGCTCGTCCTCATCCTGCGCTGGTACTGGTGGCGCGTCAACGCGTGGAGCGAGATGGCGGCCACCCTGGCCCCGATCGCGCTAACCGTGGTGGCCCTGGTGCTCAATGCGTTCGGCGTTCAGGTGCCGGGCCTGCAGGCCGAGTTTCCCCTGAACCTCTACTCGGTGGTCGGGTTTACGACGGTCGTCTGGCTCGCGGCCACCTTCTGTACGCGCCCGACCGACACGGAGACGCTCGATGCGTTCTACCGAACGGTGCACCCCGGTGGGCCCGGTTGGACGCCGGTGGCCGAGCGACACCCGGACGTGGAGGCGGACTCCGGGCTCGGGCGGCTGGCGCTGGACTGGCTCGTGGGGGTCGTGCTCGTATACAGCACCCTCTTCGGCACCGGCTATCTCATCCTGGGATGGACCCTCTGGGGCGCTGCCTGCATCGCGGTGGCGCTGGCGGCGGCGGCGTACCTGTGGGGGGACCTGCAGCGGGACGAGGTCTCCCTCATCGGGATGGACGACGGGGCGGGGGACGACGTGTAGACGGTTGTTCGTGCTTTCAGACGATTGTGCCTCATCATGACGGTTTCGCTTCGCCACTCCCTTCTCGCCGCCGGCCTCACGGTGACGGTGCTCGTGGGTTCTTTCGTGTTCGGCGGGGGCAGGGCCGCCCCCCTCACGGCAGGGCTCCCCGGCTCGGGCGCCGGGGCCCCTGATACAGCGGACGGCACCGGGGCGGCCTGGGCCGAGCAACAGCTCCGGGCCATGACGCTCGACGAGAAAATTGCGCAGCTCTTCGTCGTGCGGATCGACGGGACATTTCAGAATGCGGACACCCCCTCGTACCGCGAGACCGCTACGCTCGTCGAGGAGTTTGGGGCCGGCGGGCTCATCTTCGGCCCCGGCACGCCCATGACCCAGATCGCGATGGCCAACGACCTGCAGGCGAAGGCCAAGCGGCCCCTCCTCGTGGCGCAGGACACGGAGTGGGGGGTGGGCATGCGCATTGACGAGGCCACCTCGTTCCCCCCGGCCATGGCGATCGGGGCCACGCGGGACGCCTCGCACGCCTACCGGGTCGGCTACGTGACGGCCCAGGAGGCCCGCGCGCTCGGCGTGCACCAGCTTTATGCGCCGGTGGCGGACGTCAACAACAATCCCAAGAACCCGATCATCAACGTCCGCTCCTTCGGCGAGTCGCCGTCCCTTGTGGGCACGATGGCGTCGGCGTTCACGCGGGGGGCGCAGCGGGGGGGCACCCTCGCCACGGTGAAGCACTTTCCCGGCCACGGCGACACGGAGGTCGACTCGCACATCAATCTGCCCATCCTCCGGTTCGACCGGGGCCGCCTCGACTCCCTTGAGCTGTCGCCGTTCCGACAAACCTTCGACGCCGGGGTACAGAGCGTCATGACCGGGCACCTCGCCCTGCCCGAGATTGCGGCGGACAGCGTGCCGGCCACCCTGTCCCGTCCCCTGACCCACGATCTGTTGCGGGACGAGCTCGGCTACGACGGCCTCGTGGTGACCGACGCCCTCAACATGCAGGCCGTCACCCGCACGTTTGGCGTCGGGGAGACGGCGGTGCGCGTGCTGGAGGCCGGGGCGGACCTCGTGCTCATGTCCACGAACCCGCACGCGGCGCACCAGGCGGTCCGGCGGGCCGTCACCGGCGGGCGCATCGACACGACCGAGATCAACGATTCGGTCCGGCGGCTCCTCGCCACAAAACAGGACCTCGGTCTTCACGAGGCTCGCCAGGTGTCGCTCGACACCACCCGACACCAGGTAGCACGGCGGTCCCACGAGGTCTTGTCCCGCACGGTGGCCCGCGAGTCGCTCACGCTGCTCGCGAACGCAGACTCGCTGCTCCCCCTCACGCCGCCGGAGCAGCACGACGCCCTCGTCGTCACGCTCAGCGACAGCGAGTACCCCGGAACGGGCGATACGTTCATCGATCAACTCCGCGACCAGCCCGCGATCGGATCACTCGACACACGCCGCCTCGACCCGCGCTCCGACTCGACGGACGTAAAGGACCATCTCGCGGACGCGTCGGATCACGACATCGTAATCGTGCCCTCCTTTCTCCGCGTCCAGGCCTGGAGCGGGTCGATCGGACTGAGCGACAGGCACCACGACTTTCTCGAGGACCTGGCGGATGCAGATACACCGGTCGCCTTCGTGGCCTTCGGCAATCCCTACGCCCCGACCGACCTGGCGCCCGCCCCGGACGCCATTCTGGCCGCCTACGGCTCCGGCGACGCCTCGCAGCGGGCCGCGGCGCAGGCGCTGGGGGGTGGGGCCGGCACGCCGGGGCGCCTGCCCGTCACCATTCCGGGTGTGGCCGAGAAGGGGGAGGGCCAGTCCCTCGCTCCCGTGGCGCCCCGGGAGGGCCTCCCCGAATCGGTGGGCCTAGACGGCGCGCGGCTCGCCCGCCTCGACACGCTGCTCCGGTCGGCCATGCTCGACGGGGCTTTTCCGGGGGGCGCCGTGGCCGTGGGCCGTGGGCCGGCCCTCGCGGAGCTCGATGCCTTCGGCTACCACACCTACGACGAGACCACGCCGGTGCAGACCGGCACGCAGTACGACCTTGCCTCGCTCACGAAGGTGGTGGCCACCACCACCGCCGTCATGAAGCTCTACGAGGCCGACTCCCTTGCGCTGGACGCCGCGGTGGCCCGGTACCTCCCCGACTTCGCCCAGAACGGCAAGGAGGCCGTGACCGTGCGCCAGCTGCTCGCCCACACGTCGGGCCTGAAGCCGTACCTGGATCCCGACGAGCGCGGCCCGACGCGGGACGCCCTCCTGGACACCCTCATGGCCCAGCCGCTCACGTACACGCCCGGCACCCAATCCACGTACAGCGGGCTCAACGCGATCGCGCTCATGCGCATCGTGGAAACGGTCAGCGGCCAGCCGTTCGATGCGTTCTGCCAGGCCCACATCTTTGAGCCACTCGGAATGGATCAGACGGGCTTCTACGACGCCGACGTCACCCGCGAATGGGCGGCCCCCACGACCGACACGTCGGGCACGCGGCGCCAAGGAAGCGTACACGACCCGATGGCGCGCGACATGGGCGGGGTGTCGGGAAACGCGGGGCTCTTCTCGACGGTCGAGGACCTGGCCCGCTTCGGGTACATGTTGACCCACGAGGGGCGGATCGACGGCCGCCAGTTCCTGGCGCCGGAGACGATTGCGACGTTCACGGCACAGACCGACGTGCCGGGCAGCACCCGGGCACTCGGGTGGGATACGAAAAGCCCAGAGGGCTACTCCTCGGCGGGGGACGCATTTTCGGCGGCGAGCTTCGGGCACACCGGCTACACGGGCACCTCCTTCTGGGTCGACCCGGCGGAGGATCTCTTCGTCGTCCTGCTCACGAACCGCGTCTACCCGGACGACACCGCCGAGCAGATCACCCAAGTGCGCCCGCGGGCGGCAGACATCGTCCACCGCGCGATTGAGGGGCCGCCCCAACCACTCTTGCCTGGGCCTAAACCGGAGGAATGAGGGCTCGCAATCGTCCCGCAGTTTCTTCTCAACACTGGAATTGACTCCGTGTCCGCATACCACGTCGCTGTTGGCCTCGATGCTGGGGGGTCGAAGACACAGTTGGCTGCCGAGTGGGAGGGGCCGTCGGAGCGGATCAGTCGGCGCGGGCCCGCCGCGAATCCGAGCCGAGTGGGGATGGACCACTCCGCGCAGGTTCTGTCCGCCCTGGTGAAGGAGGCCCTGCAGGCCCGACGGCCCATCGGTCGCCTGGCGGTGTGTGCCGGGGTGGCCGGGGCGGGCCGCCCCGACGAACAGCGCGTCCTTGCCGATCGGCTTCGCCAGGAGCTCGTGGACGAGGCGGGGGCGGTCGCCGTAGAGGTGGTACACGATGCCTGCATTGCCCTGGATGCGGCCTTCGGCTCGGAGAGCGGGCTCGTCATCATCGCGGGCACCGGGTCGGTCGTGCTCGCCCGGACGCGGGCAGAGACGACCCACCGGGTCGGGGGATGGGGGCACCTGCTGGGCGACCCGGGCAGCGGGCACGCCGTGGGCCGGGCCGGGCTGCGGGCCGTCGCGGCGGCCTTCGACGGGGGCGACGGCACGGTTCTCCGGGCGCGGATGGCCGAGGCGTACGGCGTCGATGAACGGTCCGCCCTCCACCACAAGGTGTACCAGGAAGACCTGCCCCTCCAGGATGTGGCCCCGCTCGTGGTTGAGGCCGCGGCAGACGGGGACCCGGTGGCAATGGATATTCTCACCTCCCAGGTTGACGACCTGCTGCGGCAAGTCGAGTGGCTGCTCCGTGAGGCCGAGGACGTGGCCCCCCGAATTGCGCTGCTCGGGGGCATGCTCCAGAATGAGCACTACGCAGCGGTGCTCCGTCGCGCGCTTGCCGACCGGGTGCCGGACTGGTCCGTAGAGGTGGTCCGAGAAGAGCCGGTCGTGGGGGCGGTGCGTCGCGCGCGCCGACTGGAGGAATAACGCGGCCCTTCGCCCGCTGCGCCTACACTGCTTACGGATTCGTCGCTCCGCCATGCTCACGACGCTTGATTTTGTTGTCCTCACGGTGTACCTGCTCGGCGTCGCGGGCTTTGGGGTCTGGGCCGGCGGGGCCCAGGAGTCCACCGAAGATTACTTTCTCGGGGGGCGGGACCTGCCGT
>NZ_JAZKRW010000088.1:0-13647 GCF_036626415.1 Salinibacter sp.
GCGGCCAGGGCGAGGGCCAGTATGTAGTCGTCGAAGTTGGACGCGTCCTTCTTGAGTGGACTGTTGGTGCGGGGGGCCTTGATCGTCTGCATGGTGCTGTGGGGCGTATTGGTCGTGGGCACGATTGGGGCGATTGTCGACGTCGCGTCAGGGGGAATCTCTCCCTGGCGCGGGGACTTCGACTCCCCCCTGCCCCGACCGGTCCGGGGGGTGCGACGGACCCCCGGCCTCGTGCGACGAACGGACCTCCGCGTTCGATTTCTTACGAGGGGGCGCTCGCCTCGCGGAAAGCGGCGGGACGGTTACTCGTAGTTCGACGCCCGCCCGTACAGGTGCGTGAGCTCCGCCAAAAGGGCCTCGTCCTCGTCTGAGACGTGGCCGGGCCTGAGGCGCCACGTCCAGTTGTCGCCCTCCGTGCCAGGCGTATTGATGCGGCCCTCGCTGCCCAGGCCAATTACGTCCTGCAGGGGCGTCACCACGCGGTCGGCAACCGACGCCATGACCGCCCGAAGCGCCTGCCGATGGACGCTGTCGTCGGGGTTTGTGTCGGGCAGGTTGAGGTACGAACGGACAAACTCCCGCTCCTTCTTGGAGAGGTCCTCTCGCCACCAGCCCACGAGGGTATTGTTGTCGTGAGTGCCGGTGTAGGCGACCAGGTTGCGGCGGTGATGGTGGGGCAGGAAGTCGTTGTCCGGGCCGCCGCCGAAGGCGAACTGGAGGACGGCCATCCCCGAAAACTCAAACGTGTCTCGCAGCGCCCCCACCGAGTCGGTAATGATGCCGAGGTCCTCGGCCACGACGGGCAGGTCGCCGAACTCGTTCTCCATGGCGCGGAAGAACGCGGCGCCGGGCCCTTTCTCCCACGAGCCGTCGATGGCGGTGTCGTGTTGGGCGGGAATGGCCCAGTACTCGTCGAAGCCCCGGAAGTGGTCGAGCCGGACGAGGTCGAAGAGGGCGAAGGCCCGCCGCAGCCGTTCGGTCCACCACTTGAAGTCGCGCTCCGCCATTCGGTCCCACCGGTAGATCGGATTGCCCCACCGCTGGCCCTCGGGGCTGAAGTAGTCGGGCGGCACGCCGGCCACCACAGTGGGGTCGCCGTCCTCGTCGAGGTGAAACAGGTCCTGGTGGGCCCACACGTCGGCACTGTCGCGGGCCACGTAGATGGGCAGGTCGCCGAACAGGCGGATGTCGCGGGCTCGGCAGTAGGCCTGTAGGGCCGTCCACTGCCGGTGGAAGAGGTACTGCCAGTAGACGTGTCGATCGATCGCCGTCTCGTGCTCGTCGCGGGCGCGCTGGAGGGCGTCCGGGTCCCGGCGCGCGAGGGCCGGCTCCCACTCCGTCCACGTCGCCCCCTCATGGGCGTCCTTCAAGGCCGCATAAAGGGCGTAGTCATCCAGCCAGGCGGATTGGGTCTCCTGGAACCGCCGGATGCGTGCGGCATCGGCGGTCGAGGCGTCGGCTCGAAAGCGCTCGAAGGCGGTGCGGAGCACTGTGCGCTTGCGGGGGACCAGGCGCGCGTAGTCGACGTGGTCGTCGGGCAGGGCCGTGAGGGGCGCCAGGTCGTCTTCCGTGAGCAGCCCGTCCTCCACGAGGGGCTCCGGACTGATGAGGAGCGGGTTGCCGGCAAATGTGGATGGGCTGGAGTAGGGCGAGGCGCCGGGCCCGATGGGCCCCACCGGCAGCACCTGCCACAGCCGCTGGTTGGTACGGGTGAGAAGGTCGGCAAACTGGAAGGCGGCCGGACCCAGATCGCCGATGCCGTACCGGCTGGGAAGGGCGCTCACGGGAAGCAGAAGGCCGCTCGTGCGTCGAGAATCCACGGAAGTAAACGGTTGGTGAAGGGAGGCAGCGTTGGGGAGAGGGCGTGATGGGCAACGAAACGAGATGAAGGATTTTCACATGGGGCCCATGGCCTGTCTGACGAATGTAGACGCCGTTCCATCCGGTCGGAGGCGGCCCAGGCTAAACGCTGCCCGCACGTCCTCCCGAGAGGTGGGACGACAAGCGAGGGTGCGCTTTGGGGGCTCCACGTCCGGAAAACTGGGGGCTGGGCATTCGTCAGAAGCTGTTGGCGGTTGGGTCGAGGGCCCTCGAGCGACAGGGAAAAAGCCGTGAGAATGGCTCAGGAAGGGGGCTCGTCGACCGGAAGATGGGGGCGTTCGTCGGGGGCGAGCCGCGTGTCGGGGGCGCCGGTGGCGGCCTCCACCCGGGTCCGGTACAGCTGCCGGAAGCGCCGGTAGAGCGCGCCGAATTGGGCGTCGGCCTCCGCGGCGGGCACGTCGATCACCTCGGGATAGGCGAACGTGGCCGCCCCGGCGGTGTCCACGAAGAGTGTCTTGAGGCCGAGGCGGCGTTGAAAGATCGATGCGGTGGTGTGGAAGACGTGAAACTTCTCGACCGGAAGGATCCACAGGTAGTGCGACAGCACGCCCCGGCGGATGTAGAAGCCGTCCTCGCCGGCGGCATACCCGTGATTCTGGTACTGGAGGACGGCCCATCCCAGGATGAAGGGCACGAGCCCGAAGCCCCACCAGGGCAGGACGACGCCGCCCAGGTGCAGCCAGTCGGCCGGCCAGAAGTAGACGGTGGGCAAGAGGAGGGCGGCCCACACCGCCGTGTAGCGAATGAACCGGCGGCGAATGGTCAGGCGCGACACGTGTGCGAACGACTCGGGCAGCTCTACGGAGCGCACCTGGCGGGCCAGCTCAAGAATGCGCCCCGCGCCGGCGAAGGGGGCGATGACGCGGTGTCCCTGCTCCTCCACGTCCAGTCCCACCGTTTGCACCTTTAGCTCGTACCACCCGAAGGCGCGCATGAAGGGATTGGTGCGGAGGATGAGCGCCTGCACCTTGTCAAGGGGCACCGTGCCCTCCGTCACCGTAAAGAGCCCATGGCGCTTGCGCAGCTTGTCGCCGTCGAGCCACAGGCGGAAGTCGTAGTAGCGCGCGACGTGAACCCCGATGCCGCTGACCCAGCCCAAAAACACGGCGGCCACCACCGTCGTGAGGATGGCCAGGGCCGGATGGCTGAAGATCACCTCGGACACCCATCCCACGCGGCCCTGGGCCCGCAGCACCCGTTCGACCAGCGCCTCCGGGTTGAACAGCTCGAGCACCGTGAAAATGACGGCGAGGTAGAGCAGCGAGAACCGAAAGGCCCCCGACAACAGCACGCGACGCAGCGACATGTCGAGCAGGGTTTCCGTGTCGGCGGCGTCCTCCGCGTCCGCGCTTGCTGCCGCCTCGGCCTCCTGCGAGCCCCGCTGGAACGACCGGACGACCTGGCGGATCTTCTGGGCCTCGTCCTGATGCACGTACTCCAGGCTGCCCTCGGTGCTCGTGCTGCCGGCGGTCTCGAGCTTCACCTTCGCGATCCCGAACAGCCGGGCGACGAGGTTGCGCTCGATCTGGATGTTCTGAACGCGCTCGATGGGGATGCTCCGGTTCTTTCGGTTCAGCACGCCGCTCTGGATGACGATCTGCTTCGGCGTGATGCGGTAGCTGAACCGCCAGTACTGAAGCAGGATGGCCGGCAGGGCGAACACGCCGTACAACACCCCGAGCACGAGGGAGGTGACGTTTTCCGTGGAGCCGGGATTGCGGAGAAGCGGGAGCAGGATGATCACCAGGGCGGGCAGGCTGGCGCCCACGCGCAGAAGGAGCGTGAGCGGGTGCAGGCGCTGCGGCTCCCGGACGGCCCCGAGCGTCGTGGCGGTCGCGGCCTCGCCTGCTCCGGTCGGGGCCGGCTCCTCTTCCTTCTCCTCGCCGGCGGGGCGGTCCGGCGCCGGGGACGCGTCCGGGCGCCCATCAGAATTAGACTCCGTGGGGGAGGGCGGCATTACACCGGCTCTTCAGTGAGCGGGTCTTCGAGGATGAAGCGCTTGATCTTGTCCCGAATGGCCTCGGCCTCCGATAGGGGGAGGCCGGGAATCACGACGTCGCTGCTGCGAGACCCGGCGGTGTGCACCACGAGGCGCCCGAGTGCAAATTCGCGCTCGACCAGGTCCTGAGACACATCGACGTGCTGGATGCGGCGCAGCGGCACAATTGTGCGGACGTGCTGCAGCACCCCGTGCTCCATGTAGAGCTCCTCGGGCCGCAGCGCGAACCCCCAGGCCCGGTAGCGCAGGCGCGGCCAGGCCACGCAGTACAGCACGCCGCCCACGAGCACCGTTCCCGACAGCGCGCCGAAGGGAAGCCAGGCGTCGGACGAGAACAGGTGGGTGAGGTCGTAGAACAGGGCAGGAAGGAACAGCAACACCGAAAAGGCGGCCATCTTGATCGTCCAGATGGTCCGGATCGACGGGTTGAGCGATCGGATGGCGCCGTCGGCCGCCACGTCGGCAACGTCCGCGCCGGCGGGAGCATTCATAAAAGGAGACAACAGAAGTCCAAAGCGCGAGGGACAGCAACTGTGTTCAAACAAGGACCCCGGGCGAGGTTTCCGCGGGGCTCGGCACTGGAGGGGCCCGGCCTTATTCCGACCTAACCTGCTCCGACCTGGCCTGCTCCGACACCACCTCCACGACCCCGGCGACCACTGCCTCGACCGGACGGTCGGCGGCGAGGGTGTGGTGGGCCGCCCCGTAGGCGGGGCGTCGGGTCTCCAGCAGCCCCTCGATGCGGGCGCGCTGCTCGGTCCGTGGCAGCCGGGTGCCCGTGTCGTCCTCCAGGAGGGGGCGCCGGGTGTCGTCATCCGCCACGCGGTCCAGCAGCGTGTCGACCGGGGCCTCCAGATACAGGACGAGGCCGTGCTCTTTCGCGAAGGCGCGGTTGGTCTCGTCCACGAGGGCCCCGCCTCCGAGCGCCACGACGAGATCGTCGGTCTCGGCCGTTCGGCGGAGCAGGTCACGCTCGAGCCCGCGGAAGTACTCTTCTCCGTCCTCCGCAAAAATGGCGGGGATGGATCGACCGTCGTGAGCGGTGATCAGGCGGTCGAGGTCGAGGAACGGCTGGCCGAGCCGCGCCGCGGCCTCGGGGCCGACGGTCGACTTGCCACTCGCCATAAAGCCAGTCAGGTAGACGCGCATGGGGGGCGATCAAAAGTCGGGAAGGAGAAAAGGGCTGTGGGCGAGGACGTGGGGCGTTGCGAGAGACCACACACGGGCTGACGGCGTACACGCTCCTCCGCACGCGTCCCATCCATCCTTGCCCAACGATGCCCCGGTATCGATTGCTCATCGAGTACGACGGAACCGACTTCCACGGGTGGCAGATCCAACCCGATGTGCGCACGGTGCAGGGGGCGCTGGAAGAGGCCGTAGAGACGGTGGTCGGGACGGCGTGCCGGGTGACCGGCTCGGGCCGCACCGACGCCGGGGTGCACGCGCGCCAGCAGGTGGCCCACGTCGACCTCCCGGAGGCCCGCGATCCGTTTCGGCTGCGGGGCTCGCTGAACGGCCTCACCCCAGAGTCCGTGGCGGTGCGTCGGGTGGAGCGGGCGTCGGACGACTTTCACGCCCGCTACGACGCCTGCCGGCGCCGCTACCATTATCACCTGCACACCCAGCCCTGCGCGCTGGAGCGACGCACCCGCACTGAGGTGCGCCCCGTGCCCGATTTCGACCGCATCCGGGCCGCCACGCCCGACCTGCTCGGACAGCGCAATTTTAGCTCGTTTTGTCTCACCCAGTCCGGGACCGAGAACCGCGTTTGCACGCTCACCCATGCCCGGTGGGTCGACGAGGGCCGGCGGGGCGTCTGGCGGTTCGAGGTGGTCGGCACCCGGTTTCTGCACGGCATGGTGCGCGCCCTCGTCGGTACGCTCATCGAAATTGGGCACGAGAAGCGCGCCGCGGACAGCCTCCCGGACGTGCTGGCCGCCCGGGACCGGCGCGTGGCGGGGCCGTCGATGCCGCCGGAAGGACTGGTGCTGGAGACCGTCCGGTACGAGCAGTCGCTGTTCCGTAGAGACGGGGATCCGCTCGTGCCGGCGGTGGCGGCAGACCGGGCCCCTTGAGCTGGGCGGGTCCTACGCCGGGGCCGGCGCGGGATGCTCGGTCTCTTCGCCGGGCCGGAGGTCGCTGCCCTGGAGGACGTGCTCGATCGACAGCCCGATGAGCAGGCAGGCGGCCCCGAGCAGGGGGCGGTCGGCGCGGACGAAGGCCAGCCACCCCACGGCCCCCGCCACCTCCATGAACGTGAACAGCAGTGTGCTCGGGCTCGTGGCGTACGCGAGCGGATTCGTTCGCTTCAGTGCTCCCATCTCCACGCTGTGCTCAATCGTCATGAGCACCATGAGGACGATGCCTGCCACGGCCATGTTCGTCGCCGGCGCCGCCGCGATCGCTCCCATCTCTCCGTCCGCCAGGGCGAGCCAGAAGATCCAGATCAGCACCTCGCTGAGGGTGATGACCAAGAGGCCGGCGACCGTGACGAGGAGCGACCGCTGAACGGGCCCGCCGCCCCGCGACCGGTAGACGTACCGGATCCACAGGTACACCGAAATGCGTTCCACCGCGAAGCCGGCCCACAGCAGCACGTTGGCCCGCACGAACTGCCCCGCGTCCAGAAAGTGGAGCCAGAAATAGAGGGCCGCGAACTCCCCCGCCGTGGCGATGATGAAGGGAAAGACGTCCGTCTTGAAGTCAAGCCGGTCGAGGGGCATGGGCGCAGGGCAAAAGGAACGAAAAGCGAACATCATGCAGGCAGGTCCGCGCGGCCCAGAAAGCGGAGGGCCGTGAGGCTCGGCATAAAGAAGTAGGCGCCGCCCCGCACCTCCACGAACCGCTGCATGTCCGTCACGCGGCGGCGCACCGGCGTGTCGGGAATCGTAAAGGTCGTGCTCTCGTCTTCGGGGCTGCCCATGAGCGGATCGGGGTCGTCGTAGAGGCCGCTGAATTTTTGGTTCTCGATCCAGGTCTGCTGCGTGAATTCGAACTGGCGGGCGATGTCGCCGCACAGGCAGAGAAAGTGGAGGCCCCGCTCGGCGTCGTCGGTCGCGGCCAGCATGTCGTCCACGTCGAAGTCGTCGGCGAGGGGCGGGCCGTACGGGCGCCCCCGGCGCACGAGGCGGTGCCGGTTGGAGACTGTCGTGGACTCCTCGGGCCCGCCCTCCAGCGAGTCGCGCGGGTTGGAGCGGCGCAGGTGCGAGGCGAATGGACACCGCAGGCCGTCGGGGTCCTCTTCGTGGTATCCAAAGTCGTCCCGCGGCTCGGCGTCGGGGTCGTCGGGGGCGAGGGCCAGCGGCGCCCCGTTGCGCCAGCGGCCTACCATCTTGGCGGCCAGGCGGTGCCGTTCTTCGGCGGAGCCGTAGACCTCCTCGCTCGCCTCGGTCACGAACGTCCAGAAGCCCTGCACGTCCTGGCTGAGCTGGCGGGCGACGACGTAGGTGCCGTTGTGCCCCAAGTCGCCGCGCACGCCGCTGTGCTCGGTGTCGGTGCGGGGCAGGATCTCCTCGGGGTCGTGGGCGAGGGGCACGGACGGGCGCACGGGACGCTCGCCGTAGGCGTTCGGGTAGCCGAGAAAGAACTCGCCGGGGGGGACTGTATTCTCGGGCGCCCCTGTGCGGCTCAGGCCGTCGACGATCGGCTGGCTGATGCCGTCCCGAAAGCCAAAGTGCTCCCGGGCCGGCTCGAACGAGGTGGTGTCGAGGCGCTCCGTCTCCGCGAGGCCCTGCAGGCCGTCGCGCACCGTCTCGACGCGGGCGTCCAGGGTGTCGGCGTCGACTGCAAACAGCATGACCAGGACGTGGGCGGGGCTTTCCTCCGTCCCCCAGCGCCAGTTTCCCGGGGCACTCTCGCCATCGTCCCCCAGGATGCGCTGCCGGTAGGGGGCATCCATGCCCTCCCAGAAGGCCTGGTCGAAGGTCTGGAGGGTGTCGTCCCCGAATCCGAGTGCGCGCAGCCCGTCCCCCGTAAAGGCCACCTGCAGAGCAGACGTTGAGGGCTTCGGGTCGGCCGGCGTCACGTCCGCGGCGAGAGACCGGCACCACGCCTGGGCGGCCGCAGGCTCCTCGATACGGAAGAGGAGAAACGACGCCTCGGGCAGCCCCTTGTAGCCCCGAGCCAGGAAGCCCTGCATGTCCGTCAGTTCGAGGGAGGCCATGGCGATGAAGGAGGTTTGGAACAGAGACCGAAACTGGGCTCAGAGACGCCGGAGCCAGGCCCGGGTCTCCGCCGGCGTCTGGTCGCCGAAGAGGCCGGCACGGATCGCCGAGTTGTTGTTGATGTTTTGCACCGTCAGGTCGCGGTAGGCGCTGTACCAGACCTGCGTGAGCACCTGGCTGTTGCGGGCGTAGGCCTTGAACCGCTTCTCATCGCGCGCCCCGGCCCCCACCAAGAAGCGGGTCTTGGGGAACCCGACGGTGTTGCTCCACACGGCCGTGAGGCCGCTGGCGGCCTTGTCGATGAAGTCGCCAAGGTAGTTCTCCCAGCTCCCGTCGAAGTTGCTGAAGAAGACCAGCCGCCGCCCGTCGTCGATGGCGACCCAGCGGGCGAAGTGGATCGACGAGATGCTCCCGAGCCGGCCCTCAGTGTACACGTACCGCCCGAAGAGGTCGATGGCCCAGAGGACAGTGCAGAGCGTGGCGTACCGGAGCCGACCCGCCTTCACCGTAGTGACGCTGCTCATCTGATTCTGCACGATCCGGTCCTCCGTCTCCGCGAGGCGCCGCACGTGCTCGTAGTCCGTCACCGGGGGAAACTCCTCGTCCCGACGCTCGCGCCGACGGAGCCAGGCCACGTACGCCCCGAAGCCCCCCAGAAGGAGAGCCCCCTCGACCCCGAGAAGCGCCCATCCCGAGCCGGAGGCCCACGGCAGCGCGACGAGAAGAAGAAGAGCGGTCGTCAAGGCCGCAAAGAGGGCGCTGTCCCACGGCTGGGGCCAGCGCGAGGGCGCCTCGGGCGGATCGGACCGGGCCCAGGCAAAGTTCGAGTCCGACCGCAGAAGGGCCTTCGGGGAAAGATCGGGATCCGACCGCACGAAGTCTTGAATCGACGCCCGCACCGCCTCGGGGGACTGCTCGCGGAGCGACGGGTCTTCTCGGCTCCTCTCGTCCAGAAACTGCTGAATGGCGGTGCGCAGGTCCGCCTCGCGGCGGATCTGTTTGACGGTGCGCCCTCGGGTGCCCACGTACAGCGTATCGTACCCGACGTCGTGGGCGCGCAGGTAGGAAATCACGTCGCCGTCGGAGCGCTCGCCGGGCGCAGGATAGCCCGTGCAGTGCTGATAAATGCGGTCGAGCGCCGGGCCGCCCACGTCCACGAGCTCTGTCAGGTGGGCTGCCAGCGGCTCGTCGTAATTGGTCGACAGGACGAGCTGGGAGTCCGTCTGGCGGCCGAGGTCGTCGGTGGCGGCGGGTAGCACGACCCACCGGAGGAAGTGCACGCGCTCGAGTTGATCGAATGGAAGGTCCTCGTGCGACGGCACGGCCTCGTTGATTTCGTCCAGGACCGCCGCGAGCGCGGCGTCGTGCCCCGGCAAAACAGGGGTCGCGATGGTAAGCCCGTTCTGGTAGGGTGCACGTGCCATACAAAGACCGACCGGGCCGAACGAAGAGAAAGGACCTTGGAGTCCCGGGCGAGAGGAGCGGTGCGGCGAATTGCACGAAGACCATTCGTGCAGGCGCCGAAAAGTGGAGCATTCAAAAAGTAAACGTGCGGTGAACTATTAATCAAGAAGACGTGATGGAATTTCTGGCGCTCCCGAAAAAGATCCTCGGAAGCGGGCGTCTGGACCCGGGCGGGGCACTGGGCAACTGTGTTGAGACGGAAGCGAGCCCCAGAGCCGGCCCCCAAACGACGCCTTGCAGGGCCGGAACCGGGGGCTGGGGGACATCGGTGTGCATTTTGCACTAGTTCAGGGTACCTTTTACTCGTCTTACTCGTCCCACCGCTCGCCCCCACGTTCCCCTGTGCGAATGCATCGTTTGTCCCCCCTTTTGCTCCTCGGGGGCGTACTGGCTGGCCTCATGGCTCTTGGGCCAGCGAGGGCCGCCCCAGACGCGGCCTTCTCGCAGAGCGCCCCTTCGGGACCGTCTCTCGATCAGGGACAGCAGGACACGAGGCAGGATGTGGCACTTGCACCCATCGCTGAGGTCCGGGTCGACGAGGATGCGGATGCTGTGCCGGACCGGACGGGCGACACGGTCAGCGTCGCGGGGCGGGTGACTGCCAATCCCGGAAGCCTCCCGCTTCCGAAGGCGGGGATGGGGGCGCTCCAGGACTCCACGGGGGGAGTCCATTTCGTCGCGACGGGAGAGAGAGGCATCGAGCGCGGCGACAGTCTTCGCGTCTGGGGGGTGCTTCGGCACGTCAACGGCCTCGCCCAGATCGAAGTCTTTCGTCAGAAGACCCTGGAGGCATCCCCGAGGGTCCCGGCTCCGACTCCTCTTACCGTGCCCTCCGCGGCCACCGAGGCGTACGAAGGCCGTCTCGTGCGCGTGCGGGGGGTTGTCACCGCCCGCAGTGCAAACCGCGGGGGCGAGTACTTCGTTCTACGAGAGAGGCAAGGGACTGACGCGCAACTCACCATTTATGTGGCCAATCAGCACGTCGAGCGCATCCAGCCGGACCGTTTTGAGGTCGGCGACGAGGCGACGACAGTTGGAATTGTTGGCCAGTACGACCTGTCCTACCAGATCCATGCCCGAGCGAAAGAGGACCTGTCTCACGTCCAAGCCCCTTGGGCGTACCTAAAGTGGGTCCTGGTGGGCGTTGGGGCGCTCGTTCTGGTGGCGGGAGCGGTGGTGTTTGTGCTGCGGACCGCCGTGCGGCGCCGGACCCGCGAGCTGCGGGAAAGCCAGGAGGCACTGCGCGAGAAGGAAAGCCGGCTCCGGTCAATCACCGAGAACGTCTCGGATGGCATCTACCGGTCGACAGAAGACGGACTCGTGTACGCCAATCCAGCCCTCATCGACATGTTTGGCTACGAAGACCTGGAGGCGTTCCGGGAGGCCGATCCCCGAACGTTCTATGCCGATCCGGACCGACGGGAAGAGCTCATCGAGAAGGAAGCCCGAGAGGGCCGGCTCGACAGCGAAGAAGTCCGGTACCGGCGAAAAGATGGGTCGACGTTTATCGGGCTGCTCAGCACGCGCCAGACGGAGCAGGAAGATGGTACCGAGAAGTACTTCGATGGCGCCGTCACCGACATCACGGAGCGGAGGCGCCGGCAGAAGGCGCTGCGCCGGTCAAAGCGCCGGTACCAGACCCTCGTCGACAACTTCCCTGAGGGGGGTGTTTTTCTGTTCGACGAAGACCTCACCTACCAGCTTGCAGGAGGGCGGGGCCTGGCGGACGTCGGCCTTTCTAAGGGGGACCTCATCGGATGCACGCTCCACGACCTTTTCCCGGACGAGATTGCCGAGCGGCAGGCCGAACACTACCGCCGGGCCCTTGAGGGCGAAGAGAGCACGCTGGAGGAGAGCTATCAGGGACGCCACTATCGCGTTCAGGTGCTGCCGGTCCGGAATGGGGCGGAGGTGGTGGGGGGGATGGCCGTTTCGCGGGACATCACTGAGCGAAAGCGTCAGCGGAAGGCTCTGGAGGAGCGCCAGACGAAGATCAGAGCCCTCTACTCAGCGGCCGATCGGCTGCTCCGGGCCACCAGCCCGGATGAGGTGGGGGAGGCCCTCGTCCGGTTGGTGGGCCAGACGCTCGGCTACCAGGGGGTGTCGGTTCGCTTCGCCCGAGGCGGAATGCTGGAGGCACGCCATGTCGCGGACGCCACCCGGACGTTCATGCCGGCGCGCCCCGACGTCCCGGTCGATGGGGACAGTGCCATGGCCGAGGTCTATCGGAGCGGTCAGACCCTCGCGGTCGGGGACCTAGAGACCGCAGAGGCGGAGCCGCGTCATGACTACGGCGACCTGCGGTCGGTGGTCGTTGCGCCGATGGGGGAGCACGGCACCTTTGCGGTCGCCTCCCCGGAGCCTGAGGCCATCAGCACGTTCGACACGCACCTGATTGAGGTGCTTAGCACCTACGCCACGGTGATCCTCGACCGCCTGGATCGGACGCAGGCCCTGCAGGAGGAGCGGGACCTGCTGGGGCGCGTTCTCGAGACCAGCCCCAACGCCATCGTGCGGGTGGATCGCGACGGCACCTTCATCGAGGCGAACGGGCAGATCCGAGAGGTGCTGGGGGCCAGCAAGGAGAAAATCATCGGCCGCACGTACAACGATTCGGGGTGGGACATCACGGCGCCCGACGGCAGCCGTGTGCCGGAGGAGGAGCTGCCGTTTTTCCAGATCATGTCGACCGGAGAGCCGGTTCGAGGAATCGAGCACACAATCTGCCAGCCTGACGGGAGCCGACGAATTCTGTCGGTAAGCGGGGCGCCGCTGTACGACGAGGAGGGCGGCATTGGGGAGGTTGTTTTTCACCTCAACGACATTACGGGCCAACGGCGGCGGCAGCGGGCCCTGCGGGAGCGAGAACAAATGATCGAAGCATTGTACGAGGCGACGGGGGAGCTCCTCCGGGCGGAGCGCCGAGCCGAAGTGGCGGATCACCTGGTCGCCCTCGTCAGCGATACGCTTGGCCACCCCGCGACGACCATCCGCTGGGTACGGGACGGCCAACTGGAGCCGAGCCGGGTTCCCCAGGCCGTTCGCGAGCGCATGCCGGAGCGCCCGGCGTACGACCTTGACGGGGATACGCCGGCCGCCCGGGCCTATCGCGCCGGGGAAACGCGGGTCTACGACGACCTTTCGACCGTCGTCGACGAGATGGATCGCGGGGACATCCGGGCAACCGCATACGTCCCGGTGGGAGAGTATGGCCTCATCTCGGTGGGCAGTCCCGAGGTGGGGGGCATCGATGCCTTCGATCGTCGGCTCCTGGAGGTGCTCTCCGCCTACGCGGCGCTGGTGCTCGAGCGACTCGACCGGGAGAAGGCCCTCCGCGAGACGAAGCGGAAGGCCGAAGAGGCCAGCCGCATGAAGTCGTCGTTCCTCGCAAACATGAGCCACGAAATCCGAACCCCCTTGACCTCGATTATTGGCTTCGCCGAGGCCATTGGGGAGGATACGGCGGCGGCCTCCCGCTTCGCGCCCCTCATCGAACGGGGCGGAAAGCGCCTGCTTGAGACCCTTGAGGGAGTGCTGAACCTCTCAAAACTGGAGGCCGGGCAGATGGAACTGGAGCAACGACCGGTGAACCTGGCCGACCAGGCCCACTGCACCGCCGAGGAGCTTCGCCCGGAGGCCGCAGAGAAGGGGCTCACCCTACAGGTGGAAACGGAAGAGCGCCCTGTCCAGGCCTGGGCCGACGAGGGCGGGGTGCAGATCGTGCTTCGCAACCTTCTCTCCAACGCGATCAAGTACACGACCGCCGGATGTGTCACGGTGCAGGTCTCCCACGAAGACGAAACGGCACGTCTGAAGGTCGAAGACACCGGGATCGGGATGGAGCCGGAGACGGTAAAGGAATTGTTCGAGCCGTTCCGGCAGGCCTCCGAGGGAATGAGTCGAGAGTACGAGGGAACGGGGGTGGGGCTGGCGGTGACGAAAAAGGCGGTGGAGGAGATGGGAGGGACCATAGAGGTGGACACCCGGAAGGGAGAAGGCAGTTGCTTTACTGTACGCCTGCCGGGCGCCGACGCGAACCAGGGACGCGGGGCCTAAGCGAAGGCCAGACGCAATCCCCTCCGGCGGTGGAAGGGGCATCTCTCTGTTTCTCCCTGTGTACGGACCCTGTGTACGGAG
>NZ_JAZKRW010000089.1:0-13537 GCF_036626415.1 Salinibacter sp.
CGGCCCCTCTGGCGCCTGCTTCTCGTAGTCCGCATGGAGACGCGCGTTGTAGAGCACCCACTTCAGCTCGTGTTCTCCGTCCGGCTGCAGCATGTACGCCTTAGGGGAGGCCGTCGTCCGGACGCGCACAACGTATCCGTGCCCGTCGGAACGGGGGGAGAAGGCCACGTCGGTCACGAGCACCTCGGCCTGGGCCGGCCCCGACGCCACCAACAGGAGTCCGACCACGATCCACGGGATGCTTCTACGAACTCCATGCCCACGGTGGGCACAACGGACGATGCGGGCTCGGAACCAATCCATAAACAAATGCGACACCCTTGTCGGGCAGCAGTGGGCGGTGCTCCTGTACGTGCACTGCCACACAAGATGCGAGCCAGCTCACTTAAAGTAAAGGATGAGGTGGCAGAACGGGCGGAGCTGCGATCGGGCCAGCCCGGGGCAGTGCCGCGCTACCGGCCGCGGGTGGAGTCGATCAGCTGGCGGAGGTGGCGGTCAATCATGCGCTCTCGCATTTGTTCTCGTCGCTGGAGGTTTTCCTGGAGGTCTCGAATCTGCCGCTGCAGGCGCTCGATCTCGCGGCGCCGGTTTTCCTGCTTCACCGCGAAGATGTCCTCGAGCATGGCCCGTAGCGTGTCAATTTGGGCCTGACGCTCCCCCCCCTCCGGCAACAGTCGGATGGTGCGCGCAAGGGTCTGAGCGTCCTGCTCCATCAGCCGCTCGCGCTGGAGCCGCTCGTAGAGCTCCCGGCTGGAGCGCTGCACCGCGCTGAGGTACTGCTGATGGGATGCCCTGGACCTGCCCGCGGCCGCGGCACCGTCGCGGGAGGATGAGGCCTGCACCGTTTTGTTTCCCAACACGACGGAGGCCCGCTGCTCTCGCACCTCTTCTTCGGTGGTGGGCCTCAACCCATCCTCCACCACGAAAAGGCGCCCCTTGAGCTCAACGACGGGACGCTGGACCCCAACGAAACGATAGTTGGCCCGAACGCCCTGCAGGCTCAGGCTATCCGGCAGCTGGTCTTCCGACAGCGGACGCCCGTCGACGTAAACCGTGCCGTCTCGGATGTTGAGGGTGTGGGTCTGCTGGGCCAACGCCCCCGGCAGGAGGAGTCCCCACAGAAGCCCCCCGAGGACGAGCCCCGAGGCGAGACGGCGACACAGCGAATCCGAACGGCACAGAGCAATCATGGAGAAGAGGACATGGAAAGACGAGATGCACACCGCAAATAGAGGCTCCTCGATCAGGGACGACTGACTCGCTGCAGGGAGCCCCACCGATCCGGCGCGCTTCGTGCCTGCAGCCGGTCGATGCGCCGCTGGATGCGGATCAGCTCCTCGCCGTCGTCCCACGCCGGGATGGCGTCCGCATCGGCCGAGCGGGTGTCGGCGGTCGCGGGGGCCTGCGGGGCTTCTCCGTCGAGCACGCCGGGCGCCGCGGAGTCCGCGACCGGCTCGTCGGACACGCCGGCTCCCTGCCACCACCCCAGCCCGATCAGTAGCAGCAGCGCAAGCCCGGCGCCGACCGTTTGCAGGCGGCGGGTCCAGGAACGAGAGGGAGCGCGGGCCGGGCGGTCCCCGGTAGAAGGCGCGGACGACTGGGCGGCCGTGCGGGCCTCGTCCACCACCTGATCCACGACCGCCGGGTCCGGCCGGCGTGCGGGCCGGTCGTTCAGCGCACGCTTCGCGTCCCGCAGCCGTTCGTACTCACGATAGAGGTCGTCATCATCGGACAATCGACGCGCAAGCGCCGACTCGTCTTCCTCCTCACCGTACAGGTACCGAATAAGACGTAGCCGATCGTCCATAGGACAAAGCATCGATCTGTGAAGCAAGCTGGACTGCGCCGCACCCCTCACGTGTCGAGCGCGCCGACCAGTGCGGCCTCGTTGGACGCCTCCATCATCTTTCGAAGATTCTTAAGAGCATACCGCATGCGGCCGAGGGCCGTGTTGATGGACACGTCTTGGAGCTCGGCGATCTCTCGGAAGGTGAGGTCCGTCTCTTGCCGCAGGAGCAGCACCTCCTTCTGCTCAGGCGCGAGCTGCTCGATGTGTTCGTCGAGCCATTCGCGCTGCTCCGCGCGGTGGAGCTGCTCGTCGGCGTAGGGCGACTCGGCCTCCAGGGTGTCCCAGAAGGAGCGCCCGTCGTCCTCGTCCTGGGGCACCTCCGCCCACTTCTTCTGCTTCCGCGTGTGGTCGATCGCCGCGTTGCGCGCAATGCTCATCACCCAGCTCAGCCACTGCCCCTGCCGGTCGTACGATCCACGCTGGCCCTGCATGGCCTTGATGACGCGCTCGAAGGTCTCCTGGAAAAGATCGTTGGCCGCCGCTCGGCCTTTCACCATGCCCATCAGGTAGCCAAAGATACGGTCCTGGTGCCGCTCGACGAGCCGCCGGAAGGCCTGCTCGTCGTCTTCGTCCAGGTACGCCGTTACCAGTTCCTCATCCGTAGGCTGCATGCGGAAACCCAATCATTGGCAAATGCCGGGACGTGGGGGCATGGCGTCGATCTAAACGAGTGTCCCAGCGCAATTATTGTGTGCCCCGTTCGCTCAGGGATCTGTATTTACAAGGACCGTTCCGGAGCAACGGGCGGCCCGGCCTACAACACCACGTCCACCGCATCGCGCAACTGCTGCGCGCCGGTCACGTCGATGTCGTAGTCCCCGGCAATGCGGTCGAGGTTGTTCTCCGGCACCACGGCCCGGTCGAAGCCCAGCTTGGCAGCCTCTTTCAGGCGCGGCTCCACGCGGCTCACGGTCCGGATCTCGCCGCCGAGCCCCACCTCGCCGATGAGGGCCGAGCCGGTGTCGGCGGGAACGTCGCGGAACGAGGAGGCCGCCGCGATCGCGACGCCCAGGTCCACGGCCGGCTCCTCCAGCCGCACCCCGCCCGCGACGTTAATGAACACGTCATGGTCGCTGAAGGCCAGTCCGGCCCGCTTTTCCAGGACCGCCAGGATCATCTGGAGGCGCTGCGACGCGAAGCCCGTGACGGTGCGCTGCGGGGTGCTGTAGGAGGTGGGCGTGACGAGCGCCTGAATCTCGACCAGGATGGGCCGGGTGCCCTCCAACGAGCAGACGACCGTGGACCCGCTCACGCCGTAGCCCCGCTCGGACAGAAAGATCTCGCTCGGGTTGGGCACCTCTCGCAGCCCGTCCTCCCGCATCTCGAACACCCCGATTTCATTGGCCGCCCCGAAGCGATTTTTCACGCTCCGGAGGATGCGGTACGCGTGGTTCTGATCGCCCTCAAAGTACAACACCGTGTCCACCATATGCTCCAGCACCCGGGGCCCCGCAATGGTGCCCTTCTTGGTGACGTGCCCCACGAGGAAAGTAGAGAACTCCCGCTCCTTTGTGAGCTTGAGGAGCGAGGCGGTGCTCTCGCGCACCTGGCTGACCGAGCCGGGGGCGCTCGTTAAGTCGGGCCGGTAGATGGTCTGAATCGAGTCGGCCACGAGCAGGTCGGGCTCCACGTCGTCCACGGCGTTGGCAATTTCCTGCACGTTCGTCTCGGCCAGCAGGTAGAGGGCCTCGGAGGCCACGCCGAGTCGCTGCGCCCGCAGTTTTACCTGCCGCTTCGACTCCTCCCCGGTTACGTACAGGATTGTGCGACCCGGCAGGTAGCCGCCCAGCTGGGTCATGAGCGTGCTCTTGCCGATGCCGGGGTCCCCGGCGATGAGGCTGAACGATCCCTGCATGATGCCGCCGCCCATGACACGGTCGAACTCGTCGACCCCGGTCTGCAGACGGGACTCCCCCTCCATCTCGACCTCCGTCAGTTGCGTGGGCTGGTTCTGGGCCGCCGCAGTTCCGTTCTGCCCGTCCGTACTGAGGTCCGGGACCTGGGCCTCCACGTCGGCGCTCTCAGCTTCCTTCACGAGCGTATTCCAGGCCCCACACCCGGTGCATTTGCCCATCCACTTGTGGGCCTCGTGCCCGCATTCCTGGCATACGTATCGCGGCTTGGAACTGGCCATACAAACACCGATGGGTTCGTGTATTGACGACTGAAGGCAGACACAGCCCGTAATTCTGCAGGAACTGCGCACACATACTGCACTGCCATCCGCCCGCCAGAGATCCGTCGGCGCCCTCAGTGCAGAGGAACCTCCGCGTCGGGTTGGATGTGCATATGCAGGCTTCGGCTCAGAGCCTTCCCGACTCCGGGCCGTCCCGCTCGCACTCTGTGCATCCTCCGCCTCTTCTGTCTCGTTGCTCGACGCTCTGCTCTCTCCGTTTCGGGCCCTCGGCCGGTACGCGACGCTCATGGGCCGGGCGTTTGCCTCGATCGACAAGGTGGGCGCCTACTGGAATAACCTCTTCATCCAGATGGTGCGCGTGGGGATCGACTCGATTCCCATCGTCGCCCTCGCCGCGGCGTTTACGGGGGCGGTGTTTACCGTGCAGACCGCCTACCAGCTGGAGACGCCCTTCATCCCGAAGACCATTATCGGGTCGATCGTGGCGCCGTCCATCATGCTGGAGCTTGGGGCCGTGATCGCAGGCTTCATCCTGGCGGGCCGCGTGGGCGCCCGGATCGCGGCGGAGTTGGGGACGATGCGGGTGTCCGAGCAGATCGACGCGCTGGAGGTGATGGGGCTTGACTCCGTCGGGTTCCTGATCCTGCCGCGCGTGCTGGCCGGCGTCCTCATGTTTCCGGTGCTCTACGTCGTGTCCTGCGTCGTCGGCATCGGGACCGGCATCGGGGTGGGCCACTTCGGGGGGTTTCTGAGTGCCAGCGAGTTTCTAGAGGGCGCGCGCCAGTTTTTTAAGCTGCTCGACCCCACCATCGGCCTCATCAAGTCGTTCGCCTTCGGGTTCATCATCACCTCCATCGCCTGCTACAAGGGCTACTACACGGGCGGCGGGGCCGTGGGGGTGGGTGACAGCACGACGCAGGCCGCCGTCCTGAGCTGCGTGTTTATCCTCGTCGCCGACCTCCTCATCGCCCTCTTGCTGCTGTGACGGGACCGACGCGCCCCCCGCCCCGTGTCACGGGTCGTTTCTCTGTTACGTGCCTCTCACCCCGCTATGATTGAGGTCCACAACTTGTCGAAGGGGTTCGGACCGCTCCAGGTGCTCGAGGGCGTCTCGCTCGACATCCACGACGGCGAGACCCTCGCCATCATCGGGCGGTCGGGGTCCGGGAAGAGTGTGCTGATGAAGCACTTCGTGGGACTACTCACGCCGGACGCGGGGCGCGTGCTCGTGGACGGCACGGACATTGACACGATCCCCTACGAAGAGCTTCGCCGGCTCCGGCGCCAGTTTGGCGTCCTCTTCCAGGGCGGGGCGCTCTTCGACTCGATGACCACCTTCGAGAACGTCGCCTTCCCCCTCCGCTACTTCTCGTCGCTGGACTCAGCAGGCATCAAAGATCGGGTGCAGGAGTGCCTTGACCTCGTTCGCCTCTCGGACGTGGGCGCGAAGAACCCGACCGAGCTGTCCGGGGGCATGCGGAAGCGGGTCGCCCTCGCCCGCGCCATCGCCATCGAGCCGGAGTACATCCTCTACGACGAACCAACGAGCGGCCTCGACCCCGAGACCTCAAACACCATCAACGACCTCATCAGCCATCTCGCCGAGGAGCTCAACGTGACGAGTGTCGTCGTGACCCACGACATGCACTCCGTCCTCTCCATTGCCGACCGGGTCGCCTTTCTCCACGAGCGCAACCTCGAATGGGTGGGGCCTGTGTCTGGCATTCACGACTGCTCGAACCCGCACCTTAACTCCTTTGTGAAAGCCAACGAGTACCAGGTAGGGAGCACGCCCCCTGCCCTGTCCGGGCCGTCGGCCTGACCGTTCGCGCTCGTTTCGGGTTCTTCGCCGTTTTCGCACGTGCCCCGCTTTCTCGCTACATGCAATACAGCAACGAAATCAAGGTTGGGATCGCCATCGTCGTCGCGGTCATCGCGGCCGTCTTTGGGGTTCGGTTCCTCCAGGACCTCCCACTGTTCGGGGACACGTACCCTGTAAAGGCCGAATTCGAGGAGGCGAGCGGCCTTACGGCGGGCAACCCGGTGCGCATGAAGGGCGTCAATGTGGGCTCGGTGGGGTCGATCCGTCTCGATCAAGAGACCCAGACCGTGCGGGCCCGCCTCCGCATTGAGGAAGGCATTCGGATCCCGGAGGGCTCCCACGCGAAGGTCGCCGGATTCAGCGGCATCGGGGGCGTCCGCATCAGCATTCTCCCTGGGCCTCGGGACAACCCTCCGCTCCCGGCGGACGCCACGCTCTCCGCGCCCCCCGAGGGCAGCGTCTTCGACCGCCTTACCGACCAGGCCCCCGCGCTGGCAAACAAGGCCGACAGCGTGCTCACGAGCACAAACGCGACCATGACGGCCCTGAGCACCCAGCTCCAAGACCCGAGCAGTGATCTGCGGAAGGCCCTCACCTCCGCCAAAAACATCACGGGCGACCTCGAATCGGTCACCGAGGCAGAGAAGGAAACCATTCGTGCCCTCCTCCAGAACCTCCGGTCGGTATCGAGCGACCTCAACACGTTCATGGGCGAAAATAGCGACTCGCTGGGCGTGGCCGTGCAGCGCCTGAACCAGTCGCTCGACCGCCTCAACCGGGGCCTCGCGTCGCTTGAGCAAACCTCGGCCACGCTCGACACGGTGGCCACCAAGCTCAACGAGGGCGACGGCACGGCCGGCCGCCTCCTCAACGACCCGGGCCTCTACATGCGGCTGGACTCGGCGGCGGCCCGCACCAACACACTTCTCCAGGACTTTCGGCGCGACCCGGGCCGCTACCTGAACGACATGACGCTCGTGAAGGTGTTTTAGCACGGGACCCGCGACGCCCCTCCCCTACACGGAACTGCTCGTTCGCTCATGGCAGCGTCCGCCCCCAACATGAACAACGAGCCGGAGGCCTCGGAGGCGGCGATGCGTGCCCCCTCCGAAAATGGTGCGGCCGAGCGCAGCGGGTCCTGGCCCCGCCTGCAACGGCACATCTTTCGCACGGCGAGCCGCCACCTGCCTGATTCCTCTACCGACGCGGACGGGCCCAGCGTGGAGCCGCCCCCCAAGCGCACGGGCACCTACGCCCGCTGGCTGCCGGTGCTGAAGGCGCTGCCCTGGGTGCTGGGCGCGCTCTTCGCCCTCTCGTTCGTGTGGGACTTTCCCGGCGTCACCTTGACCGTGGCCGGGTACGCCGTCGTGCTCGAGGACCTGCTGCGCTTCACCGCCGTCAGCGGCCTCGTCGGCTTCGGGACGAACTGGCTCGCCATCACGATGCTCTTTCGGCCCCGCGAGCCGCGGCCCCTCGTGGGCCAGGGCCTGGTGCCCGCCCAGCGGGAGCGGGTGGCCTACCGCCTCGCCCAGGCCGTGAGCGACGAGCTCATCAACAAGGCCCTCATCAAGGAGAAAATTCGGGAGAGCGGCCTCGTGGCCCAGTACCGCGACCTGCTCGTGGCGGCGGCCGGCGACGTGGCGACCGACGACGCGGTGCGCACCGAGGCAAAGGCCCTGCTCCGCCGCGTCCTTCGGGACGTCCTCTCCACCCCGTCGGTCCAGGAGCGGATCGTGGCCCTCACGGCCGAGCAGGTGGAGGCGCAGGCCGGCGAGGGCCTGTCGGGGCTCATGCTGCGGGCCTACCGGTACTTCGGCGAGGACGACTTCCGGGCCCGCCTGCACGAGACCGTCCGGCGCCTGCCCGACGCGGTCGACCCGCTGGTGGAGGAGCTCGACCCGGTGCTCGACCGCCTCCCCGCCGAACTCGAGCGCCGCGGCGACGAGATCGAGGCGCTGCTCACGCGGGTTCTCCTCCGCCTCGTGGACACGCTCGACCTGGAGCGGATGATCTACGAGAACGTGCGCGCCTACGACGAGCGCCAGCTCGAGATGCTCTTGCGCCGCACCACCAACGAACAGCTCAACTACATCAAGTACCTCGGGGCGGCGCTCGGCATCGTCGGGGGGTTCATCATCTGGGCCCCAGCGGCCGCCCTCGCCGCGGTCACCACCCTCGGCCTCGCCGTGTACGCCGTGGACGAGGCCCTCCACCGCGCCCGGACAGACGCGGCGCCGTCCTCATAGCTCGTGCCCGGCCTCGTGCCGGCGGCCCCTTCTCACTCGGCCTCCCCTTCCGCCATGACCTCCCACGAGCCCCTTTCCGGCGTCGATGCGGCGTGGCTGCGCATGGACGAGCCGACGAACCTGATGACGATTACGGGCGTCCTCGTGCTCGATGATCCAATGGGCATCGACACGTTCAAAACACTCCTTGAGGAGCGGCTGCTCGGCTTCGACCGGTTTCGGCAGCGGGTGCGCGACCCCGAGGGTTCGCCGTACTGGGAACCCGATCCCTACTTCGACCTCGACCGGCACGTCCACCGGACGGCCCTGCCCGGCGCCGCCGGACGCAGCGAACTCAAGGAGCGGGTGAGCGAGCGCATGAGCGAGCCGCTCGACCGCGAGAAGCCGCTCTGGGAAATGGAGCTGGTCGAGGACTACCTCGGCGGCAGTGCCATCATCGTACGGCTGCACCACTGCATCGGCGACGGCATGGCGCTGCTGCAGGTCCTGCTGTCGCTCACGGACGAATATTTTGACCCGGGCCGCTTCCCCACGACCGAAGACCGGGGCCTCTTGCCCGGCGTGGTGCGGGGCGCCCTCAACACCGTTCGGGGCACTGTGTCGGCGGGGCGCCGATTCCTGACGGAGGGGACAAAGTCCCTGCTCCGCCCGTCTCACGGCCTGCGGCGCCTGAAACAGGGCCTAAGCTTCGGGGCAGCCCTGTCGAAGTTTCTGTCCCTGCCCCGCGACGACGAGACGCCGCTGAAGGGCGACCTCGGGGTGGCACAGCGGGCAACCTGGTCTGCCCCCCTGGACCTGGCACGCATCAAGCGGATCGGGGAGGTCGTGGACGCCAAAGTGAACGACGTGCTGCTTGGGGCTGTGGCGGGCGCCCTTCGGTACTACCTGTCCTCTCGCAACGGGCCGACCGATGCGGAAACGGTGCGTGCCCTCATCCCGGTCAACCTCCGGCCGCCGGAGCAGGCGTTCGAGCTCGGCAACCGCTTCGGGCTCGTGTTTCTGGACCTGCCCGTCGGCCTCGACACCCGCCTGGAGCGTGTGCTGACGGTGAAGCAGCGGATGGACGAACTGAAAGGCTCGGCGGAGGCCGTCGCCGCGCTTACGCTGCTGGAGGGGCTCGGGTACCTCCCGGTGAGCATGGAGCACCGTGCGGTGCGTCACCTCAGCAACAAGGCCAGCGCCGTAATGACGAATGTGCCAGGGCCGCAGGAGCCGCTCCACATGAAGGGGCGGCACGTGCAGCACGTGATGCCGTGGGTCCCCCGAGCCGGGCACGTAGGGCTGGGCGTCAGCATCTTCAGCTACGACGGGGCCGTGCGGCTTGGCCTCGCCTGCGATGCCGGCCTCATTCCGGACCCGGACACAATTATCGAGGGCTTCCAGCACGAGTTCGACCAGCTCGCCGACGAGCTGCTGCCCGCCGCGGACGACGGGTTGGAGCGCCAGTCCCCAAACAAAAGTTAGCCGTCGTGCTCGTCGACGGTGCGCGCGAGGCGCTCCACTCTGTCGGCGAGGGCCCCAATCTCTTCGCGGAGCTCTTCGACCTCGTCGCGGGACGGGAGGCCCACCCGCCGGAGCGCGGTGTTTACTTCGTCCCGGAGTCGCTCTTCCGCCCCCCCAAGTGCGTCGCGCTCCTCCGTCACGGTGCGCACCTGCCGGGCCCGCTGTTCTCGACGCTTACGCTCGGCCTGCTCCCACGACTTCCCCTCCTCCACGAGCGCGTCGAACACCTGCGCCCCCGCGTCTCGGACCGTTGCAGCCGCTCCGAGGCCCGCCCACCACACCGCCCGCACGCTGCCCACCACGCCCGCCACCACCGCGCCGGGCCCCGGCAGGCCCCACCCGGACGACCGCGAGCGGGCCGACGACGATTGCTTCTGCCGGGATCGCTCGGTTCTCGTTCCGCGGGTAACCGTGATTGTGGGGCCGTTGTCGCTCATGGGTCTGCGGTTGGCGTTGTCGTGTGGAACGTTCGCCCGGTTTCACGTAGCATCAGTACGTTTTCTCCACGTCTGCCGCCACCGACATCATGCCGCGGAAGACGCCCATGTTGGACATGATTTGCATCATGGAGCCGTCAATCTTGTAGTCCGGCGACGCGATCGCCTCGGTGGCGCCCATTTCGCCTTTGTCCATCTGCACCCACACCTCGTAGGGGGCCGTGGCCCGCGCCATGATGCTGTCGCCCACCGGCTCGTCGCGCAGTTGCTCCGAGGGCGCGTCGTCGATCCAGAGGTCCACGTCCACGACCTCGCCGTCCTCGAACGTGTAGGTGGCGGACACGTCCTCGCTGTCCGGCGTGTCGAGACAGCGCAGCTCGATGGTCTCGGCAAAGGAGCCGGCGGTGTCCTGAAACCCGTCGTCGCTGTTGAGGGCCTCGACGAAGCGTTCGACGTACTCGGGGGTCCAGTAGCGGGGGGCGTCGCTCATGGCTGGGGAGGGTACTTTGTCAAAGGGCCTTGCCCCAGTGTAGCCGTGCGGACGGGAGAGTGGCAAGTGGGCGCCACGTACGAGGCCTTTTCCCGGAAGAACCTCGTCGCCCACCATTGTCCCCAACGCGAACGACGAAGGCCGGGGGAGACGCGCGACAAATCAGCCGTTGTGGTGGGACGCGCATGCCCGGTGCCATCGTGGGCGACGACCCATCCGCCGAAGCGGACCAGGAGCACTGAGGGCACAGGCCCCCGCCGTCCTACCGACTCAGCTCCGGCGCATCTCGCCCCGCGGCGGCCCCATCTCCGCTTGTGCTCTCCAGGGTCTCCCTCGCCGTGCCGTCGGCCGCCGCCCCGGGCGTGCCCGCCCCCGGCGTACCCGTTTGGTCGCCGGCCGGCCGGCGATTCCCTCCTTCACTCCCGACGTGAAACTCTTCGATGAGCCCACGCAGGCTGCCGGTCAGCTCCTCCAGCTCCTCAGCGGCCCCGAGGACCTGCTCAACCCCACGGGCCGACTCGTCGGACACCTCCGAGATCGACTGCACACTTTCGGAAATCTGGTCCCCGGTCGCGGCCTGCTCCTCCGTCGCAGTGGCGATGCTATCGACCCGGTCGGTGATGCCCCCGGTGCTGTCCACGATCTCCTCGAAGGCATCGGCCGCCTGTCCGGCCAGCTTGATACCCGCCTCCACTTCATCCTGCCCCTGCTGAATGGCTCCTACCGCCTCGCTGGTGTCCTCCTGGACCGACGCGACCATCTGCTCAATTTCGTCGGTGGCCTTCGAGGTCCGCTCGGCCAGCTCACGGACCTCCTCGGCCACCACCGCAAATCCCTGCCCCGTCTGCCCAGCCCCTTCGCCCCCGGCACGGGCCGCCTCGATGGCGGCGTTCAGGGCGAGCAGGTTGGTTTGATCGGCAATCTCGTCAATCGTCGCGATGATCTGGCCAATCTCCTCGCTCGACTCTTTCAGGCCGCTCACCGTCTCAGCGGAGCGCTTCACGACGTCTCCAATTTCTTCCATCTTGCCCACTGCCTCCAGCACCACGTCTCCGTTCTCCTCGGCCAACTTCCCATTTCGCTGGGCGGCCTTGGCCGTCTGCGTCGCGTTTTCCGCGTTGTCGTCGATCGTGCGGGCCATCTGCTCCATGGCCGCGGCGACCTCGTCGGCCTGCTGGGCCTGCCGCTGGACCCCCTCGCTCAGCTGATCGGCCGAGCTCGCGAGCTGGTTGGCCACCGCGTCGGTCTTTTCGATCGCCCCGGCAAGGCGGCCGAAGACCTGCCGGATGTTCTGCACCGACTGGTTGAACTTGCTTTGCAGACGGACAATCTCTTCGGCCTGCTCAGACTCCATCTTCGACGCAAGATCGTTTGTTTCTCCGTCCCTCTCAGTGCTGATCTGAACGGTGAGGTCCCCCTCGGCGAACCGGTCCATCGCTTCTGCCATCCGGTCCACCTCCCTCGAGAGCGCCTCTTTTTCCTCCGTCCGCTGCTCGGCAAGGGACTCCGCCCTGCTTTTGGTCTCCTCGGCCTCGGCCTTCCGCTCTTTGGCCTCCTCGATGCGAGTGAGCAGCGACCGCCGAAGGTCGTCGACCGCCCGGTATACGTCGCCGAACTCGTCGCTGCGCCCGGTGCGGACGGACTTTTCCAGGTTGCCCTCCGCGAGCTTCGACGTCACGTAGCGCAGGTCGGTGAGCGTGGTGATCGTGATCGTGCCCGTGATCGACCCGATCGTCAGAAACCCGACGAACGTGGCCAGTCCGCTGGCCAGGGGGCTCCGCGTGACGAGAACAGTCGTCACGATCATGATGCCGGTGAGCACGTACCAGAAGATGTATTTCGCCAAGAAGCGTTTCATGAAAGCAAGGGGGTCTGAAAGTTAAATTTGGCGACCGAAACAGTAGGGAGAGAGCAAGACTTGAGCAAAGCGCCATTCCTCAGAAGTGCCCTCCTCGGAGGACCGCAGTCACAGCCCCGGTCGAAGGGGCTCAGGTGGCCGTCACGGCCTAGAAGGGACATCAAGGCCTATGTGGCAGTCACGGCCACTGCGGGGCCGCTCTCCGACGCGCCGGTCTCCGACAGGTCGTCGTCCGGCACCGCCTCCTGCACCTGGACGAAATTCTTCCGGGCCCGGTAGATGAAGTAGACGAAGGGGACTTTCGCCGTTACGTCCAGGTAGGTGATGATGACCGCGATCCCGGCCGCGTCGACCCACTGCAGGCCCGGCCCGAAGACCCACACCAGCGGGTACGCCAGCCAGAGAAACCCGATGTAGTTGAGAAGCAGCCGCGCGAGCCGCCGGTGGGAGGGCGGCTCGTTCAGCGCCGAGCGCCGCACCGGGCCGTACAGCCCCACCAAGATGCCAATGTGGCAAAGCGAGGAGAGCCCGTAGAACACCCACTGGGTCGGGGGCCCCGTAGCGACCGCCCCCGCGCCAAACGCGATCATGAGGAAGTCGGCCAGGGCAATTCCGACGGTTGCGCTCCGGCTGGCCCCCGCCACGTAAGCGGTGTACCCCACCAGCAAGGGCGTGGTGAGCGCCCAGTCGATGTACCGCGGGATCGGCACGTGGTAGCCCTGGAACTGCACCGAGCCGATGTCAAACGCCATCAGCAGGTACATCAGCGCGGCGATTCCCGGAATCGCCCACAGGTAGTCGAAATCGATCCCGACCTCGTCGCCCACGAGGGACAGGGCCGGGGGAATTCCGACGAGCATTCCGAGGGTTCCAACAACATAGACGATTGTGATCGGCTCCATGGGATGCGCGTCTTTGGGACTAGAGAGAGCGACTGAGATTCTTCACGCCGCGAACCCCTTTCTCGGCGACAGGGCGTCCCCGGACAAGGGAATCCTCGCAGGGTTCAGGGGAAACACTCGGGGGCGTCCCTCTCCTGCAAACCCCTGTGGCTACTGGGCACATCGATTTGCCCTTCGGTCTTATTTTATCGGGCGTGATCTCCGGTTTCTTAAATGGGACCTGCCCTATTCATCGGGTTGGACTGGGACGTAGTCGGAACCCAATTGCCCAACGCGACCTCTCGACGTTCTGA
>NZ_JAZKRW010000090.1:0-13368 GCF_036626415.1 Salinibacter sp.
TTCGTGCGGCTCTGCCGGCTCCTCCGTCGCCTGGATCCCGACATCGCCCACTTCATCACGCTCCGCGCCGTGCTGTACGGATCCATCGCGGCCCGCCTTCTCGGAATCCCGGCCGTGGTGAATAGCATCACCGGCCTCGGGCACCTGTTCACGGATGACGGGTGGTCTACGCGCACTCTTCGATGGGGCGTCCTGCACGGACTCCGGGGGGCCCTGGGGCATCCGAACCAGCGGACGACGTTTCACAACCCGAATAACGCCGCCCTCTTCGTAGACCGGGGCCTCGTTCCGGAGGACGAGGTGATCGTCACCCCCGGGTCTGGGGTCGATCCGGAGCAGTTTTCCTACGCCGACGAGGCGTCGGTGGGAGACGACGGGCCGCTCGTCATGCTGGCCACGCGGTTGATCTGGCCCAAGGGCATCGAGGGGTTCGTCGAGGCAGCTCGTCATTTTCAGAACAACGGAACGTCAGCGCAATTCGCCCTCGTCGGTGACACAGACCCAGAGAATCCGGCCTCGGTGGCGGAAGAACAGGTACAGGCCTGGAGCGAGGCGGGCCTCATCGACTGGTGGGGCTACCGTCCGCCCGCGGAGATGCCCCGGGTGCTCCGGCAGGCCCACGTCGTGTGTCTGCCGTCGTATTACCGAGAAGGCGTTCCGAAAGTCCTGATCGAAGCGGCGTCCACCGGACGGCCGATCGTCACAACCGATGTGCCGGGCTGCCGGGAAATCGTCGACGACGGTGAAAACGGATTCCTCGTGCCCCCTCAAGACCCGAGTGCCCTGGTGGATCGCCTCCACACGCTTCTCCATGCGCCCCTGCTGCGCCAGAAAATGGGACGAAAGGGGCGGCGTCGTGTAGAAGACACGTTCACCGCCGACCGGGTCGCCACGATGATCGTGAATGCGTACGATGATCTCCAGAACGCAGTCTCTTGAGCCCCCCATCTGCCCGGAACCTGAACCCAGACCACGGGGATGCCCATTGTGGTTCCGTGGTGCCGCACATGCCTTCCGCTGGACGCTGTCGCCCCAATGATTCGGTTTTCGTCTGTTCCTACACAGCTTCTCTCCGGAGTGTCGACTCTGGGACGGGGGGGGCTCCTTTTGATCGTCGTGGTTGGGGGATGGGCGAGCCTGGGCGCCGCCATCACGACGGTTCACGCCCAGCAGGCGACTGCCTCCTGCACCGATACCCTCACCGCCGCCGAAGAGACCTACCGCAACCGCAATTACCAAGAGGCCGTGGATCTCGCGTCCGAGTGCACCGACGCCGAGACGGTGGCGGACAGCACGGCCATCCGGGCCCACCGGATTATCACCCTTGCCTCGCTCCGCCAGGGGGCCCTGGTGCAGGCCCGGTCGTCCATAACCAGCATCCTGCAGATCGATTCGGACTACACGGCCGATCCCGTCGACGACCCGCCCGCCTACGACTTGTTCGTGTCCATGGTGCGGCAGGACGTGACGGCGGACGACTCAGAAGACGCAGTCGCGTCGGAGGAAGTGCCCTCCCCGGAGGACGAGCCGTCGGACGCGTCGACGACGCCCGCTCGCCCGCCGCCGGATCGGGCCGGGGGCGGCCTTTTCCTGAAACTGATCGGGGTTGGCCTTTCGGATTATACGGGAGACCTTCCGATTCAGAACGCCGGACACCCCTTCGACCTTCAAGAACTTCGAACCGGATCTGGATCTCCCTACGTCTTTTCGTTTGAGCTCGGCTATCAGTTTCCGACGAATCTAGCCCTCGTTCTTGGCTTCCAGGCCGGCAACTACCCAATCATCGGATACTCCACGGGCAACAACGACATCTCGGACTCCTGGCGCTACACGCCGCAGCTTTTGGTCCGGTACACGTTTGGAAATCCTGGCCGGTCAGTCGCGGTCTACCTGGACGCCGGGGGCAACGTGACTTTCGGGGGCGAAGGGATTGCGAGGCCCGGCTTTGGGCCCTCCGTGGGCGGCGGCGTCGACATTCCTTTGGGCGACGCCTGGTCCTTCTTCGTGGAGTCTCGGTTCAACCTGACCCTGCCGGACGACGCCATCGACGGCACTGTCTATCCCGACGACGCTTTGGAGGACGGCCCCACTCCACACGGGAGCATCACCGGGCCGTTCGATTCGGTGAACCAGCTCCTCGGCATCGGGCTCCGGGTTCGATTTGGGGGTGCCGCGGGCGGGGCCGCCGCGCAAGAGTAGCCCGGAAGGCCGGGGTGTCCCTCCCCGGGTTGCCGCACTACGCCGCCTCCCCCAGCGCCGCGGTGACCTCGTCGGCCGCCTCCTTCAGCAGCACCGCCGAGCGGAGCGACAGGTCGCTCTCGTCGAGCAGCCGCTTGCCCTCCTCCGCGTTGGTGCCCTGGAGCCGCACGATCAGGGGCACGTCGATGTCGATGTTGTGGGCCGCCTCGAGGACGCCCTGCGCCACGCGGTCGCAGCGCACGATGCCGCCGAAGATGTTGAGGAGGATGGCCTCCACGTTCGGGTCCTCCAGGATGATGCGGAAGCCCGCCTCCACCGTCTCGGCGCTCGCCGCCCCGCCCACGTCGAGGAAGTTTGCGGGCTCGCCCCCGGCCAGCTTGATGATGTCCATCGTCGCCATGGCGAGGCCGGCGCCGTTGACCATGCACCCCACGTTGCCGTCGAGCTTGATGTAGCTGAGGCCGTGCTCGCCGGCCTTCACCTCCATCGGGTCTTCCTCGTGGAGGTCGCGCATCTCTTCCAGGTCCGGGTGGCGGAAGAGGGCGTTGTCGTCGAGGTTGACCTTCGCGTCCACGGCTTCGATCGCGCCGTCCGGCGTCTTTACGAGCGGGTTGATCTCCGCGAGCGTGCAGTCGCTCTCCTCAAACGCCCGGTACAGGCTCTGAATGGACGAGACGGCCTGCTTGAAGGCGTCGCCCTCCAGACCCATCGCGAAGGCGAGCTGGCGCGTCTGGAACGGCCGCAGGCCGATCGACGGGTCCACCCACACCTTCTGAATTTTTTCGGGCGACTCCTCGGCGACCGTTTCGATGTCGACGCCCCCCTCGGTGGACACCATAATGGCGTTCATACTCTTCTCGCGGTCGAGGGTCACGCCCAGGTAGTATTCCTGCTCGATGTCGACCCCCTCGGTCACGAGGATCTTCCGCACCTTCTGGCCCTCCTCCCCGGTCTGGTGCGTCACCAGGTTCATGCCCAAAATGTTGCCGGCGTGCTCGCGGACCTCCTCGACGCTGTGGGCCAGCTTCACGCCGCCGCCCTTTCCCCGGCCTCCGGCGTGGATCTGTGCCTTTACGACAAACAACGTGGCGTCGTTGTCCGTCTCGAGCGTGCGTGCCGCGTCCACGGCCTCGTCAACCGTCTCGGCCACGATGCCCTCCGGCACCGAGACGCCATGGTCGCGAAAAAGACCTTTTGCTTGATATTCGTGGAGCTTCATGGAGTTGGGCGGATTGGATGAACGGCAGTTTTGTTGTGAAGTAAACAGTCGGGGCAGAGAAGGTCTAGCACGCTGCCCGTTTTTGCGGGGTGTTCGCAAGGACATCGCCCGAGGACGTCGCCCGCCTCTCCCTCCTGCCTCCTGTACGGCCCGTCGGCATGACGACCTTCGAGTGGCACATTGTGAAGCGGCTGGCGAAGGGCTTCGTCCTGTTCGTCGGGGCCCTCATCGTCTTCTTTATTGTGCTGCACTGGGTCGAGTACAGCGACGACTTTTTGGATCGGGGGGCCACCATCCAGGAGGTCTTTACGGTCTTCTACCCCAACTACATCCCGGAGATCGTCCGCCTCACCTCCCCCCTGGCCCTGTTTCTCTCCTGCATCTACCTGACCGGCACCCTGGCGCAGGAGCTCCAGCTCATTGCCCTCCAGACCTCCGGGGTCTCCCTCTACCAGCTCATGCGGCCCTACGTGGGGGTGGGCCTGTTCGTCACGGTCTTTATGTTTGGGTTCAACGGGTGGGTGGTGCCCAAGACGAACGAGGTGGTGGTGCGCTACGAGAACGAGTACCTGCCCGGCAGCCAGACGAGCACCCAAACCAGTGAGCTCCATCGCCGCAACGGCCCCAACAGCATCCTGTCGGTGGGCTACTACGACTCGGACCGCAAGCGCGCCCACACCGTGTCGCTCCAGCAACTGGCCGGAGACACCCGCCTGGCCCGCCGCGTCGACGCCCATCGGATGGAATGGGTCGACTCCCTTGGGGTGTGGCACCTGGACGACGTGACGCGCCGCACGTTCGTGGAGGGGGAAGCGCAGCGCAAGCAAACCGTCGCCTCCCTCGACACGACGCTCCAGATCTATCCCCGCGACCTCGCCCGCTCGAAAAATGACGTGGCGGCCATGACCATCCCGGCGGCCTCGGAGTACCTGGCGGCCCTTCGGCGGTCCGGCGTCGGGGGGCTCACGCGGCCGCTAGTGGCCTACTACAACAAATTTGCCTACCCCTTTGCCAACCTGATCCTCCTCCTGATCGGGGTCCCCATCGCCTCCACCCGGCGGCGCGGCGGGCAGGCCGTCCGCTTTGCCGTCGGGCTCTCCGTCGCGTTCGTCTACCTCTCGGTCCAAAAGCTCGCGGAGCCCCTCGGGTACGCGGGCACCCTCAGCCCCGCACTCACGGCCTGGCTGCCCCACGTCACGTTTGCCCTTGTCGCGCTGGTCGTGCTCTGGTGGGCCCGGAAATAGCCGGTTCTGCTCCGGGAATTCGCCGCCGCCCGAAACCGTTTCCCGTCATATTATTTTTACAGGCTGCGGCCCGGCGGGTTTGTTCACGACCGGCCTCCGTCCCCTTCGTCACGTCCGCTCAGCCTCCTCCCTCCCCATGTGGCACGACAGCGTTCTCGGCACCATCGGAGACACGCCCCTGGTTCGGCTGAACGAGATTGGCAGTGATCTCGCTCCCACCCTCCTCGCGAAGGTCGAGTTTTTTAATCCGGGGGGATCGGTCAAGGACCGGATTGGACGGGCCCTGATCGAGGCGGCCGAAGAGGAAGGGGACATCGAGCCGGGCGGCACGATCATCGAAGGAACCAGCGGCAACACGGGCGCGGGGCTTGCCATCACCGCCATCGCCAAGGGATACCGGTGCATCTTCACGACCACCGACAAGCAGAGTCCGGAGAAGGTGGATGTGCTCCGGGGCCTCGGCGCCGAGGTGCTGGTGTGCCCCACCAACGTGGAGCCGGACGACCCCCGCAGCTACTACTCCGTGGCCCGCCGCCTGTCCGAGGAGATCCCCAATTCGATCTACCTGAACCAGTACGACAACCCCGCCAACGCGCAGGCCCACTACGAGACCACGGGGCCGGAGCTGTGGGAACAGACCGACGGCCACATCACGCACTTCGTGGCGGGGGCCGGCACGGGCGGCACCATCAGCGGCACGTCGCGCTACCTCAAGGAGCAGAACGAGGCCATCGACGTGATTGGGGTAGACCCCCGGGGGTCCGTCTTCCACAAGTACTTCCACGAGGGCGTCTTCGACGAGGACGAGATCTATCCCTACTTCACCGAGGGCGTGGGCGAGGACATTCTTCCCGAGAACATGGACTTTGACGTGGTCGACGACTTCGTGAAGGTGAACGACAAGGCCGCCATGCAGATGACGCGCCGGCTGGCCCAGGAGGAGGGCCTCTTCATCGGGCAGTCCTGCGGGATGGCCGTGGCTGGGACCCTGAAGTGGATCAAGGCCCACCGCGACACTCTCTCGTCGGACGACGTGGTGGTCGTCCTGCTCCCGGACTCGGGCTTCCGCTACCTGTCGAAGACCTACAACGACGACTGGATGCAAAACCACGGCTTCCTGGAAAAGAATCCCGACGTCACGGCCGACCAGGTGCTCAACATTCAGCAGGGGGAGACCGACGTCATCGCTGCCGCCCCGGACGACGAAATCGGCGCCGTGATCGAAACGATGACCGAGCAGGGGATCTCGCAAATGCCCGTCCTCGATGCCGACCGGGAGGTCGTCGGCAGCATCACCGAGACCCGCATCCTCAACGAACTCATCGAGGACCCGGACTCCCGCAAGGCCCCCGTGCGCGAGATCATGGGCGCCCCGTTTCCGGTGGTCCCCGCCTCGCTGCACCTGGATCATCTCTCCGCCTACCTGGAAGAAGATGCGGGGGCCGTCCTGGTCGACCACGGCCCCGACAGCCGAGACGGCTATTCAATTCTGACCAAGAGCGACCTGATCAGCGCACTCGCCAACGTCGGCCAGAGCAACGGCAACGGGGCCGCGTAGCGGGGCCCGGATCGCCCCTCGCCTTTCTCTCATTGTGCAACGCCCTCGCCGCTCGATGTCCGACGTTGAGTCTCCTCCGCCCTCCTCCAAGGAGATCGCCGCTACGTTCTCGTCGCCGCGCTCCGAAGACGTCCCCACCCAGACGGTGCGGACAAGTCGCCTCCGGATGCCCGATTACGACGGCCTCTCCGAAGACACCGAGGAGCTTACCGTGGACGTAGACAGGGACACGGCCGAGGGCGCCTATGCCAATTCGGTCCTGGTGCGAACCTCTCCCGAAGAGGTCGTGCTCGACTTTGTGCGGGTGGTGCCGGGGACAATGGAGGCCCGCCTGGAAAGCCGGGTGATCGTGCCGCCCCAGAATGCTGAACGTCTCCTCGACGCGCTGGCGGAACACTTCACCCCGACGGACGGGCCCGACGCCACTGATTCCTCTTCTGCCGACTCTTCCATGGGAGACAACAACTTCGACCCGGGCTCGCTGGCCTCGGGGAACGGCCATGCCTCGCCCAGGGAGGGGGCCTCCGACCCGGTCCCCACCGTGGAGCCTGAACTGCTGACGGCCACCTTTTCGCTCTCGGGGGACGCGCTCTACTGCAACAAGCCGTGGACCTCCATCCTCGGCACCCCCGACCAGCCGTGGGCCCGCCTGTCCGAAGAGGAGCAGGAGATGGCCGAGTCCGCCGTCCTGCGGGCCCGCAAGGGCGCCCTCGTGACCAACCGGCTCGTGTCGGCGCAGACGCATCACCGCGAAGAGCCCCTCCCCGTCCTGCTCAACTTTATCCCCGTGCACGACGACGCGTCCGGGGAGGACAGCCCCCAGGCCGTCACCGCGAGCGGCGAGGTGCTGGCCGAGCCGCCGTCCTGGATGCTGAGCCAGACCCAACGGCATCGCATGGAGACCCTGGGCCGCATGACAATGGGCGTGGCCCACGACCTGAACAACCTCCTCAGCGGCCTCATCGGCCATATCGAGCTGCTCAAAGACCAGGCCGAGCGCGCCTCGCTGACCGACTCGATCCGCCCCTCCATCGATACGATCGAGACGACGGCCGAGGACGGCGCCGCGCTCATCGAAAAGCTGCAACGCTACATCCGCCACGACACGCAGCAGCACTTCGAGCCCCTCAACCTGACGGACCTGATCGAAGACTGCATCACGCTCACGGAGCCGTACTGGTACAACGAGCCGCGCCGTCAGGGCATCGAGATTACTGTGGAGACCGACCTCGAAGACGTGCCGGACATTGTGGGCGCGGCCTCGGAGTTGCGCGAGGTGTTTGTCAACCTCATCCTCAACGCCGTCCAGGCGATGCCGGAGGGCGGCCTGCTCCGGTTTGAAACCGACACCACCCGGGCCGGACAGGTGTGCGTGGAGGTCAGCGACACGGGGATCGGCATGAGCAATGAGGTGCAGCAGAACATCTTCGAGCCGCTCTTCACCACGAAGGGCGACGACGGCACCGGGATGGGCCTGGCGGCCAGCTACGGGATTGTGCAGGAGCACGAGGGCACCATCGACGTCTCGTCCGAGCCCGGCGAGGGCACCCGGTTCACCCTCACCTTTCCTCCCGCCGAGGGCGAGCCCGCGCCGCCCCCTGTCGACGACTCGCCCGACGAGACGACCACGCCCGACGGGGTGTCCATCCTGGTGGTCGACGACGAGGAGATGGTCCGCTCCACCGTCACGCGCCTCCTTACCCTCAGCGGGCACGAGGTGAGCCGGGCCGCATCGGGCGCCGAGGCCCTGGAGATGTTTTCTCCGGACCGGTACGACGTCGTGTTCACCGACTTTGGGATGCCCGAGATGACGGGCGCGGAGCTGGCGCACGCCCTCAAAGACGAAGCGCCGTCCCTTCCTGTCATTCTGCTGACGGGCTACACCGAGACGGAGGCGGCCCACGACAACGTGGACGGCATCCTCTCGAAGCCCTTCAAGCGCGACGACCTCGATACGGCCATCCAGAAGCACGTCTTCTCTGCGTCTTGACCCCCGTGCCGCGTCGGGCCCCTACTGAATGCGGAGCATGAGCCGGGCGGTCTGCACGTACGTGCCCGCCTGGCTGGGGGCCCGCCCCTCTTCGAAGGCGTGCACGGCGTAGTCGAGGTGCACCGCTCCGAACTGGAGGCCGAGGCCGCCGGTCGGGTACCCCGCGCTCAGTCCTGCCCGCAGGGTCACCCCCTCCACCACCTCGGCCCGGGCGCCCAGGTGAACCCGCGCGAGGGGGTGTTGCCGGTCGGTGCCGTAGCCCTGATAGTCGGCCGCGACGGCCACGTCGTCGAACACCGAGGCGGAGGCGAGGCGATACGCGACCCCCACGCGGTACGAGGGCCGGAGCCGAAAGAGGCGCCGCGCCCGGGTTGCTTCCCGATCCGCCGAGCCGGGCTCGACGGACCCCGGCTCGGCCACGAAGCCGTCCAGAAAAGGAATCTGCGGGGCCCCGCCGTACGTGTACTCGTAGCGGCTGTCGAGCAGGTCGTAGACCGCCCCCCCGACCGAAAAGCGCCCGGCGAACGGCCACCACGGAAGGGTGTAGAGCCCCCCGAGGTCGACCTGGATCGTGCTTCCCCGAAAGAGCAGCGCCGTCTCGTCGGGGGCAAAAGCATCCAGGGGCTTGTTTTCGAACGACAAAAACCGCCGCGCTCGCGTCACCGTCCCCCCGACCGATGCGCCCGGCAGGCCCACCGCCTCCAGATCGAACCCGAGCGCGAGGACGGCCATAACGTCCGTCCGGCTCAACAGGTACGCCTCCGGCACGCCCAGCCCCGCATCGTCCAACCGGTAGTTCAGCGACGTCTTCGCGAACAGCCCGCCCCCAATGCCGATCCCGCTCGTCGAGTACACGAAGGACGGAACGACGACGGCCCCGGTCCCGCGGACCGGCCGACGGCCCTGCCGCTCGGCGTCCCGGTACAGGGATTCAAGCGCCTCCGCCTCCAGTTCAAAGTTGGCCTCGATGGCCGGCCGAAGGCGATCGTTGAAGAACCGGACCTGGTCCCGCAGGTTCTGGCTCGCGGCGGCCTGCATCCCCACCACGGTGAAGTACGAAGAGATGCGGGGCAGGTGCGCCGGGTTGTAAAAGAAGGGCCGATCCGGGCCAGAGAGGGCCACGCCCGCGTCCCCAAAGGCACGTACGCTCGGCGACGGCACGAACGAGCGCTCGGTGAAGCGGTTGTTCTGGGCGCCCGCCGTCCCCGCCCCTACGGCAAGGAGCGCGCACAGCACCACCATCGTGTAGCACGGGAGGCGCATGGGCCCTACGAGCAGTCGATGCGGGCACGAATCACGTCGTCGAGCGTGCGGAGGCGCTCGCCCAGGACGGAGCCCTGCGCTCCGTCGGTCGACTGGGTCCGCTCTCGGAGCCACTGCGCCCCCTGCCGTGCGGCCTCGCCCAGGCGACACAATGCGCCGTGGACGCGCCGGAGGTCCGCTCCCGTCGGCGCGCACGCGAAAAGGGCCCCGTCGGACGCGGGTTCGGGGTCGAAATACAGGGTCCCCTGCACCTCCCCGAACACACGGTCTGCCGTCCCGACCTGCCGGGCCACCGTCGTCACGCTTCCCACCAAGAACCCGATCCGACGCAGGCGGGGGGCGGCGGACGCGAAGCCGCCGTCTCTGTTCTCCAGCGCCCCCGCCACGACGAGACGCCGGACGCGTTCCACGACGGGCGCGTACCCGGTCAGCTCCTGGATGGGCTCCGCCCCCAGGGACACGGCGTCGTAGCGGGTCGACGACGCAGGCCGGGCCCCATCGGTGCACGTGGTTGCCGTCCGGGCACCACGCTCCGCGGCCGACGCCCCCGAGGGCCCACCGGCCCCAATAAGGTGCTCCGCGGCCCGCCGCAGCGCAAAGACATCAAGCCCACGGTCCGCGTACAGCGCATTGCCCAGTCCCACCCGCACCCGAACGTCGGTCGAGTCTTTCTCGAACGCTCGCTCGTACAGCCGGACCGCTCGCGTCGTGTGTCCGGCCGCGAGGGCCGTCCGGGCGTCCTCCACAAGCGCATCAACGGTCTCGGGGGACGGGACGAGGCCGCCAAAAACATTGCACCCGCCCAGCACCACGCCCAACAGAACAAGGCCGCCGATTGCTCGCCCCAGCGTCTTTGGGATGCGGTGCGCGGAAACAAAGGGATCCATGAGCCACGCCGTGCAACAATCGCCGAGAAATGAGGGCCGGGATCAGAGAGGTGTGTTCTGTATCGGGGCCTGCCGGCCTTTCCCTGGCGAGGGCCAATGAACGGTCCGGACACTGTGAGCGAAGAAGCAGCGGGGCCGCTACGCGTCCGACTCCGACTCCCGACGCGGGGTTTCCTCAATGACGCGGGCCTCTTCGATGTTCGGGTCGAGCTCGCGGTCGAACGCCTCCTTCGACTCGGCAGCGATCTTGGAGACCCGTTCAGCGGTCGCGTCAACCAGGTTGGCCGTCACGCGAAGAAGGGTGCCGCCGGCGTATACCGTCTTCCCAAACCAATTCAGGTCGTGAGGCTCTTGCCGTTCTGTCGGACGGTCCGGGGGCATGTGTCGAGAGGGGTCGATCAAAAAGAAATCCGACCGCTGCCGCGAGGTTCGCACTCACGGCGGGGGCTACGCGTCGGGGGACGTCTCTCCTTTCGGGGCCTGCCGCTGGGCCGTCTCCGGCTCGGCAGCACCCGGCCCCGTGTCCTGCGACGCACACGAGGATTGGGAGGAACGGCGGGCAACGCCGTGGAGCCCCTCGGCCAGCATCTTTCCCGCCTGCTCGATGCTCCGTGCGAGGGCGGCGGCAGAGGCCTCAATGAGAAACTGGGCCTGCTGCTCCCCCTCCATCTCGTCGAAGCGGCGGCGCGTCTGTTCGTAGGCGTCGTCGGTCGGCATCGAAACGAACTGTTTGGCAAAGGGCCTCGTTTGGAGTGTGTTGCGTCAACGCATGCACCGTCGAAGCACACGATGTGGACGGGCAGTAGGAACAGATGGTTTCCCGATCGAACGGCCCAGTATGGCGTCTTCCCCCCCGACCGACGATCCCGACGGCCCTTTCCTCGAAGGGGTCGTCACGAGCTCCACCGGCAGCTGGTACGATGTGCAGGTGGGAGACCGGACCATCCCGTCGCGGATGCGCGGCCGGTTCCGCCTGACCAAGCAGGACGTGACCAACCCGATTGCCGTCGGGGATCGGGTCACGCTGCGTGTGACGGAGGAGGACCAGACGGGGTTCATCACGGAGATCCACGAGCGCACGAACAAACTGAGCCGGCGTGCGGCGGGGCCCCGAGAGGGCCAGGAGCATATTCTCGTCGCCAACGTCGATCGCATCTGGAGCGTGCAGGCCGTGCAGCGCCCGGCCTTCAACCCGCGCTTTCTGGATCGACTCTTGGTCGGGGCGGCCGTTCAGGACATCCCGGCGGGCCTCATCCTCAACAAGGTCGACCTGATGACGCAGGACGACCTGCCAGAGGTCATGGACCTCCACCTCCGGTACGCCGACCTCGACTATCCGGTGCTGGCGACGAGCGCCACGGAGGGCCTTGGGCTGCATCGGCTCCGAGACGCCTTCAGTGGGCAGGTGAACGCCATCACCGGCCCCTCCGGCGCGGGCAAGTCCACCCTCCTCAACGCTCTCGACCCGGCCCTGGACCTGCGAACGGGCCCCGTGAGCACCACGACGGAGAAGGGGACGCACACCACCACCCACGCCGAGCTGCACGCCCTCGCAGACGACAGCTACGTGGTGGACACGCCCGGCGTCCGGGAGTTCGGGGTGCGCGACGTGCATCCCAAAGACCTGGCCTACTACTTTCCCGACCTTGCCCCCCACGTCAACGCCTGTCAGTTTCCGGACTGCACGCACGACCACGAACCCAACTGCGCGGTCAAGGCCGCCGTGGAGCGGGGCGACGTTCACCCCGAGCGGCATGCGAGCTACTTGGCCATTCTGGAATCCCTCCGCGAGGAGCAGGCGCCGGAATACTGACGCGCGAATTGCCCGAAACTGCGTCGCGCGCTCACGCGCCCCGGCTCATGAGTCACTCTCGCACCTTCTGCGTGGCCTCGTCGCCCTTTTCGGCCAGCAGGTCGAGGGCGTCGTCCATCGTCACATCGTCGATCGACTGGTCGTCTTTGAGGGAGGCGTTGGTGCCGTCGTGCTTTACGTACGGCCCGTAGCGTCCATTCCAGACCTCCACCGGCTCGTCGCTCCCCGGGTGCGGCCCAAGCACCCGATCCGGCTGGTTGCGGTTCTCCTTGCGCCGAATCAGTTCCACGGCCCGCTCCAGCCCCACCTCCAGTACATCGTCGCCCTTCTGCAGCGACGCGAAGGTCCCCTCGTGCCGCACGTAGGGCCCGTAGCGGCCGATGTCGGTCTCGATTTCGTTTCCCGTCTCCGGGTGTGTGCCGAGCGTCCGGGGCAGGTCGACAATCTGAACGCCAAGGTCGAAGTCGACGTCTTCAGGCTCCACGTCCGGCGGCAGCGAGACCCGCTTCGGGTCGTCCTCCTCCTCGTCGTCGCCAAGCTGGACGTACGGGCCGTAGGGGCCGGACTTCAGGAGCACCGGCTTGTTGGCCTCCGGATGGATGCCCAGCACACGGTCCCCCCGGTTGGCCTCTTCCAAGATCTCGCGCAGGCGCTCCTCCGTCGTGTCGCCCGGGGCCAGATCGTCGGGCAGGGACGCCGTCACGGTGGAGCCCCTCAGCTCGCCCTCCACGTAGGCCCCGTACTTGCCCACGCGCACCACGTAGTCGCCCCACTGATCGGGGAACGCCATCTCGCTGATCTTCTTGGGGTCGATCTCATCGAGCCCCTGCTCCACGCGCGCCTCCACCCCCTGATCGCCCTTGTAGAAGTCTTGCAGATAGGGGGTGGGCTCCTTTCGTCCCCGCGCAATGTCGTCAAGCACGTCTTCCATCTCGGCCGTGAAGTGGACGTCGACCAGCGGCTCGAACTGGGCCTCCATGAGGTTATTCGTGGCGAAGGCCGTGAAGGTGGGGACGAGCGCGCTGCCCTTCTTCCGCACGTAGCCGCGTTGCTGAATGGTGCCGATGATGGACGCGTACGTGGAGGGACGGCCGATGCCCTCTTCCTCAAGCGTTTCAACCAGGGAGGCCTCCGTGTAGCGGGACGGCGGCTTCGTTTCGTGCCCGAGCGGCTCCACCGACCGGACCTGGAAGCC
>NZ_JAZKRW010000091.1:0-12996 GCF_036626415.1 Salinibacter sp.
ATCCCGGCGTCCTCGTCGTACCGCTGGGCGAAGATGATGACGAGAGGGAAGTAGGGGAGGAGCGGGGTGAGAATGTTCGTGAACGAATCCCCGATGCGGTAGGCCGCCTGGACCGTCTCGGGGGAGTAGCCGGGGTCGCCCGCCAGCATGAGCATCGGCACGAAGACGGGCGCCATGATGGCCCACTTTGCGGAGGCACTGCCCACGAACAGGTTGATGAGCGCCGACACAAAGATGAACGAAAACAGGAGCGGCAGCCCCGTAAAACCGATGCTCTGTAGGGCGTCGGCGCCGCTGATGGCGATGATGGAGCCCAGGTTCGACCACTCGAACATGGCAATGAAGTGGGCGGCCGCGAAGGCGAGCACGATGTAGGCGCCCATGTCGGCCATGGTGTCGGCCATCATGTCGGCCACGTCCGAGTCGTCTTCAATCTCGCCGACGGCGATGCCGTAGGCCAGGCCGGGGAGGAAGAACAAAAACACCATGAGGGCGACGATGCTCTCGATCAGCGCCTCGAACTCGGCCAGCGGCGCCCCGTCCGGCACGGCGAGCAGGACGACCCCCAGAATCGAGAGGCCCGTCACAATCCCGGCCCAGCGCAGCCCGCGCCGCTCCTCGTCGGTCAGCTCGCTCGACTCGGTCCCCTCTGTGTCGAGATCTTCCGGCGGCTCGTACTCGCCGAGGTACGGCTCGACGATATTGTCGGTGATGTAGGCCCCGAGGACCACGAAGACGGGGGTGAGGCCAATCATGAGGTACCAGTTGCCCGTCACCGGCACGCTGTAGTCCTCCGCGATCAGCTGGGCAGCCGGCTCGGTGAAGCTGGCCAAGAGCGGGTCCAATGAGGTGAGCAGCAGGTTGGCGCTGAAGCCCGCCGAGACGCCCGCGAAGGCGGCCCCGAGGCCCGCCAAGGGATGCCGTCCCACGCCGTAGAAGAGCACCGCCCCCAGCGGAATGACGACCACGTACCCGGCGTCGACCGCCAGGCTGGACATGATCCCCGCAAACACGAGCGCGGCGGTCAAGAGCGCGTCCGGGACGCTGGCGACGAACGACTTGAGCGCCGCACTGATGAGCCCGGTCTTGTCCGCCACCCCGATCCCGAGCATCACGACCAGCACGAGGCCGAGCGGGGGAAAGTCGGCGAACGTCTCCGCCATGTCCGTGAAGAGACGGCGGATGTTTTCGTCGGAGAAGAGGTTGTCGGCGGTGATCGTCTCGTCGGTGCCCGGGTGCACCACGCTCACGTCCGCGGTGTGGGTGATCCAGGACGCCACCATCACGATCCCGATGAAGATGAAGAAGAGCGTCACCGGGTCGGGGAGGGCGTTCCCGGTGCGCTCGATGCGGTTGAGCCAGCGGTCGGACCAGCTCGATGCGGTGTCGGAAGAGGCCGAATCGGTGGACATAGGGACCAGGTCGTTGCGGCAGGACGCACGAGGAGAACTTCTCCGGTGCTGATACTACAAACGACGGCCCGCGGACGCAACGTCAACCTCCCTCAGGACCACCCTAGGTGCATTGCAGAGAAGGGAATGCCTAACCAGTCCTAGCTCTAATCGCGACGGTAGTACAGATGGCGCCGAGAGATTACGCAGCCCCATCGAGAGGAGCATCCGACATGGCGGCCTCGCCCCAGATGTCGCGGAGTCGCGCGTCCCGGCCGCAGCCCTGCCGATAGCGCTTGTAGTCCGCGGGGTTCTTCTGATAGTAGTTCTGGTGGTACTGCTCCGCGGCGTAAAATGCGTCCAATGGTTCAATTTCTACGGCGATGGATTGGTCGAACCGCTCGGCTACCGTCGCCTTGGCGTCTTTGGCGAGGCGCAACTGCCGGTTGGTGTGGGCAAAGACGGCGGGGCGGTACTGCGAGCCGCGGTCGCAAAACTGTCCCGTCCCGTCAAAGGGGTCGACGTTGTGCCAGTAGACCCGCAGGAGTCGCTCGTACGACACCTTCGTAGAATCGTAGACCACTTGCACGACCTCGGTGTGGTTCGTGGCGCCGCTGGCCACCTCGCGGTAGGAGGGATCGACCTGATCGCCCCCGGCAAACCCGGAGGTGGTCGACGCGACGCCGTCCATCTTGTCGTACGGCGGCTCCATGCACCAGAAGCAGCCGCCGGCGAACGTGGCCGTGTCGGCCACGGCTGGGTTGACCGACGACTCCTGGGGCGTCGCGGGGGCATCGGCTTTGGGGGAGGACGAAGGGTACAAGAACAGCCCGCTGGTGGCGACAACCGCGAACAGGGCGAGTCCGACGAACCAGGGCGAGCGGTAGGATGCGTCCAGAAAGTCCATAAAGACAGTGGACCAGTGAAAAAATGACACGCTGTGGTGGTGACGACGCTCTTGGATCCTGGTTTGGTGTTGCGTCGGATGGGGGAAGCGAGCATCGATGAGCCGACCCGCGGCGCAGGGTTTCGGGCTGTAGTGGCACGCCCCGAGCGTCAACGAGGACGTACGTTCAGAGGGCGACCGCCGGTGCCCGGAGGTGCTTTGCAGGCCATCGCTATCGGTCGGAGCCTCGAGACATAAGTCAAAAGAGGCTCCAAGCGTATCCGCTTCTTTTCTTCAGTGTACGTACTTTACTACTCCTCGTCTCCTCGTCTGTTTAGGAACGCCCGCAATTTTTCGTGGAAGTACGTCGGGCGCTCGATCATGAGCAGATGCCCCGCATCGTCGACGAGTTCGACGCGTGCATCGGGGAGCCCCTCGCGAGTCTGATCGGCAACATCGACGGTCGTCTGGTCCGGATGAAGCTGGGGGTTGGGGATGAGCGTGTCGCCGGCCCCGAAGAGCGCGAGCGTCGGCACGTCGATCTCGCCGAGGCGGTCGCGCACCGCGCCCTCCAGCATTCCTGCTACCGAGCGTGCATTGGCCTCGGCGTAGGCCTCAAAGTCGTCGCGCCCGCTGAGGGCGTGCCGCTGCTCGATGAGCCAGGCGTACTCGTCGCTCCACTCGGCAAAGTTCAGCGCCACGCTTTGCTTCACCTGCTCGTCGGTAGTATTGAGGATGCCCTCGGCCGTAGACGCGTCTTTCAGGGCTTCGGCCTCTTCCGGCGTGAATGGCTCGATGCCGGCGGGCGAGACGAGCACGAGGCGGCGCAGGCGCTCCGGCGAAGTAAGCGCGATCGTGAGCCCCACCTGTCCCCCCATGGACACACCGACAACCGTGACCGTGTTGAGCCCTCGATCGTCGAGAAAGTCGACGATGACGTCTGCGAAGAAGGACATGGTGCCGGGCACGTCGTCCTTGTCGGAGAGTCCGTAGCCCGGCAGGTCGAGGGCCAGGACGCGGTGCGAGTCGTCGAACGCATCCATCGTTTCGCGCCAGAGGGACAGGTTGGAGCCCAGGCCGTGCACGAAGAGCAGGGGCGGGCCGCTTCCCCGATCCACATACGCGATCGAGCGCCCGTCCACCGTGGTGGTCTGCACGTCGTTGGGGTAGTGCGGAAGTGTGTCCTGCGCTGGGGCGGGAGTAGAGCTCATAAGCAGAAAGAGACTGAGGACGAACGCCATCGGGGAGGGGGAAGGAAGTAAACGGGAACGGGTTATGAGTCGTCGAAGTGGTCGCGGAGCGCGGCCTTGTCCACCTTGCCGCTGTCGCCGAGGGGCAGGGCGTCGAGCATCCGAACGTGTGTCGGCACCTTGTACCCGGCCAGGTGCTCGCGGCAGTGTGCGGTGACAGCGTCCGCGGTGAGGGTGCCGTCCGGCACGACGAAGGCGGCCCCCACTTCGCCCCACTTCTCGTCGGGCACGCCGATGACGGCCGCGTCGTCCACGGCCGGGTGCTCGTATAGCGCCGACTCAATCTCGGCCGGATACACGTTCTCCCCGCCGCTGATGAACATGTCGTGCTTGCGGCCCACGACGTAGTAGTACCCCTCCTCGTCCACCGTCACGAGGTCGCCGGTCTCGAACCAGTCGTTCTCGTCGATGGCCGCGTCGGTGGCCTCCGGGTTGCGCCAGTAGCTCGGCGTGACGACCGGCCCGCGCAGAAGGAGTTCGCCGGTCGTGTTGGGCGGCACGTTCTCGCCGTTCTCGTCCACCACTTTTGCGTCGACGTAGAAGTTGGGGAAGCCGATGGAGCCGATCTTGCGCAGGGCGTCGCGCGCCGGCAGCGAGAAGCAGTTGACGCCCACCTCCGTCATGCCGAAGCCCTGCCGGATGGGCACGCCCTTGTCCTGCCACGTGCGGATGAGCGGCTCCGGCATCGCTTCGCCGCCCACCACGGCGTAGCGAACGGTATCGAGCGTCACCTCGTCGAACGCCGCGTGGTCGGCCATCATCTTGAGCATCGTAGGCACGCCCCAAAGGATGGTGAGCGCTTCCTCGTCGCAGGTGCGCAGGATGGCGCCCGGGTCGAAGGAGGGGAAGAGGTAGGTCGTGGCGCCGTGGTGGAGGAAGGGGGTGAGGAGCACGTTCCAGCCCCCGGTGTGGTAGAACGGTGCGGCGTTGAACGAGCGATCCTGTGCCGTCAGGTCCAGCCGCAGTTCGGTGTTGACCGAGTTCCAGAACAGCATCTTGTGCGGGATGATCGTGCCCTTCGGCCGCCCCGTGGTGCCGGACGTGTAGAGAATCATCAACGGGTCGTCCAGCTCGGGACTGTCAGTGTCCGCTGTTCCCGACGCCGACTCCATGAGGGCCCCGACCTTGTCCAGCGGCGCAACCGGCGCGTCCAGTTCCAGGCCCTCCGCAATGTCCCGGAAGTCCGCGGAGGCAAAGAGCACGTGCGGTGCGCTATCGTCGACGAGATACTGGAGTTCGGGCGGGGCCAGCCGAAAGTTGAGCGGCACCAGTACGTAGCCCGCCTTCTGGGCTGCGCAGAAGAGGAGGACGTGCTCCAGCGTGTTCTCGGCCAAGACGGCGACGCGGTCGCCCGCCGACAGATCGTATTGGGCGGCCAACCCGGCGGCCAACCGCTCGCCGGCCCGGTGGAGTTCGGCGTAGGTGTAGGTCTCGCCCGTCGGCCCCCATACGAGCCCCGGAGCGTCAGGGGTGTAGAGCGCGTTCCGGTCGAGCCAGTCCGTTCGAGGCATAGCGAGTTTGGAGTGCGGAATTTGGCGTACCGATTGACATACTCCCCCGACCGGTGGAAGGAACAGGTTCCTCCGTTTTCATCACTCGGCTGCCGCCTCCGCAGCCTCCCCTTCCAAGTTGGCCGTCCAGCGTCCCTGCGCCGTCATCGCCGCCAGGGCCACGAGCACACTGGAGACGAGCGCAAATGTGGCCGGCACCGCCGGGTTGTTGTGATACATCGTGATTTCGCCGTAGTACATCCCGAAGTGCACCACGAGCGCCGTGCTGGCCGCGGCAAAGACCGCCTCTTTCGTAACCCGCTTCGAAAAGATGCCAAACAAAATGGGGACGAAGGTGGCCGAAAAGAGCGCGTAGACCCCGTTCTGTCCCAGAATGGCCACCGAGAGATTGGGATTGACAATCTGCCCCCACGAAATGAGAGCCACGACGGGGACGAGCAGGGCCAGGAAGTACCGGCTGTAGTGCACAGCGCGGGTTTCGATTTCCTCTGCCGACAGCACGTCTAAGTGCTCGGCCAGTGGCTGGTAGATGTCGTTGGTGAAGATGGTGGAGAGGGCCACCATCAGTCCCTCCATCGTGGAGAAGCCCGCCGCCACGAGTCCAATGAGAATCATCGAGCGCAGCCACGGCCCGAAGACTTCGACGATGTAGGTGGGCACCACCGCGTCCGGCTCGATGCCCGCCTCCGGCATCAGGATCCGAGCGTAGAGGCCGACGAGCATGACCGCGAAGAAAACGACCAGTGCCACAATGCCGGTCGCCAGATACCGGTTGACGTCCTTCGTGCTCTTCAGGTAGAGGGCCTTCGACATCACGTGCGGTTGGTTCACGATGGCAAACCCGATGCATAGGTTGCAGACCACCACTTCGAACCAGTCCCGAAAGAGCAGGCTGTCCGGATTGGTCGGCTGCGCCAGCACCGGCTCGATGCTGGCCAGCCGGTCCACGAATCCGCCGACGCCATCGGCAAAGTATGCGGCGCCCGACCCGAGCATGATCAGGGCCACCCCCAGCATCAGCACCGCCTGGGCGCTGTTGGTGAGGGTGTGGGCACTGGCCCCGCCAATCATGATGTAGAGAAGCGGAATGCCCAGTGCCATCGCCATCGACGCCCACATCGGCACGGCGAGCACGTTCGACAACACCCGGGTGAGGCCCACAGTAATGAGCACGAGGAACGCGATCTGCAGCAGGCTCGCCCCCGCAAAAAAGACCGTGAGCCGGTAGTCTCCGAAGCGATCCCCAATCCACTGCGGGACCGTGAGCGCCTCCACCTCGTCCCCCACCCGGCGGAAGGCCTTGGAAAAGACGATGAGCCCCAAGATGAGGCCGAGCGGCATGGCCACCACGTAGCCGAGCACACCGCTCAGGCCGTACAGGTAGATGAGTCCGGGATTGATGATGAACGTGGCCGCACTCGTGAGATTGGCCGCCAGCGAGAGGCCCACGAGCACCGGGCTCACGTCGCGGCTGCCCACGCTGAACGACGCAAACCCCGTCACCTTCTGGATCCCTACCGTTGCGGCTCCGCCCACGGCCAGCAGGTACACCGCAAAAAAGCCCCACGCAATCGCCGTCTCGCCCATGTTTGCTTCGCGGTTTGTACGCGTGTACGTATGACGTATGGAGGAAGGGACGCATGAACGCAGGGAGGCAGCATCATGCGTCCTCTACCACCCATCCACACCGGCGCTGCTACGCGTCGCCCCAGCGAAACGCCATCCCCGCCAGGGCCGCCCCGCCGCCCGACGCAATCATCACCACGAGGTCGCCCGGTGCGAGGAGCTTTTGGTCCACGGCATCCGCCAGGGCCATTGCCACGCAGGCGTTGCCGGTGTAGCCGAACCGGTCCATCACGTTGTGTGCCCGGTCGTAGGGCAGGTCAAGGCGATCCAGTGTTTCGCGGATGCTGAGGATGTTGATCTGAGTGAAGAAGTACTGGTCCACGTCGCCGGGCGTCACGCCCAGCCGGTCGGTAAGCGTCGTCACCAAGTCCGTCCAGTGGTCTGGATTAAAGTCGTCGGGGAAGTCTTTCCGGAAGGCCAGCCGCTGCGTCTCGCCGTTCTCGGTCGTGATGGGACAGGCCGTGCCGCCTTCGTAGACGCCCATGTAGTCGTGGTACTCGCCCTTCGAGACGAGGGTGGAGGTAAGGATGCCGTCCTGCCCGGTCGTGGGCGCGAGCACGGCGGCCCCGGCCCCGTCCGCAAAGAGGGACGCCACGTTCTTCTGGTCGTAGTCGATGAAGCGGCTCATGAGGTAGGCCCCGATCACGAGCACGCGGTCGTACTGCTCGTCGGTCTCCAGGAACTTGCGCCCGGTGTCGAGCGCCGTCACGAAGCCGGCGCAGGCGGTGTTGATGTCGAACGTGGCCGCGTTGCGGGCGCCGAGCTTGTCCTGCACGACGGCGGCGGTGGAGGGGGAAATCTGGTCGGGCGTGTCGGTGGAGACGAGGAGAAGGTCCACGTCAGCGGGCTCAATTCCCGCGTCGGTCATCGCGTCCCGGGCCGCCTCGACGGCCAGGTCGGACGTGGCCTGATCCTCGGCCGCGTACCGCCGCTCCTCGATGTTGCGGTTCTCGCGGAGAAAAGAATCGACATCTTCCCCGTAGAGCTCATCAAAATACGCGTTGGGCACGACCCGCTCGGGGGCGTAGAGGCCGGTCCCGGCAATCGTAGCACGTCTCATTGAATCCATCTCGACCGTCCACTGATGAGTTGCTCGCTGCAACCTTCCAACCTTCAACTTCTACAGCACCAGCCCTCCGTCCACGGCAAGCACGGCACCGGTGATGAACGCGGCTTCGTCGCTCGCCAGGAAGCAGTAGGCGTCCGCGATGTCCTCCGGATCCCCGAGCCGTCCCAGCGGCGTCTGGTCCGTCAGGTCGTCGATGATCTCGTCGGGGACCGTCTCCATCATGGCCGTGTCCACAAAGCCCGGGGCCACCGCATTGACCGTTACCCCGTCGCGCCCCAGCTCGCGGGCCCACGTCTTCGTCATGCCGATGACGCCGGACTTGGTGGCGACGTAGTTGGTCTGCCCGAAGTTGCCGTAGCGCCCCACGATGGAGGCTGCGTTCAGGATGCGCCCCGCGTCGCTCTCCGTGAGGTGGGGGAGGGCGGCCTTCGTGCAGTTGAACACGCCCTTCAGGTTCACGTCCACGACCTGATCAAAGTCCTCCTCACTCATCTTCTTGAGGGTGGCGTCGCGGGTGATGCCGGCGTTGTTGACGAGCACGTCGAGACTCCCAAAGTGCTCGACGGTCGCGTCGGCGAGGGCCTGCGCCTGATTGAGGTCCGTCACGTCGGTTTCGGTGAAGGCCGCCGTGCCGCCCTCGTTCTCAATGGCCGACACGGCCTCGCGCCCGGCCTGGGCGTCCACGTCGGCGAGCATGACGGCCGCGCCCGCCGCCGCAAACCGGTGCGCCGTAGCCCGCCCGATGCCCCGGGCCCCACCCGTAATGATCGCCGTTTTCTCTGCCAGTCGGTCGGTGCTCATACAATACGGGCGCCTGTCGTGAACAAGAAACTGTCGGTGCGTCTCCCTCTAGACCCCGGACCACGTCCAGCGTCTCGGGAGAACGGGCGTCCAGCCAAGTAGACCCGTGGAAATACGTTTACTCGAACGGCATTCTGAGCGACCGACGCACGGTGAGAGGAGGCAGTCGAAAGGGAGCCGCAGGGGCATCTTCAGGGCCTCTCTTCGCACCAAGTGGAAGCCGATCGGAAGGTTCGTGTCCGCCCGTCTTCCGAGAGATTCACGCCAAGAGCATTCGGGCACTACGCTCCAGCGCTCCGCTCGGAATGACGATTGTCAACGTTGGTTTGCCGACCTACTTAGAAGTCGAGTCCCTGGAACTTGTACGTCGCCGAAACCCAAAACAACCGTCCTGTCTCCGGGGCCCCCAAGGTGTCGGGCGTGTCCTCATCGAACAGGTTGGTCACGCTCGCCTTCAGCTTCACGCCGGTTTGGGGAACCGTGTACCCGGCGGTTAGGCTGGCCGTGAAGCGGCTGGGCACCTCGCCATCGTCGTAGAACTTCTCGCTGTCCCAGAAGCCGGACCGAAACTCGTAGGAGGACTTCCAGCGGCTCGAGAAGCTGATGAAGTAGTTGTCGACCCCCACGTCGCGTACCGTCACAGAGCCTTTCACTTTTGTCTCGGGCACATTGAGTAGGAGGTCCTGGCTAGCGTTGCCCTGGTCGAAGTCGCTGAGGTCAATAAGTGAAAAGTTTCCGGACAGGGTGAGCTTCTCGCTCGCGAAAAACTCGGCCCCGACGTCAAGCCCCCGAACCGTAGCGCTTCCAAAGTTGAAGTACGTCCAGAGGAAGCCATTCGGCTGATCCGCTTCCGGAGGGGTAAGCTGGCCGTCCTCGAACGCGAACGTGCCAGCGGCCGCTGGATTCGCCACGTTCGTGAGCGGACTGATGAAGTTTTCGTACCAGGAATTGTAGGCCGTCAGGTTGACGGCGAGGCGCTCCTGGAACACCCCCTTGTATCCGAGCTCTATGGTATTCACCTCCTCCGGGTCGAGCGGGTCCACGTCACGGACGACGTTCGCGTCCGTGGTCGGGCCGTCCCGAATCGTAAAACCGTTGCCGCCGTTGCCCCGGAATACGGGCCCCAAATTGGCCGCCGTAATGAAGAGCTCATTGTTTAGCGTCGTCGGGCTCTTAAAGGCCCGGTTGAAGCTGAAGCGTACGTTGTGGGTGGGGGCTACGGTGTACACGACGGCCGCCTTCGGGCTGAATTGCGTGTCGTGCTCGCTGTTTCCGTCCACGCGCGCCGCCGCGTTGAACCGGAGGTCGTCCGTCGGACGGTAGTCGAGCTGCAGGTACCCGCCCCCTTCCGTTTCGTCGATGTCCTCGTTGTTGGCATCCGCCAGGAACGTGCCCTCCGAGTCCGGCAGGAAGCGGCGAAACTGGCCGCCCGTCACGAAGTCGAGAGTGCCCGTGCCCACGCGAAAGCTGTTGCTGTACTGGATCTCCGAGTCCCACAGCACCGCTTCGTCGACGAATGTATTCGCCTCCCGGAGCGCCGGCAGCTGATCGAGGGCCTGCTGACGAGCCTGACTGGGCGACGCCCCGTTTTGCAGCGCCTCCCCAAAGATTGCTTCGGCTCCTGCTGCCACATTGTTGATCTGGTAGGTGTCGCCTGCACTGTTGGCGGTGCGCGTCGCCTGCGCGAACCAGTGCTCGCTGCTAATCTTCAGGCTCTGAAATTGAACCTGCCAGTCCTTGATGCGATTGCGGCCGTTGTTCGTCACGCCGAAGTTGTCGTTCTCCGAGAACCCGGCGGTGAACTCCGCCTGCCAGCCGTCGGCAAATCGGTAGTAAAGGCTCCCCTCCGTCCGAATCGACTCGACATCATAATCCTCGACGAGATCGATCTCGTTGAATTCTCCCAGGGGCCCGAAAAAGTGCGTCGAATCCGCGGCCGACGCATTCGGCCCGCCCGTCGGGGGCCTATAGTCGGTGGCCGACATAAATTGGCCGTTCACCTTCCAGCCAAACTTGTCGTTGACGGTCCCTGCCACCCGTCCGTTCAGGTCGATGAGGTCTTCCTGACCGCCGCGCACGTCGAGCGCCACGCCCGATTCGTCCCACGGCGTCTTCGTGATGAGGTTGACGACCCCGGTATGCGCATCCGGGCCGTAGAGGGCCGAGGCCGGTCCCACGACCACCTCAATCGTTTTCACGTCCAGCTCGGAGGACGGCAGGAAGTTGCCCTGCGGCAGGCCCGTCCCCGGCAGCTGGGCAAGGCGCCCGTCCTTCAGCTGCAGCAGCCGCGTGTTGAAGTTGTTGTTGAAGCCCCGCATCGAGACGGATTGCCCGTTGATCCCGACCCGGGCAAAGTCGACGCCCTTGAGGTTGGAAAGGGACGACAGAAAGGTCCCGCCGCCGCTCGTCTCGAGATCGGCCGCCGTAACGGTCTCGACCTGGACGGGGGATTCCAGCACCTTTTCGGACTGCCTGGACCCCGTGACGACCACCTCCTCCGCCGCGACCTGGCCTTGCTGGAGGCTTATATTGAGAGTCGTGGGCTCCCCTGCCCGAACAGTGACCGATCTCGTACGGCTCCGGTACCCGACGAATGACACCTGAACGTCGTACCGACCCGTCTCCAGACCGGAAATGCGAAAGTTCCCATCGGCGTCGGTGCTGGTTCCGTAGTTTGTGCCCAGCACCGTGACGTTGGCTCCAGGCAGGGCCTCTTGCGTGTTGGCGTCAAGGACGGTCCCGGCAATTTCCCCCTGTGACTGTGCACTTGCAACCTCAAGTCCCCCCAGCAGTCCCCCCACGAGTATGAACCCAAAACAGGCGTATAAAAGGCGGGTCATGGTGCGTATGTGGTGTGACTTATGATGTGATTCACCGAGAGCGTTGCGTCGGTAGAGGCAGAAGTCGTTCTTTATTTTGATGCGTTCAAATACTCTAGGGCTGCGCAACGGTAATGTCAACCCGAATTTGTGGCTCAGCAATCCTCCGTGCACAATTCCATGAGATCTGTACCGTACGGTCAATATTTACAACTTCGCATCTCCACACTCTCATTTTATCCAATGGTAAAAATCCTAAAAGTTAATAAATTTCAGTGATTAAATTTCGTCGAACATGTTCTAATATCAACCGAAAAAGTTGTTCTTCAAAGTGGCACTTTTGCAGACGGTTCCAAATTAGACCCAGTGCATTCTCTAATACTGTCTGGCAAAATTGTTATACAGTTTTTAGGCGATCGGCGCAGCCAGTAGGGGAAAGCTGAACCATGTGATCTGCTCCCATCTCGACGTAGGGGCGTATCGGCATCCGTCCCGACGAGGAGTTGTACTTCGCGCCACGCTGAAGTTGATTCAAGATTGCGCGGATTGCTGTGCAGAAAATTCTGTTATGCTCACGGTCAATCTGTTACATCTTTTCAACGGGGGACCGGAGGAAGTCGGCTCGGTCCCCTATCCAGTCGCCCTTGATGAAAGCCGTCGGAGTAGATCGGTCGCGGCCAGCCGACGATGCACGGTCACTCTCCGACGGCGAATCTCCTGAGAGAATGGCGTCTTCCCTGGTTTATTTCGGTAGTTTGTCCCAAAAAGTTGGTGCATCGGGCCACACAAAAAATAAATTTGCAAAAGGGAACTAAAAAACGACGTGTATAGTAGTAATGATACGAAAAGTAACTCCGATCGAAAAAATTCGGAAGGATTGCCCCTCATCAAAAATCATCCAACCGCACCATTATGTCTACTGTCCAGAAAAAAGCTCCGTCCGTCGTTGACATTGCAACGAATGACAAGAACTTCTCTACTCTCGTCAGTGCCCTCCAGGCTGCCGGACTCGTCGACACGCTGAAGGGCGACGGGCCGTTCACAGTGTTCGCCCCGACCAACGCGGCGTTCGAGGACCTCTCCGAAAGCGTCCTTGAGGACCTGATGAAGCCGACCAACAAAACGCGCCTGCAGAACCTCCTCAAAAACCACGTGATCGAGGGTCGACGAATGGCCAAAGACGTGGCGGAGAGTTCGTCCCTGACGCCGATGAGCGGAAAACGTCTCCGTATTCGAACCAATGAGGACCAGCAGGTCCGAATTGGCGACGCGACCGTCCGCCAGACCGATCTGGACGCCGAGAATGGAATCGTCCACGTGATTGATCGCGTTCTCCGCTAACACGGAGACGCCTCGATCAGGGGAACCGATCCCCAAAAGCGCTGGGTGGCTTAGGCCGCTCGGCGTTTTTTTGTGGGCGCGCCCCGTGCGGGGGGCTCAGAGTCTGCTTCAATTTATGTCTGGGCCCCGGCCGGCAGCGATGACCCGCAAAGCGTCTCCAGCCACCGGCGGCCGCCCTCTGAACGTATGTCCCCGCTGACGCTCAGGGCGTACCGCTATGGCCCTGAACCCTGCGCCGCGGGTCGGCTCATCGATACTCGCTCTCCGCATCCGATCCAAAATCAACACATCAGGTTCTCAGA